>JAKOSN010000094.1 GCA_029777335.1 Planctomycetota bacterium
CGATAGCTGGCCGCCTCCTTGGCGAGGTTCAACCCCTCGGCATCGTGGTTATCCAGATAATACTTGAGGAGGGTATCCTGCTGTGCCCTGGTTCGCTTCTCGGGCTTGAGCGCCAGAATCGGCGCCAGGGGAGCGAGCGGATCGCCTCCCGCCAGGATCGCCACCTCGGCCGGAGTGAGCACCCGACGGTAGATACGCACTTCGTCGACCTGCCCCGCCAGGGGATTGCCATAGGTCCGCGTGCCGATCTTGGTGCTGACCCGTGTTTTGGTGGTCCCGGTCAACGAATCTTGCTCGACATCAAAGGGCTCAACCTTGCCGTTGACATAGACCTTGACCCCACTTGTCTTCGACGACCCATCGTAGGTCACAAAGAGGTGAGTCCACTCGTTGCGTGGCAGTTTCTTGCGAACGACCACCTTGAGGGCGTTGCTCGGCCAGGTGTTGATGATGTGAATCATCGGCTGGTCGTTGGCGATGTACAGGTCATAACCGCGATGTCCGCCCTTGTCGTCCATCCGGGCAATCGGGGTCCCGGCGCCATTGGTGGTTTTCACCCATGCGCCGTAGCTAAAGGCATCGGTGCGCTCAAAGTTGGCCACATTGCCAAGATCGACGTGCGTTTTGCCGTCGAGCGTCAGCCCTCCGCCAATCTTCCCCGGTGTCCAGTTGGCTTTCCCCTTGATCTGCCCGTGGACAACCTTTTGCCCGCCCCGCGCATTGGTTGCCTGCTCGCCAGCCTTCTCATCGAGCGGATAGTAGGCCACCAGCCCCTGTGTGGGAGCCTGTTGCGTGGGCGTGGCCTGGCGGCTCTTCTCCACCTCGGCCAGCCAGGTCTTGAAGGCGTCGTTCACCTGAGCGCCCCGGGCGCTGCGGCGTTTTTCAGCATCGGCTGCCCTGGCCAGCAGGTCGGCGATCTGCTTCTGTGCCTCGGGGGTGGGGACGCGGACGACCGGTGCCGGATCCTTGCGGTTGCCGTCCATCGCCGGGCCATCATTGTTGTTGAAGAAGGCGAAGAGCTGGTAGAAATCCTTCTGTGTGATGGGGTCAAATTTATGATCGTGGCATCGGGAGCACGTCATGGTGAGCCCCATGAGCACGGTGCCATTGGTCTCGACAATGTCATCCACGTTGCGAACGTAGACTTCCTTCTCAATCGAGCCCCCCTCGGCGGTGCTCACATGACAGCGGAGGAATCCCGTCGCAATCTGTTGCTCGAGTGTGGCATTGGGCAGGAGATCCCCCGCCAGCTGTTCGACCAGGAACTGATCGAACGGCTTGTTATCGTTAAATGCCTTGATGACCCAGTCGCGGTAGGGCCACATTTCCCGGTAGTTATCGAGGTGCAACCCGTGCGTGTCGCCATAGCGGGCGGCGTCGAGCCAGTAGCGGGCCATGTGTTCGCCAAAGCGCGGCGATTTCAACAGGCGATCCACCACCTTCTCGTACGCCTCGGCGGAATTGTCTGCGAGGAAGGCATCGACCTCGGCAGGAGTGGGGGGAAGCCCGGTCAGATCAAGAGTGAGCCGACGAATCAGGGTAACCTTGTCGGCTTCGGGGCTGGGCTGCAACCCTTCCTCTTCCAGCCGGGCGAGGATGAACACATCGACCGGATTGCGCGGCCAGGCGGCCTGCTTGACCCTGGGCAAGGCCGGTCGTTTGGGCGGGATAAACGCCCAGTGCTCGGACCAGTTGGCCCCTTCCTTCACCCAGCGCTTGAGGAGGGCAATCTGCTCCGGGGTGAGTTTCTTGTGGCTTTTGGCGGGGGGCATGAGACCGGCCGAATCGGGATCGGCGCTAATGCGTTCAATCAAGGTGCTCTCGTCGAGGTTGCCCGGGACGATGGCATGATGTCCGCCCCGCAACTCGGCGAAGGCGCCTTCCTTGACATCAAAGCGCAACTTGGCCTTGCGCTGTTTCTCGTCTGGCCCATGGCAGGCGAAACAGTTCTCCGACAGAATGGGACGAATCTGGCGGCTGAAATCAATCGCCGGCTGTTTGGGAGCCGCGGCGGTCGTTGTCGGACGCGCCGGCTGCCCCGGCCCCGTCGAGGCGAGGATGCCGAGGCCACAAACGACAGCGATGGGCACAAGCCGGGGAAGGGTTGGTCTAAACATCGGAGGGCCCTTGCTGGTTGTTGCTGGGACAAACGGGGAGAGACAGCGCTGGAGGGAGGAAGAGCCAATCCAGCCACTTCCAAAGGTTGATTGTATACCAGGAGAGAGGGCCATACAAGAAAGTGTGCGACGGATTGCAGAAAGTTCCCCCGGACAGGCAAGTGTGTCTGTCGTAGTTTGTGGGAGTTCTCCAACCCGAAGGATGGGAACCGCTCCGGGCGAAGGGGCGGGTCGGGGAACACCCCGAGGCGATGCGTTGGTCCTTACCGCTCGCCCTCGTACAATAAAAAGGGTGACTGGAAGACTTGATGGCCCTCCCCGGCCTGGTTGGAGCCTGCATTGTGGAGTCCTTGCGATGAAGTCCGAACACCTGCTGGGCAGTAACGGTACCAACGGGGACGTGGACGTCACAGAAACGCGCGAGTGGATCGAATCGCTGGAATCGGTCCTGCAAACGAATGGCAACGAGCGTGCTGCCTATCTGCTCAGTCAGCTCGAACGCCGGGCTCTGCGTGATGGCGTCTCGCTGCCCTTCACCGCCAATACCCCTTACATCAACACGATTCCGCCCAGCAAGCAACCGCCTTTTCCAGGCAATCGCGATCTGGAAAGGCGCATAAAGAGTCTGGTCCGCTGGAATGCCATGGCCATGGTCGTGAAGGCCAATCAGCTCGATGGCACCCTCGGGGGGCATATCGCCACCTTTGCCTCCTCGGCAACCCTGTACGAGATCGGTCAGACGCACTTTTTCCGCGGGCCGGACTCTCCCGGAGGCGGCGATCAGGTCTATTTCCAGGGCCATGCCTCCCCCGGAATGTACGCCCGCGCCTTTCTCGAAGGGCGTCTCGACGAACGGCACCTGGAGAATTTCCGCCGCGAATTGATGCCTGAGGGCGGGTTGTCCTCCTATCCGCATCCCTGGCTGCTCCCCACTTTCTGGCAGTTTCCCACGGTGTCGATGGGGTTAGGGCCGATCATGGCCATCTACCAGGCCCGCTTCAACCGCTACCTCGAACATCGGGGGCTGAAGAAAACCGAGGGCTTCAACCACGTCTGGTGCTTCCTCGGCGATGGGGAAACCGACGAACCCGAAACGCTGGGTGCGCTTACCCTCGCCTCCCGCGAGCGCCTCGACAACCTGATCGTGGTCATCAACTGCAATCTGCAACGGCTTGATGGCCCGGTTCGCGGCAATGGCAAGATTATCCAGGAGCTGGAGGCCGCCTACCGCGGGGCTGGCTGGAACTGCATCAAGGTTATCTGGGGGAGCGAATGGGATGATCTGCTCGAACGCGACCGGAGCGGCCTGCTGGTCCAGCGCATGAACGAGGTGGTCGATGGTGAATTGCAGAAGTACACCGTCGAATCCGGTGCCTACATCCGCGAGAACTTCTTCGGCAAATATCCCGAACTGCGCAAACTCGTCGCCCACCTGAGCGATGACCAGATCGCCAAGCTCAAACGCGGCGGTCACGACCCCGTCAAGGTTTACGCCGCCTACAAGGCTGCGGTGGAACATCGCGGCTCTCCCACGGTCATCCTGGCTGCCACTGTCAAAGGTTATGGGTTGGGTGAGGCCGGCGAGGGGATGAACACCACCCATCAGCAGAAGAAGGTCAAAACCGAGCACCTCAAGGAATTTCGCAGCCGCTTCGCGTTACCCCTCTCCGACGACGATGTGGCCGAGGCCCGCTTTTACAAGCCCGCCGAGGATTCCCCCGAGATTCGCTACATGAAGGAGCGCCGCCAGACTCTGGGGGGAGCGTTGCCCGCGCGCGTGGTGCGCTGCGAAAAGTTGCCCGCGCCCGGCGAGGCCTTTGTCCAGCGCTACACCAGGGGGAGCGGAAAGGATGCCCCCTCGACCACCATGGTCGTGATGGACATGCTCACCACCCTCCTCAAGGACAAGACGCTCGGCAAATGGATCGTGCCGATTATCCCCGACGAGGCGCGTACCTTCGGCATGGATCCGTGGTTCTCCACGTTCAAGATTTACTCCAGCGTGGGCCAGCGCTATGTCCCGGTCGATGACAAGATGGTGGTTGCCTATCGCGAGGCCAAGGATGGGCAAATTCTCGAGGAGGGGATCACCGAGGCCGGCTCGATGTCATCGTTCATCGCTGCCGGGACCGCGTATGCCACCCATGGCATCCCGATGATTCCGTTCTTCACCTACTACTCGATGTTCGGCTTCCAGCGCATCGGCGACCTGATCTGGGCGGCCGCCGACATGCGCACCCGAGGCTTCCTTCTTGGGGCCACTGCCGGTCGTACCACTCTGAATGGCGAAGGGTTGCAGCACGAGGACGGGCACAGCCATATCCTCGCCTCGACCGTGCCGAATCTGCTCGCCTACGATCCGGGCTATGCCTATGAACTGGCGGTCATCTTCCGCGAAGGGATCCGCCGAATGTACGAGGAGTGCAAGGAAGACGTCTTCTACTACATCACGCTCTACAACGACAATTACCCGATGCTCCCCATGCCCGAAGGTGCCGAGGAAGGCATCCTCAAGGGGATGTACCGGCTGCGCGCGGCGACCAAAAAGAGCAAGTTGCCGCGCGTTCATCTGCTCGGCAGCGGTCCTCTCCTTCCGCACGCCCTCCGGGCTCAGGAATTGCTCGCGGAGCAATTCAATGTGGCTGCCGACGTGTGGAGTGTGACCAGTTACAAGGAGTTGCGCCGCGAAGCCCTTGAGGTCGAACGCTGGAATCTCCTCCATCCCACCGAGAAGCCACGCCAGAGCTATCTGGAGAAGACGCTGGGCAAGGAAGAAGGGGTTTTCGTCGCAGTCACCGACTACATGAAGTCCCTCCCGGAAATGATTCAGCGCTGGGTGCCGGGCGGACTCTATCCGCTGGGGACCGATGGCTTTGGCCGCAGTGATACCCGGGCGGCGTTACGTCGCCACTTTGAAGTCGATGCCGAGTGCATCACCCTGGCGGCTCTCACGCAACTGGCCCGGCGGGGCGCGCTCAAGCCCGCGGTCTGTCAGGAAGCGATTGAAACGCTCAAGATCGACCCCAACAAGGTGGATCCCGTGCGGGCCTGACCTTCGCCGCCAGGATGGGCGGTTTCCCTCGACCGGGCTCTCTCCAGGTCTTCCTCTGACCCTGCCCGGTCGTAAAGCCGTCTCGTGCGATTTTCCCGGACTGGCGCCGCTGGCGCTGGTCCGGGCCCTCCAACCCGTGAGTTTTACACGCATGACAGAGATTCCGTTGCCCGCCTTGAAGGAGAATGTCGACACCGTCGAGGTGAACGCTGTGCTGGTCAAGCCGGGCGCTCAGGTGACTGCGGGCCAACCGTTGCTGGAGGTCCAGGCGGACAAGGCCACGATCGATGTCCCCTCTCCTGTGGCCGGGCGCATTGGCGAGATGCGCGTCAAGGCCGGGGATAAGATCAAGGTAAACCAGATTTTTTGCACCATCGAGGCCAGCGCAGGCGAACCCGCGGCGCCACCACCCGAGCCGAAACCGACTCCCCCAACCGAGACACCCCCTCCGGAACCTCCGCGTGCCGTGGAGCCGCCCCGCCCCAGTACTCCCCCGCCCCCTCTGCCTCCTGCACCGCTCCCGGTCAGTGCACCCGCTGCAGTGATGGAAGCGCCCAGCGAAACGAGTGGGGCTATCTATGCCGGTCCTGCCACCCGGCGGCTGGCGCGCGAGTTCGGCATCAACCTGGAGTATGTGCGCGGAACCGGACGCAAGGGGCGGATCACTCCCGAGGACGTGACCGCCTACATCAAGCAACTGGCCGCCGGGGCGCCCGCGGGCAAGGCCGGAGTCGCCATCCCCCCCTTGCCCCGTTTTGAGACGTTCGGTCCCATTGAACGCGAACCGCTCAGCACCATCCGCAAACTGACTGCGGAGCAAATGAGCCGTGCCTGGTCGTTGATTCCCCATGTCACCCAGCACGATGAGGCGGACATCACCGAACTGGAAGCGTTTCGCAAATCGCGCGACAGCAAGGGACCGAAGCTGACGGTGACCGCCTTTGTCCTCAAGGCCGTGGCGATTGCGCTGAAGCAGTATCCAACGTTCAACAGCAGTCTCGACCTGGCCAACAATCACCTGGTGCGCAAGCAGTACTATCACATTGGCGTCGCCGTCGATACCGAACGTGGCTTGCTCGTCCCGGTGATTCGCAACGTCGACAAAAAGAGCGTGGAACAACTCGCGGGGGAGTTGCAGGAGACCGCTGAGAAAGCGCGGCAAGGGAAGGCCGACATGACCGGCGGAACCTTCACCATCACCAACCTCGGCGGGATTGGCGGAACTGGCTTCACCCCGATCGTCAACTGGCCGGAAGTTGCCATCCTGGGACTCTCGCGTAGCAAGGTGCAGCCGGTGATTCGCCAGGGCGAGGTGGTCCCCCGATTGATGATGCCCCTCTCCCTGTCGTACGATCACCGCGTCATCGACGGGGCCGCCGCCGCCCGCTTCACCCGTTTCCTCGCCGAGATGCTCGAAAATCCCTGGATGATGTTGCTCAAGAGTTGAGGCCGAACCTCGTTCGTGGCTCTGTCAAGGAATTTCTCCATGCCTGATGTGGTCGACCATGATCTGATCGTCCTTGGCGGAGGACCGGGGGGTTATGCAGCCGCCTTCCTGGCCGCCGACAAGGGGATGAAGGTCACTCTGATCAATGAGATGCCCAAACCGGGCGGAACCTGTCTGCATGTTGGGTGTATCCCCTCCAAGGCGTTGCTGCACGCCGCCAAGTTGATCACCGACGCACGCGACGCAGCCCGCTTTGGCATTCACTTCGAGCCGCCCCGCATCGCGATCGACGAGGTGCGCAGCCACTGGCAGCAGGTCGTCGGGAAGCTGGCGAGCAACCTCAGCGGACTGTGCAAAACCCGCAATGTGAATTACCTGGCCGGGCGCGCTCAGTTTGTGGATCCGGAAACGCTCGAACTGGCCGATGGGTCACGCCATCGGTTCCAGAACTGCATCATTGCCACGGGATCGGTTCCGGCGCGTCCGCAGGCGATCGCTTTGCAGGATCCACGCGTGATGACCTCGACCGAGGCGCTTCAGCTTCAGGGAGTGCCGGGTTCCTTGCTGGTCATCGGCGGGGGCTATATTGGCCTGGAACTCGGCTACGTATATGCGGCGCTGGGCTGCTCGGTCACCGTGGTGGAGATGACCCCGAACCTCCTGCCCGGTGCCGATCGCGATCTGGTGGTCCCGCTGCAAAAACGGCTCACCCGGCTGTTCAAGAACATCTACCTCAACACGACCGTTCTGAAGTTGGAGTCGACCGACGCCGGCATCCGGGCTCATCTACAAGGACCGGACCTGGCCGAGCCCTCGCCCATGTTCGACCGTGTGCTCATTGCCGTGGGACGCACTCCCAGCAGTCGCAATCTGGGTCTGGAACTGGCCGGAGTGCGCACACGCGAACGCGGCTTTATCGTCGTCAATGAACAGTGTCAAACCTCGCAGGATCACATCTACGCCATCGGCGATGTGGCAGGCGAACCGATGCTGGCTCACAAGGCCGCCTACGAGGGAAAGGTTGCCGTGGAGGTGATCGCCGGCGAGAAGGTGAAGATCGACTACCAGGCCATCCCTGCAGTGGTTTTCACCGATCCGGAACTCGCCTGGTGTGGCCTGACGCAGACCGAGGCCGAGTCTCGCGGGCTCGAGGTCGAGATCGCTCGGTTCCCCTGGGCGGCCTCCGGACGCGCCGAAACCCTGGGCCGCACCGAGGGGCTGACCAAGTTGATCCTCGACAAGGCAAGCGATCGGGTGCTGGGCATCGGCATCTGTGGCAAGGATGCGGGCGAGATGATCTCCGAAGGGGTGCTCGCCATCGAGATGGGAGCGACCGCGCGCGATCTGGCGCTGACCATTCACCCTCACCCCACCCTCTCGGAAACCCTCTTCGAGGGGGCCGAGGTGGCCCATGGGATGTCCACCCATCTCCCCCCGCGCCGCAAAAAGGAACGGGTGTCTCAGCAATAGCCGACCGGGACGCCGTGACAGAACGGCGCCCGCGCTCTAGGATGAGCCAGGGAGGCCGACGATGGCGTGTCCGTTTTGCGACAAGGTGGCGAACCGGGATCAACTCACGGCCGAGGAGCACGTGTGGACCTTTCCGCACTCCGTCGCGCTCCTTGGCCCCTGGCAGTTCTACGCAGGCTACTGTGTGCTGATCGCGCGCCAGCATGCCACCGAGTTGAGCCAGTTGAGCGACTCCGCACGCCAGGGGTATCTGAACGAGATGTGCCTGCTGGCGCGCGCCATTGAGGCGGTCACCCATCCGCACAAGCTGAATTATGAGCTGCTGGGCAACCAGGTCCCGCACCTGCACTGGCACCTCTTCCCTCGCAGTGCCGACGACCCGGATCGGTTGCGGCCCGTGTGGTTCGCCCTTGAGCGCGCTGACCAGGACCCCGCCGAGCGCCAGCGCTTGCAAGGGCGCGTGGCACGGCTCGACCTGAGCGCTCAGCTTCGTCGACAACTACAGACCCTGAACGCGGCCACGTCATGAGCACACCTCTCCGAATTGGTACGCGCGGCAGTCCGCTGGCGCTCTGGCAAGCCAACCACATTGCCGATCGGCTACGTCCCCTGGTGGCTCCGCGCGCCGTGGAGCTCGTTCTGATCGAAACTCAGGGCGATATCATTCGCGATGTGGCCCTTTCCCAGATCGGTGGAGACGGCGTCTTTACCAAGGAAATCCAGCGTGCCCTCCTTGCTCACGCGGTTGAAATTGCCGTGCACAGCCTGAAGGATCTCCCCACAACCCCCGCTCCCGAACTGGTTCTGGCCGCCGTTCCACCCCGCGGGCCGACCGGTGACGTGCTGGTGTCGCTCCGGCATCGTCGCTTTGACGATCTTCCCCCCGGAGCGATCGTGGGCACCAGCAGTCTCCGCCGACGAGCCCAGCTGCTGCATCGCCGACCGGATCTGCGCCTGATCGATCTGCGCGGGAATGTGGAAACACGGCTGCGCAAGCTGGAGGAGCAGGGGTTGGATGCCACCATCCTCGCGGAAGCCGGGCTCAAACGACTCGGGTTGGCCGAGCGCATCACCGAGATCCTCGATCCCTCATGGATGTTACCCGCCGTGGGGCAGGGCGCGCTCGGCCTGGAATGCCGCGCGGACGATTCCCCCACGCGCGCCATCCTCCAGTCCCTGGACGATCAATCAACCCACGCCCAGGTCCTGGCGGAACGCGGCTTTCTCCGCGGGATGGGCGGGGGGTGTCAGGTGCCGATGGGTGCAAGTGCCACGGTTCAGGAAGGCACACTGACCATTCGGGCCGCCGTCCTCCCCGTCGATGGGAGCAAACGTCTGGAAGCCTCCTGCTCCGGGCCGATCGCCGAGGCGGAGCAAATGGGCCAACGTGTCGCCGCCGAGCTCCTCACCCAGGGCGCGGGGCAATTCTAAGTCTCATGCGTTTCGTTGCGGGGTGCATGCCGAGCGCAGCATCATCCCTGCGGTCAGGACAACCACGACAATCACCAGCCACCGAACCGCTCTCAGATCCATCTCCCCGACCAGGAAGGCAGCGACCAGCACCCCGGGGATGGCGGTGCAGGTCAAGGTCAAGGCCGTGCTGAGGCTGTAGCTCCCCGCGCGAATAAAGCGCACCCCGCCAATCGGCATCAGAAACGCACACGAACCCATCATGATTGGAAACGCCGCCTTGGGGTCCATTCCCAGCAGACTCACCATGATGAGGCACGGAGCATACAAACCAATTCCCACCGTCATCAGAGCGCCCAGGAGGAAGTTCCCCAGCAGCGCCAGCCCCAGTGTTGTCTCGGTGAGCGTCCGGGCGGTCCCCTCGGGAGGACCAACCTTGAATTGCGCCAGCACCAGGAGCACCGCCGCCCCGAGAAGCGCCAGCCCCATCCCCACCTGAATCCGACGCCTGGGCCACCGCGCCACCACGCCCGCCCCCAGCCACGCCCCCAGAACCGCAGCCAGGATCATCAATACCAGTGTCCACACCTCCACCTCGATAATGGAGAGGTAAATAAACGCCTGGGTGACTGTGGGAAGCGCGTAACCAACATTCAGCGTCCCGGGGATCTTCTCGTCGGGGAGTGAACCACGCATCTTGATCGCCGATGTGGTGGGCGCAAAATTGCCGATGCCAAGCGTATCGAAAAAGCCGAGGATCAGCCCCACCAGGGCGTGATACCAGAGCGATGTCTTCTCGTCGCTCAGTGCAGGAGTCCTTCTCGTGCGCGCCAGGATCACCCAGGTGAGGATAAACCCCAGGCTCACCAGCGCGAGCCCCAGGAACAACGCATTCTTGACCGTCATCATGGCCGGATCATCCGTGCTTGAAGCCACGAGCTGGAGCGAGGAGCTATCCCAGTCGAGTCCGTGCAACCACTACTTATTCCCACTCGGTGAAGACCTGATCGATCTCTTGCTTCTTGGAGGAAGTTTCGCCTGCCGAGACCTCGTCGGGACGAACCGGGGTGATCAGGATGCTCGTTTCCTGATTGCCGAGGAACTGCGCGGCCTGGAGTAAAGGGTCCGTCGGAGACAGGCTGGAGGCGGTCGTTTGCACCAGAGAGGCTGCGGGAAGGGGTTCAGGAAGCGGGGCCGGGGCGGCCTCCTGCCAGACACTGGCCTGGACCGACACCTTCTCCTGTTCCGTGGGAGTACCTTCAGGGCGGGTGTCAGCCGGCGCCTCGTTCGTCGAGGCTGGCAGTTCCACCGCGATACCATCGGCCCAGAACAGGCGTTCCACGCCGAGCAAGTAGCGGGTGGCACACTCTGCCCACGCAGGGGTCGCACGCTTCATGGCATTCCTCGTCGCTGCATCGAGCACGATCCTTGTGCGGCTGGCAACTCGGCCAGAGGGAGAACCGGGAGCAGACCATTCGCCAGGGAATGGCTGGAGCCATGCACGAGGAGCATCCCAGCGAGGCGCATGGCTCGCCCAGACGATTGTCACGCCAATCCTCGGGCTCCTCCATTATTCTATCTTCGCAGGTCGTAAAACTCCACGGATCCAGGTGCGCAACTCCGTGATCAACTGCGGCGTGATGTGATGACCCATCGCATGGACCTTGTACATCGGATGATAACGTTCCGCCTGCAGAAAGGCGACCACCTGGCGGCTCCATTCCAGCGGAACCAGGGCATCGGTGCGCCCGTGGGCAATGAAGATCGGTTGGCGACGCTGGGGTGGGAGCGTTGACCTGAGATCCTCGACGCGTCGGAGCGAGCCGCTCAGAACGACCAGCCCGGCGAACCGCTCGGGGCGCGGCAGACCGTAGCGCAACGCCATCGCCCCTCCCTGGGAGAAGCCAAGCAGAAGCACCTGCAGCTCGGGCACGCGATACCGTGCCATGATCTCGTTCACCAGCCCATCGAGAGCGTGAAGCGCATCGGCGACCGCCTCCGGGGTTTCGTCTCCCCCGCGTTCATACCAGGCCCGTGCAGAGGGATCGATCCCTGCAAACGCTTCCTGCGGGGCATCGGGGAAGACGTAGAGATAGCCGCGCGGATCAATCACACGAGCCAGATCGGCCAGGTCGTCCTTGTTCGCGCCATAGCCATGGAGAGAAAGAATAAGCGGATAGCTTTTATCGTCTTTATAATCCTGAGGCAAGACGGTGAGATAGGTTAACGTCGTCCCCTGGGTAATCTCTCGCCTCATCGAGTGGTCCTCAACCGTGTCGTTGCGTTGCCAGGGATTGATTCTATCACGGTGTGGCAAGAAGGGGGAACGGAGTGAAGCCGGGGAAAAATGCGAAAGGAAAAGGGATCGCGAGGGGAGAGCGGCATCCCCTCGCGCAGCGAATCATCGACCCCGTCTCAAAACAGGGTGTAGATAAACGGCGCGGCTCCGCTACTGGAGAGAAGCACCAGCACGCCAACGAGCGCGAGCACAACCAGAATGGGAATCAACCACCAGTTGCGATTTTCCTTCAAATAACCGACAAACTCGCCCAGGAACGACGCGCGTCCTTCCTGATTCGCCTTCTCGAATTCCTGTCTGGTCAGCGACATGGATCCTCCCTTTCCGGGTTGGCCTTCAATACTGCCGAAAATAACGGCTGGGCGAGGTGACGCCCTGGCGTGGCTCCCAGTAAGTCTGCGCCTGGGGATCGAATTGGCGTTGGAGTGCATCGCGGCCCAGCACGCGAAACAGAACAGCAAGGGGAGTAAAAACTCCGTAGAAAAGCAGGAGGAGGATGATTTCGCTTGTGAGCACACCAAGGGGATGGACCGCCAAACACAGACCAAGATACAGCAGCCGCAACCGCTGGGGACAAACCGTTCCAACCACAGCGAGGAGCGCTCCAACCATTGCCAGCGCCACGGTCCAACCCTGGCGAATCGGCATGGAGGCATGAGCCGTCCCGCTCCAGGCGAGCAAGGGAAACAGCACCAGGCACAACTGGCCAAACTGACGTAACTGGCGATCCTCGGGTTCCCAGTTGATGCGGACAAGTGCCATGGTTCGGTTCTCCTCTATCCCCGTGCAACAACGTCCCCCTGGCAGGGGCGCGCTTTCAATCCAGCTGAAACTGGGCCAGATGCTGCGCGCGCGCTGCCGCGCTCACTCGTTTCTGATCGCGTTTGTGGACGATCTGTCTCCCCAGAACAAGGACGTCCATCTCGGTGGCGAGAAAGCAGCGGAGCGCATCGTGAGGAGTACAGACAATCGGCTCTCCGCGTACATTGAAGCTGGTATTGATGAGGACGGGCACTCCTGTGCGTCGCTGAAAGCAGCGCAGCAAGCGGTGCAACAGGGGATGCCGCTCGCGATCCACGGTTTGGACACGGGCGGAATAATCCACATGGGTGACCGCCGGGATGAGCGACCGAGGCTGGTTCAAGCGATCAATGCCAAAGGCAGCATCCTGGTCGGGGTTGGAGGGGATGCGGACTTCCTGGCGTACCGGGGCCACAAGGAGCATATAAGGGCTGTCTTCCTCGTGCCGCATCTCAAAATACTCATGGGCGTGCTCACGCAGCACGATGGGGGCAAAGGGGCGGAACGATTCACGGAACTTGATTTTCTGATTCATCACCGATTGCATCCGTGGACTGCGGGCATCGCCCAGGATGCTCCGGCTGCCCAGAGCACGCGGGCCAAACTCCATCCGTCCCTGGAACCAGGCAACCACATTCTCCTCGGCCAGAAGCCGGCTGACTTCCTGACAGAGATCGTCCTCGCTGGCGCACGTGTGGTAGACGACACCGTGCTGTTCAAGAACCGCGGCGAGGGTGTCATCGTCGTAGGCGGGTCCAAGAAAAGAACCTTTCTGGCTATCCTTGGTGCGTGGAGTGCGCGGCTGATCCAGAAGTTGATGCCAGACAAAAAGAGCACCTCCCAGTGCTCCCCCGGCATCTCCCGCCGCGGGCTGTATCCACACGTTCTCGAAATCCGTCTCACGCAAGATCCGCCCGTTGGCAACGCAGTTGAGCGCCACGCCTCCGGCGAGCACCAGATTCTTCATCCTCGTCTGTTTGCGCAGGTGTCGCGCTATGCGGAGCATGATTTCCTCAGTAATCGCCTGAATGCTGGCAGCCAGATCCATGTCTCGTTGAGTTACCCACGTTTCTGGCGACCGGGGCGGACCACCAAGCAAGCGATGAAACTTTTCAGAGGTCATGGTCAACCCCTGGCAGTAGTTGAAATAGCTCATATCCAGGCGGAAGGATCCATCTTCCTTGAGATCGAGCACATGCTTGAGGATGAGATCTCGATACACTGGCTGCCCGTAGGGGGCCAACCCCATCACCTTGTATTCGCCAGAGTTGACCTTGAACCCGGTGTAGTAAGTGAAAGCCGAATAGAGCAGACCAAGCGAGTGCGGGAATCGGAGCACGTGGCTCAATTCGATGCGATTGCCTCGCCCGATCCCCCAACTGGTCGTGGACCATTCCCCTACCCCGTCGATGGTAAGAATGGCTGCCTCATCAAAAGGCGAAGGGAAGAAGGCGCTGGCCGCATGAGTTTCATGGTGCTCGGGAAAGAGATATCGCCCGTGGTAGCGCTGGTGGAGATGCCGATCCAGTTCACGCGGGAGGTGGAGTTTTTCGCGTAGCCACAACGGCATCGCTTCTCGAAAGGAGCGAAATCCAACCGGGGCGTAGGCCAGATACGTTTCCAGCAAGCGCTCGAACTTGGTCAGTGGCTTGTCATAAAAGACAACGTGGTCCAGCTGCTCAATCGCCACCCCGGCTTCATCCAGGCAATACTGCATGGCGTGGGTGGGAAACCCTGCGTCATGCTTTTTGCGCGTGAATCGCTCTTCCTGCGCCGCTGCCACAATCTCCCCGTCGACGACGAGTGCGGCAGCAGAGTCGTGATAATACGCAGAGAGACCGAGGATGGCTGTCATGATCGCGCCTGAAAAGAGTGAGAAGGGTTAGCCAGGCCAGCGTTTATCGAAGCCCCATCATGCGCACATCGGGGCGGATTCGCAGGCTTTTCCCTTGCTGTTCCAGCACCTCGCGCTGCAGCCCCTCGGCGAACAATCGGGCGAGTGTTTGATTGCCATCCCGATTGAGGTGAATCAGGTCGAAGGGAAAATACTTCAACTCACGCGGAAACACGGCAGCAACATCGAGGTACGGGACATGATTGGATTTGGCCACCTCTGCCGAGCAGCGGTTGACAGTGGCGTAGACCCGGCCAATCTCGTCCGCACTGAGCGGTGCCAGGGTCGTGTGCAGAAAATCGTACACCGCCGGATTGTCGCTTCGTTGCAACTCCAACCCTGGATGGGCGAGTGTGACAAACGAGGTCAACACCATTTGCGCTCCGCTCTGCTGAATTTCTTGACAGAGCTGTGTCAGTCCAGTCTTGTAGTGCTGTGCAGAGGGCTTGGTGCCACTGTCGTTGAACGTGTGCGGTGGAGCGTTCTCCAAAGGATTGGGCTCTCCCATGCGATCCCGGATCATCCGGAGCAGGAAACTCCGTTGCACCAGGCGTGCGGTCCGCCTGGGCTTGGTGGAAGCGACTCCCTCTGGAACGGTGTAGTAATCACGCAGATAAATATCGTTGGATCCCTCGTAGAAGAGGACCAGATCGGGGTTCAACGGACGCACCCGTTGCCGCCAGATTTCAAGAAGGTCGTCCACGCCCTGTCCCTGGTGTCCTGCGTTGATCACCTCCACGAGACACCCCGGGAAGCGCTCCTGGAGTTGTTTGGCCAGGGCGACAGGAAACGTCGCATCCTCCGCACAAATTCCCTCGGTGACACTCCCACCAAGACACACAATGCGGAGCGTCCCTGGCTGCCTGGTCACCGCAAAATCGGCCCCGCGAAAACCCCAGGAATTGTAGGCACGATCCACGTGCTCTCCGGCGCCGGCTTTCTGGAGCGTGTTCCCCTTGAACGTCCAGCTTTGCCCTGGTTTATAGAGATTCCGCGGCGTTGGTTTGTCGCTCTCGAAGAAGTCGAGCGGAATCGGCCAGTTCTCGAAATAGTCTCGCCGAGCGGCGTAGAACCGACGATTCCAGATTTTCGCTTTGTCCAGCTCAAAATAATAGGGGTTGCTGGTGGCCTGGGTTTGCTGTGCCAGCGCAGTGCCACCTGGCCGCCACCCCGCACGCCAGCGCAGAAACACTTCCCCACCAACCAGGCAGGTGAGGAGGATCGCTCCAAGGAGTGTCAACCGGAACACGCCGCGCCGGATGCGCCGAAAGAGTCCATCGCCTGGTTTCTGTCCGCGCAGGGCAAAAAGGAGGATGCTAAGCACCACCAACCCTCCCCCGGCCCAGGACAGCGCCTGGGAGAGCACCAACCGCTGTTCCGCCCCGGGGCGCAACGTATTGATAAACCAGCCTGCCAACGTCACCAGAGCCAGCAATGCGGCCATCTCCGCCAACAGATGCAGACCATGCCCACGGCCAGCATGTTCCTTCCTGCTCATTTGGTATCTCCTTGCTGGGGCGGATGGTTCTTCTTGCCGGGGTCAAGCGTGCGAATCTCCTGCAAGACGCGCTCGGAAACCAGGTCATGCCCTGCCTCCGTCCAGTGGCCGTCGGTCAGGCGGTAGGTGTGCGGGATGCCCCGAAGCACGGGGGCAAGATCAACGCACGAGATGCCTGACTCCTGCAGTCGCCGGACCAGGAGGACATGCCGCGCGAGTGGCAGAGTACAACTGCGATAGAGAAACCCTGGCCACGGTCGCCAGTATTCCACGTAATGAGGATCGCCCGCCGCCGTGGGAGCGAGGAATACCACCAGGGGAAATCCAAGTTGCGTGCAACGGGTGTGGATCGCCTCGATCCAGCTGTGGGTGGCGGCCACCCACGGTCCCACTTCCGACTCCGGCGGAACCTTTGGAGGCGTCCAACCGGGAGGAGGAGTGAGTTCGCAGCGGAGCATGGCCGAGACCAACCACCCCTGAAGAAACTCCGGGTCCTGGGTTCGCGTGGCCAGTTCTTTCCAGAAGCCGGATCCCCCACGGCGCAGAACGGTCTCGATCTGTTCCACGGACCACTCGGGGTGGTGGTGACGCTGGATGTGCTCGCTCAGCTGGTGCACTCCCACCGCAAAGGGTTGCTGAGCCATCCGGTAAAGATCGTCAAACTCGTGCGCGACTTCTTTTACCCCCCGTCCGTATTCGCTCAGGTGAAAACGATTCACGATCCACCAGGTGGTGCGTGGGGAGAGTTCACCAAGGAGCGAGGGTAAGGGGCGTTCGCGCACCCACGCCGTCAACCGGTTCGCACGGTCTGGATGGTAGGCATCCTCGGGATGAAGAAAATCATTCCCTGCATAAAGGAAGAGAAACACTGCATCGGGATGGAGCAGGCGTCCAACCTGCTCCAGGCGGTGGTAGTAATGCACAGGCCCCGTGCTGCTCACACCAAGGTTGACACACTCAATCGGTTCACTGGATTCACCACGCCATTTCAACTCCGTGAGCAGAGGGAGAGGATAACGGCACATCACCCCTTCCAGAAAGGAATCTCCGATAAAAACGATCCGATTTACCCCTGGAACCCTGGGGAATGACCGTTCCAGGTCGCGCTGTCCCCAGGAGTTCATCGGCGTGCTGAACCAGGGATAGAAATCGAGCACACCTGGCCTGGCACCCGGAGTTTTGCGCGCGCTGAAATCAAGGGGAACGATGGGCCGGAGATCGCAGTTTGGCCAGGGGGGGATCACTTGATCCAGACCAACACGAAGGACAAGAAGACATACCCCTGTCACCAGCGCGAGGACGAGATGTGCAAAGAGGAATCGCTGTTTCCCTTGCCGACGCAACACCGGAGGAGTGGCGACTCCTAGCCCACCCAGGGCGAGCGCCGTCAGGATCATCAGGCCAACCGTGTAGCGCAGGCGCAGTCGCTGCTCGACCAGGTAGGGCCAGAGCATCACGATGGCATAGGCACACCCCAGCCCCAGGAACAAACTCGGCCAGTACAGCCAGCGCCACGGCGACAACACCGTGGCCTGCTTTTCCAGCACGTTGTGAGCCACCAGCTGGTCCCTCGAACCCTGGATCACACAGGGGAATCCCAGTCATTGCCGAGAGGTGGTCGCAAAGAGAGCTCGCCTGGCGGATGAGTGGGAACTGGACAGGAAATGGCGCAACGAGGACAGACTGTGCCCAGTACAGATCAAGGTGTATAGCCCATGCAGGGACGTGGTGGCAAGGCCAAGTGGCACCCGTTCATCATGCGGGATGGCTTTAGCAGATGCGCGGTAACGGGCTCCCGCGCGGTTCCTCCAATCGCCGCAATTGCCCCAGATTACTGCGCACCAGCACGGCCGGGGGCCGGTCTCCCGTGACACGCCCAATCACGGCCGCGTGCCGCCCCAGGGGGTGGGCCTGAAGCGCCTGAAGCGCGCGATCTGTGGCGTTTGCCGCAACCACCGCCACCACCTTCCCTTCGTTGGCGATGTGGAGCGGATCGAGACCAAGTAACTCACAGACTCCGCGCGTGCAGTCACTCAGAGGCAGATTGGCCTCGTCCACAATCATCGTGAATCCCGTCGCCTCGACGAGTTCGTGGAGCACCGCAGAGACTCCTCCCCGGGTGGGATCACGTAGAAAATGCACCTCGGTTGTGGTGAGAAGTTCCGCCACCAACTCATGCACCGGGGCGGTGTCACTTTGGGGCGGAGGCTCAAACCCAAGATTCTCGCGTGCCGCCAGAATGGCCAGGCCGTGGTCGGCGAGTGGTCCGCTCACCAGGATCACATCTCCCGGTTGGATCCTGCGCGCTCCAAGCTCGACCCCTGGCCGCAGTCGCCCCACTCCTGTGGTGGTGAGATACAGCTGGTCTGCCTGACCGCGCGCCACCACCTTGGTATCGCCAGTCACAATCGGGATGCGACAGGCACAGGCAGCCTCAGCGACGCTTTTCACCACGCGCTGCAACGTGGCCAGCGGCAGTCCTTCCTCCAGGATCAGGGCCAGGGTCAGATAAAGCGGTTCCGCCCCAGAGACAGCCAGATCGTTGATGGCGCTGTGAACCGCCAGTTTGCCAATATCTCCGCCCGGGAAAAAAAGAGGGCTCACCACGGAACTATCGGTGGTGACCACCAGTGCGCCTTCCACGGGCGGCAATACCGCGCCATCGCCAAGGAGACGGAGGTAGGGATTATCCAGCTCGCGCAGCAGAAGTTCGCGAATCAGACGCCGCGTCAATCCTGCTCCCTCGCCATGCGCCAGGAGGATCTGGGCGCCAGCAGGAGCCGGGACGGGGCAGGCCAGTGACAGGGGATTGTCATCCGACATGGTGGCGGTCGTTTCTGGCTGGGTGCAAGGACTCCGTTGGTTCCGCGTGATTCACCCGTCCATAGTGATAGTAAGCGGCACAGGCGCCTTCGCTGGAGACCATCGGCGCGCCCAGGGGATGATCCGGCGTGCAGCGCGTGCCAAAAGCGCTGCATTCGGGCGGTCGCAGAAGTCCCTGGAGAACCTCTCCGCTCCGACATTCCGGCGGTTCGATCACTGTCAGGTTCCCAAGCGGGAAGCGCTGCTCGGCGTCGTAGGAGCGAAACGCAGCACGCAAGCGCAGGCCGCTGCGCGGTATCACCCCCAACCCACGCCAGGGCCGATCACAGATCTCGTAGACCTCCGCCACGATCTCCTGCGCCCGGCGGTTCCCTGCACGTTGCACCGCCCGTACATATTGATTTTCCACCTCGTGCCGCCCTTCTTCCAGTTGCCGGAGTGTCATCCAGATGCCTTCGAGCAAATCGACCGGCTCAAACCCAGTGACAACGATTGGCACACGGAAGCGTTCCGCCAGCGCGTGATATTGCTCGAAGCCCATCACGGTACAGACATGGCCGGCAGCCAGGAAACCCTGCACCCGATTCCCCGGAGACGAGAGAATGGCCTCCATCGCCGGCGGGACGAGCACGTGCGAAACCAGCATGGAAAAGTTCGTCAGCCCCAGTTGGCGCGCCTGCCAGACTGCCAGCGCTGTTGCCGGCGCCGTGGTTTCAAAGCCAACCGCGAAGAAGACCACTTGCCGTGTGGGATTTTCCTGAGCAATGCGCACGGCATCAAGCGGAGCATAAACGACGCGCACGTCTCCTCCCTGGGCGCGAACATGGAGGAGATCCGTCTGCGAACCGGGGACGCGAAGCATATCGCCAAAGGAACAGAAGAGGACCTCGGGACGGGCTGCCAGCACCTGGGCGCGATCGATCAGTTCAAGCGGAGTGACACAGACTGGACATCCTGGCCCATGCACCAGGCGCACCCCGACCGGCAAGAGGCTTTCAATGCCGCTGCGCAACAGGTTGTGGGTCTGTCCGCCACAGACCTCCATCAAGGTCCAGGGACGAGAGACGGTGCGCGTGATGGTTTCCAGCAGGCGTCTTGCCAGTTCGGGATCCCGATATTCATCGAGGTATTTCATGATCCGGCTCGGGGCCAATTTCGGCGGCCAGTTCCATCTCGCGCAGTTGAGCGAGCATCCGCTCGGCCTCGTCGGCGTCAATGCGCGTCAGGGCCAGCCCGGCATGGACCAGGACAAAATCGCCGGGTTGTGCTTCGGGAACACAGGACATGCACACGCGCCGCTGAGCCGCTCCAAACGAAACGAGAGCGAAGGGAAGCTCCCCTACCGGCTCCGTGGCTGCGACTACCTGACCAGGAATGCCAAGACACATCTGCGCCTCTCCCTTGTGTCGAGTCTGCGCAGATCATCTTACACCGCCGACAGGCGAACGAACATGGCCCGTCGGCGGTGTCGCGGATTCAAGGACGACTCGGTCTTACTGCAGGCGAATATCGAGGTTGTTCGCTTCTCCCTTGACGGTCACGGTGATGCCACTGGTATCGGCCTTGCCATATTTCTCCGGCAAGGTGTTCTTCCCAGGTTTGCCACTCTCGTCGAACAGCGGGACGCGCTTGATCACGGTCACATTGTACTCGCCCGCCGGAGCGCCATCGTTGGCGGTGTAGGTGCTCAGGCTATAGGTCCCATTTTCATCGGTGAGCGAATCGGCCTTGTGCACATACTTCTTGTTCTTCTTGTCGTAGGCCCAGAAGGTCACCAGGGCGTTGGCCACGGGTTGACCCACGCTATCGAGCACCTTCCCCGTGGTGGCGTACACGTTCGGGCGCTTGGTGGTTTCGGGGCGCGCCTTTTCGTCGGTGCGGATCTTCTGCATATTCTCGGGATAAATGCCGTCGAGCATCACATTGGCGATCGTGGGCCCCTCGGCCTTCATGGTGATCCAGGCGAAGTGGTCGAATTCGCCATAGCGCTCCCCGCGGAGTTTGCTCCCGCCGCCCGTGGTCGCCAGTTGGTAGTAATTCATGCCATTGCGGATAAATTTCTGGAACCGATGGACGTGCCCGGCGAAGACCGAATACTTGCGCCCCCCCTCCGCGAGCGATTTCTCCACGTCCAGCCATCCCGACTTCTCGATCTCCGGAAGAGCCCAGAGCGGTTTGTGAATGAATACCATCGTCCAGCGCACATTGGGGTAGTCCTGCAGGGTCTTCTTCACATAATCGCGCTGCTTCTGGCTGATGTAACTTCCCACCTTGGGGGTCTGCTTCTTGTCGTCCTTGGCATCGCCCGCTGCCGGAATTTCATCCTCGGACGAAAGGGCGAGGAACAGCACATCGCGATAAACAAAGTGATAGTACGTACGACCGTACCGTTCCTTCCACACCTTGTGCTCAAAGACATTGCTCAGGTCGTGATTGCCCGGTACGTAGAAGAAGGGCATTTGCAGCTGGCGAACATACCCATCAAACTCGCGCCATTCCTCGGCCAGGCGCTCCTTGTCCTTCTCCTTCTTTTCGTCGGCGTACCCCTCCACCAGATCCCCCACGGAGATGACAAACTCGGGCTGCATCAGGTTGAGTTGTTTGACCGCGCGGGAGAAGATCTCCGCACGATGTCCGCCGGTCCGATCCGAAACCACCACAAAGCGGAACTCGTTAGGATTATTGTTTAACTTTAAAGTGGTCCACGGATTCCGCTCATCGATACTCACCTGGAGAGGGTTGCTGGCCCCTTCCCCCTTGGGGGATTCAGTGCGGGAAAGCGCCACGGCGGTGATCAGCGCCGTCATCGCCAAACCGAGCATCAGAAGTCGTCGCATGGTTTTGTCTCCTGTCGGGGGGAAGAATCTGGGGAAGAAGGTAAAACATGACACGCCATGATGCGAGAAGAATGTTACCGAGAAGTGAAAATCATGAAGAATCGGCAGACGAAAGGGATTCCGGAGAGAGGGCGGACATTTTTTGCGAAGGCGTTGACAGGGAAAGTAGCGTCCTCTAAGATCAAATTACCATCTGGGGCTGTGGCGCAGCTGGGAGCGCGTCTGAATGGCATTCAGAAGGTCAGGGGTTCGAATCCCCTCAGCTCCA
>JAKOSN010000095.1 GCA_029777335.1 Planctomycetota bacterium
TGAGTCGCAAACCGCTTCCGGCGGAGAAGGCGAAACTGGAGGCGATGGTGGCCGGCGAAGCCGACAAACGCAAGGCGCTGGAGGACGTGTTCTGGGCATTGCTGAACTCGCGCGAGTTCATGTTTAACCATTGATCAACGTCGTGGTGCTGACATCACCCTGTCTCCTCTTCCGAGTGACAGGGTGATCTCCTTCTCGTTTTCCTCGGATGCATTCACCATGAAAATAAAACTGCGTGCCCTCGGTCTGCTGCTGGTGCTGCCGCTGGGACTGCAAGCTGCCGACCCGGCCAAACCGGCGAAGATCACCTACGACGAGCATGTGCTCCCCATCCTGCGCGAGCACTGCATCGCCTGCCACAATCAGGACAAGAAGAAGGGCGGATTGACTCTCAACACCTTCACCGCCCTGATGGAAGGAGGCAGTTCGGGGGCTGCCGTCAAACCAGGGGATGCCTCCAACAGTCTCCTTTTCCGGGTGATGGCTCATCTCCAGGAGCCGTTCATGCCGCCGAGCAAGCCCAAACTTCCCGAGGCCAACCTCGCCATGATTCAGAAATGGATCGAGGGTGGAGCCCTGGAAAATGCGGGGAGCAAGGCGGTTACCGGGACCAAACCCAAAACCGACATCGGTTTGACCTCGATCATTCGCGGAAAGCCGGAAGGGCCTCCACCCATGCCGCCCACCACGCTGGCACTCGCTCCCGTGGTGCAGGTCCAGCGGCCCACCGCCGTGACCGCCATTGCCTCCAGTCCGTGGGCGCCGCTGGTGGCGGTCGCTGGGCAGAAGCAGGTCTTTCTTTATCACAGCGATACGCTCGACCTGCTCGGCGTGCTCCCCTTTCCGGAAGGGGTGCCCCATGTGTTGAAGTTCAGCCGCGCTGGGGGACTTCTCCTTGCTGGGGGGGGACGAGGTGGAAAATCGGGGAAAGTGGTGGTGTGGAAGGTGACCACCGGGGAACGTGTGATCGAGATCGGCGATGAAACCGATGCCGTTCTCGCGGCCGATATCAGCCCGGATCAAACGCAGATTGCCCTCGGCGGACCAAGCAAGGTGGTGCGTATCTACTCCACCAAGGATGGCAAACTGCTCCAGGAAATTCGCAAGCATACCGATTGGATCTATGCCCTGGAATTTAGCCCTGATGGGGTCTTGCTGGCGAGTGGCGACCGCAACGGAGGGCTGTTCGTCTGGGAAGCCTTCACCGCACGCGAGTACTTTAGCCTGCGCGGCCACACCAAGGCGATCACCGCCGTCAGCTGGCGCAATGACTCCAATGTGCTGGCCTCGGCGTCGGAGGATACGACGATTCGTCTGTGGGAAATGGAGAATGGCAACCCAATCAAGAACTGGGGGGCCCACGGCGAAGGCGCGGAATTTGTGCAGTTTGCGCGTGACAATCGGCTGGTGTCCACGGGGCGGGATCGACTGACCAAGGTGTGGGATAGCAACGGCGCCCAGCAACGGGTGTTTGAAGCCTTTCCCGATGTCGGGCTCCGGGCCACGTTCAGCCACGATGGCGCTCGCGTGATCGGGGGCGACTGGAGTGGCAAGATCAACGTCTGGGCAATGGCGGATGGCAAACTCGTGGGGAACCTGAGTGCCAATCCCCCGTCACTGGCGGAGCAATTCGAGGCCGCGGCCAAGGAACTGGTCGCCAGGGTAGCGGCTCGCGATGCGGTTCTTGCCACGGCTAAGGCTTCCCGGGCCGCGGCCGACAAGGCGGCTGCCGATCTCGCGGCGGCTCAGAAGATGGCCGCGGACTCCCAGGCAGCCATCAAGGCGGCCGCCGATGCTCTGGTCCAGGCGCAGGCGAAACTGAACCAGGCGAACGCCACCGTGCAACAAGCGCAGGCAGAGGTTGCGGCCAAGGAGCTTCTGGTCAAGGCGCTCACGGAGGCGGCCACCAAGGTCAAAACCGAGGCCGACAAGAAGAAGGACGACAAGGCCCTCGCCGGGGCCGCTGCCCGCGCCGCCGAGATCGCCAATCAGGCAGCCGCCGAATTGACCGCCGCGCAGAAAAATGTCACGACGGCGATGGCCGGACAGAAACTGGCGACGGATCAACTGGCCGTCGCTCAGAAAAACGACATGACGGCCAGGGCGAACGCGGTCAATGCTCCGAAAGAGATTGCTGCTCGGACCGCCACGGCCAGGACGACTGCTGACAAGGCGAAGGCAGACCAGGTGGCCCTCGACCAGGCCAACGCGGCCGTGAAGGCGGCTGCCGACAAGGTGGACCGCACCAAGGCCGCCCTTGCCAACGAGCGAAAGTAAACGCGTCCCTCGTACCTGGCGATAACGACCGTGCCCACCACCCACGTGCGCACGGTCGTTTTTCTTGGGAGGTCGCGGTTGGCAGGCGAGCGTGTTACTCCTCGGTGTATTCCGGGTCCAGCGCAGGTTGTGCTCGGGCAAAGGTGAAGGCGAGGAAGGCGCCGAGGGCTGCCATCGCAATTGCACCAACGTATAGCATCAGCATGTCGGGCTCCTGACCCCCGTTCAAGAACGAGGACAGCATCAACCCCCCAAAAGCCCCGCCGATCTCTCCACCGAACCAGCAAAGGATCAGTAGCAAAACGTACAGCGAGCCCGTTCTGCCTTTTTCCTCAGCGATCGCATGAATCTTCCGGCTGAGTTTGATGAGAATAAAGATCTCCAACATGGGCTTTATCCCTCACGGTAAGTGGGCTACAAACAGCGGCGGGTCGGGACGGCGTTCGGATTTCTCTTGCTCGGAAAACGTCGCCTCGCGCAAGCCAACCAGGGGTGAAGGCGAGGCAGAAGGCTCCACGACTGGATCGCTTCCTGATGCACCCGATGCTATCTCCTCTGTGCGAGGGGTCAAGGGAAATCATGAACTCGCATCCGTGGGGTTGTCCTGGGAGCAAATGGACCAGTCCAGGCATCGCCGGCAGGCGGATCAGGGGCAACCTGGCACTTCGCGAGCTGGTTGCCGCGAGGGGTGACTCGTGGACAACGCGGGGAACAATGGGTCTCGTGGTGGGAAACGAGCCAGTCCCTCCGCAGTCCGTACAGTAACAGGATCAACCTCTCCCCTCTCCCTTGCGTGAGGAACTGTCAGAATGGCCATCTGGAAGATAGCAGGCGTGCAGATGGATTGTCTGTTCGCCGGGCACACCCACAACCTTCGCGTCATTCGTTCTCGCCTTCATGAAGCAGCCAGCCACGGAGCACAACTCGTCCTCTTCCCCGAATGCGCACTCACCGGCTATTGCTTCTCCAGTCGAGAAGAAGCCTGGCCGCATGCGGAGACCTTGCCAGGACCCTCGACGGAAACGTTGCTCGCGGACTGTCGGCAGTTGAACGTGTGGGCGATTGTGGGACTCCTCGAACGCGATGGCCAGAACGAGCATCTGTACAACACCGCGGTGCTTCTCGGTCCCAGAGGCCAGATGCAACGCTATCGCAAAATTCATCTTCCCTGCCTGGGAGTGGATCGCTTCACCACGCCCGGGGATCTGCCCTTTGCGGTGCATGATCTGGGGGGGCTGCGCGTGGGGATGAATATTTGCTACGACGCAGGGTTTCCCGAGGCTGCGCGGGTGCTGACACTTCTGGGAGCCGATTTGATCGTCCTGCCCACCAACTGGCCGCCCGATGCGCAGCGCGTGGTGCGCTATATCATTCAGGCGCGCGCCCTGGAGAATCGGGTCTACTACGCCGCCGTGAACCGGGTCGGGGAGGAGCATGGGTATCGCTTCATCGGCCAGAGCCGCATTGTCGATTGCAGCGGTGATTTACTCTGCGCCAGCGACGATGCCCGCGAGGTCATCCTTTATGCCGAGATCGATCCCGAGCAGGCACGGGCAAAACGGCTCGTGATTGTGCCTGATGAATATGAGGTCGATCGGGTGGGAGATCGGCGACCGGAGATGTATCGTCCGTTGTGTCAATGAGGTGTCAGCAGGAGCAGCCGACACGAGCGTCGGCTGCTCCCACTGACAGGGGAGGGGATTCAACCGGCAGGGGAGGGCGCCATTCCAACCGCTTCACGAACCAGGGTCATGGTTCGTTGTGCCTCGGCCCGGGCTTTCTGTGCTCCCTTGCGCAGGACCTCTTCCACATAGTCGAGGTTTGCCAGCAGTTCCTTGCGCTTCTGCCGCGCCGGGGCAAAGTAATCGTTGATCTTCCCCAGCAACTGCTTCTTCGCCTCGCCGAAGCCCATGCCTCCCGCGCGATAGCGTTCTGCCAGCGCGGCTTTCTCTTCCTCGTTGGCGAAGAGACTGTACAGCGCAAAGACATTGCACTTGTCGGGATCCTTGGGATCCTCGACGGTGGTGCTATCGGTGACGATGCTCATGACGGTTTTCTGGAGCGGTTTACCCTCGGCGAAGATCTCGATCGTGTTGCCATAGGACTTGCTCATCTTTTGCCCATCGATCCCCGGCACCTTCGCAACTTTGTCCAGCCGGTAGTTCGGGATGGGGAAGATCTCGCCGAAGGTGCGGTTGAAACGCCCGGCGATGTCGCGTGTCATCTCCAGATGCTGGACCTGATCTTCGCCCACTGGCACCAGGTGCGAGCGGTAGATGAGGATATCTGCCGCCATCAGAATAGGGTAGTAGAACAGGCCAACGCTGGCTTCGATGCCGCGATCGATCTTGTCCTTGTAGGAGACTGCGCGTTCCAGGAGCCCCATGTTGGTGACGGTGGAGAAAATCCAGGCCAGCTCGGCGACTTCGGGAACGTCTGATTGGCGGAAGAAGGTGGCTTTTTCCGGATCGAGGCCAAGCGCCAGGTAGTCCAGGGCCACATCGCGGACATGTTCGCGCAGGGTAGACGCTCGATCGGGGCCCTTGAATTTCTCGGTGCCCAGCCGACGGCGGGTTGCCTCGTCAATGGTGGTAAGGGCATGATAATCGGCGATGAAATAGAAGCAGATCCCCTCCTGTTGCAGGGCGATATGCTGACGAATGGCGCCGAAGTAGTTGCCCAGATGGAGTTTGCCCGAAGGCTGCACTCCGCTCAGAATCCGTTTGGGGGTCGGCACGGGAGTCATGAAACCAGCGTCCTCTCTTGCTAGCGCGGGCCCTATCCACCTTGACAGTTCTAGGGCCGGATGTGTTCACTGCACAGGGCCAGGCAGGATGCGGAGGAAGGATGCCCATGAGCAGAGACAAGGTCAGCGATCTGATCGTGGAAGCCCTCAAGGCGGCACTCAGCCAGCCGGGTGACAAACGACTTTATCGGAGTGGTAAACTCGAGGGTCTCTTCCCCAGTCGCAGCGGTCTGAATGGCGAGGCCGCCACGCAGGCGGTGCGCGAAGGGATGCTGGAGATCACACGCACCGAAACGCGCGGCAAAACCAGTTGTGAGTGGGTTCGCCTCACTCCGCGAGGGGTCGATTTTCTGCACGAGCATGAATCGCCAGTGCGCGCGCTGCAGGAACTCTCCCAGGTTCTGAAGTTGAATCAGGATGCCGTGCCGCGCTGGCTGGGAGAGTTGCAGCAGCAATGGCTGGCGACCGGGGAACGGCTCTTCGAGCAGGTTCATCGCTGGCAGGAGCAGTTGCAGGCCCTGACCGTGCGCGTCGAGGAGGCCCTGCGCCGCGTGGAGGAAGCGATTCCACGGGTTCCCGAGGATCTGACGAGTAGTTATCCCTGGACAGCACCGGCGCTCGATTATCTGGAGCGACGCAAGACGGCAGACGCTCCGCCAGCCTGTCCGTTACCGGAGTTATTTGAGGCCTTGCAAGCGCAACATCCCGAGCTTTCGCTGACAGGGTTCCATGACGGGTTGCGGCGATTGCAGGATCGACGACTGGTACGCTTGCTTCCAGCACCCACGCCCGAGGACCTGGCACAGCCGGAATACGCGCTCTTCGATGGGGGGCAGTTGCTCTACGCGGTGCGCCGCGGGGCCTGACGAAAACGAACCCTGGAGACGCGCCCTGGAAGCGCGTCTCCAGGAAGGACAATCAGGAGGCAGCCGCCGGCACCGGTTCTTCGCTGTGAATGCGCTGCCAGATTTCCTGTCGATGGATCTGCACGTGGGATGGGGCATCAATACCCATCCGAATCCGGTCGCCTCGGACCTCCAGGACCGTCAAGACGATGTTGTGCTCGGGGATAACGATCTTTTCACCGCACTTCCGTGAGAGAACCAGCATGTAGCACCTCGTTTTGCTGCGCGCCTGCACAGAAGGAACAGATCGCTGTTGGGAGGTTAACGATTGGTTTGTTACTTCTGTGTTTATGTATACTGTTCTAAAGTTCATGTGTCAAGGTGCGATTTCCTTGACCATCCTTGGTTCCTGAAAAAGAGGCAATTCCCATACCCAGCACCAGAAAATAGATTAAAGATTCCTTAACATTCATGGAGGCAATCACTTGCGAGTGGATCTTGCGGAGTTCGCCTCTCCTGTCCCGATGACCCATTCCTCGCTCATCCGTCTGAAAATGCCACCGACGTTCAATTGTTGCGCACCTCCTTTCAGAAGGGATGTTGAATCCCGAACCAGAACTGAATCCCGGTGTTGGCATTCACGGTTTTGGCGACATCGAGCCGCAAGATGCTGCGCTCGACAAAGCTAAACCAGCTCAGGTCCAGGCGTAAGCCGGCGCCCACGGCATGCGCAATTGGTCCCGTGGCATGCCCATTCACATAGGCATTGCCGACGTCGTAGAAGAGCGCGCCGTAAATATTGCGCACCCCGACGACGTGATCGCAGCAATCCCACTCCACCTGACGGAGGAACGGGACGCGCCATTCCAGACTTCCCACCCACACCAGACTTCCCTGGCGTTCGGCCTGGTCAAAACCACGGAAGAGATTGCCTCCACCCATGGTGAAGTACTCGCCCTGGTCGGGGAGTCCGCCCGCGAGATGGAAGCGCATGGCCAGGCGTGTGTCAGCCAACCAGCCCAGGGCGGGGCCGAGATGTTCCTGAAGCCGGGGAGCTTCGTCCAGCCAATTACGTACATCGGGGAGGCTTTTGACCATGGTGAACTGGCCAGTCATCTGATGCGTCGAGCGCGAGCCATCGAGATCCACCACCCCCCCCGCATACATCAGATCAAGCCACATGCCCCCGACCGGATCCCAGTAGGGGGTCAGGTAGTTCACCCGGTAGTGCAGCCCAAATAATCCCGACGAATCCGGACGCACTGCCCCTGGCCCCGGGTTGCGGCTGAAGGGGAGGAAGTTGTCCTGATACGTGGCGAAACTCTCGGCGTACTCCATCGGCTGCAAATACAGGCTCGAGGTGTACTTGAAAATGTGACGTGCATAGAGCACCCCACGAAACGCCGTGTCCTTGCCGTTCTGAAACGACGCCAATCGCTGCTCCACATGGAAGCCAAGCTGATCCTTGCTCCCTGGCCAGTGATCGAGCACACCGTCGGCGCCGACGACCACATCGCGATAGTCGCTGCGGTAGCCGGCATAGACTCCGCCGGAAAAGCACTGCAGGTGATACAACCCGGCCCGCGCTCCAACGATGGTTGAACGGGTATACCAGGGATCGATGTAGGCCGGCCGACTGATCCACGGTCCCGCCAGAACGTTCCAGCGATCATGGGCAGTGGTCAGATCGGTTTCATCGAGGAACGAGTACAGTGGCGTCACCCGCCAGTTCAGACAGGTGTGCCAGGAGTTATTGCACGGATTCTTGTCGATCAGAATTCGATCTGGATCCACCATGATCTGGCGCGGCCGGGAGGGGAGCATCACCTCCACGCAAATGCGCTTGTCGGGGAGGGTTTGCACCACGGCATTGAGTTCCTCCAGATCCAGGCGCTGAGCGCCCGGGACGATCGGAATCCGGATCGGATAAACATCCTCCTTGTCCAGTGCGATGCCAAGGGTCGTATCCTCGGTGTATTCCGCTTTTTGCTCCAGCAGAACGGTCACCTTGAAGGGGCCGTTGTGGTGCGTTGCGGTCGCGTTGCATTGCACACCTGGCTCTCCCAGGGCGGAGCAGGGCGCCATACGATCACACACCGCTCCCAGGGTGCTCCGTTCCACCTTCACCTTTTCAATGGCCCAGTCCGAGAGTCCCTTGCCGTAAAGCCAGTTTTGAAAGAAGGCTTCCCAGGAACGTCCGGTATACTGCTCCAGTTCGGTCTGAAAATCCTTCACGCGAATGATGCGATACTGATAGCGGCGAAACACCAGGCGCATGAAGTCGAAAAACGCCGCTTCACCCAGGCGATCCTCGATCATGTTGACCACGCGCGACCCCTTGTCGTAGATCATGCTGAACAGATCGACGACATGGCCGAACTTGGGAATCTCCTGTACCAGGGCGGTGTTGCCGCCTCGGGCGATGGTCCCGTAGAGCCCATAGGCGCGATAATCCTGGCGATGAATGTTAGGCAACCACCCCAGACCGTTGGGGAACTTCAACAATTCGTTGTTCGGGCTGCCACATTTTTTGGTCATCAACTTGTGCGTGAAGTGGGTGACGATCGCCTCGTCCATCCACGTTTCGCAGTAACCGTTGGTGCCAACCTGGTTGTAGAACCACTGGTGCAAGATTTCGTGACTGACCAGGTAATCGACGTAATTGCCCGCCATGTGAGGCATGCCAAACACGCGCTCGTCGATCATCACCAGTGTGGAGCATTCGTTCCCATTCCAGCCGAAAAACGCCTCGGTGATGGTAAACACCGGGTACGGATAGGGGCCGAACCACTGACTATAGGTTGTCAGTGCTTCCCGGGCGATGCGGAGCATCTCCGTGGCATAATGTTCATGCTCAGCAAACGCCAGGATGCGCACCTGAACGGGGGGCCGATCGGCACAGAGTTCGACCGAAGTGGTCCATTCCTGGTAATGACAACTGCACAGAAGGGCGAAGTCGCGCACCCCGAGGGCCACGATCTCGACCTGTTGCCATCCCTCCGCCGTTGTGCGACGGGCGGTGATCGCCCCCGTGCAACCAACTTTCTGCTCGGCGGGGTACGTCAAGCGCACATCATAAATCCCCGCCTCGTTGAAGAAGGGTTGATGCCAGGGCACGAACGGAGTCGGATGCCACCCCTCCTTGTCGTGGACTGCAAAGACCGGGACCCAGTTGCTGAGATAGGTGACATCTCGCCATTGCCCCCAGCGACCCTGTTTCTGGGGCAACAGGAATTCAAACTCCAGAACAACCGAGATCGTTTCGCCTTCAGCCACGGGCTGAGCGAGCGAAAGGATGAGATCGGTGTTGGTATCACCCCCCCAGCAATACGACACTTCCTCTCCTTCAGACAGCGACCCCAGCGGTGGCGCCAGCGTCACTCGCTTCAGTTGGAACGGTTGGAGTTCCGTTTCCAGCGCTTCGCGCGGATCGAGCCGCAGGACTTCCAGCGTTTTGGCCATGAAGCCAATCTGGTCCTTCGGCACCTGATAGTGCGAATGGACGTTGAAGACCAGCCGATCCGTCGAACGCGTCGAATGATTGGTCCACGTTGCTTGTTGTCGGACCACGGCGCGATGCTGGGCAACATCGAGGTGGATATCCAGCGCATAACGGGGCAACCATGGAGGAAGTCCGCCAGCGTGGACCTGGGGAACCACACCCAGCATGAGCAGAAGCAGAAGAATTCGAACCCTGTAGTTACACATGACTCGCTTCCTTGCTGCTGGAGCCCTGGGCACAATCCTTGTTGCGAGCACGAAGAGGGCACACGGCAACCTGGTGGAACATCGGATCAAACCTGGACGAGCCTTCACCCCGAACGGCGAATCTGGGTAAGCTCTCCAACTCCGAACCTCCGGGTAGACCGGACAGACGTCAAACCCCCACCACTAGCCAGCTGTCTGGGAATCGGCGTACCTCCTTTCCTGGAGAAAGAATCAGGATCGATAAAACCCGCACCTTTCGAGCTACCTGTCCCAGTGTTTCCAATCAGTGCAGAGGCCGTAGACGCACCAAGCCGTGGCCTGTCTCCCAGTCGTGTCCCCGTGGACCCAGGTCAAGGGCGGCCTCCGTCAACTTTTGTCGCACCTGCTGTGCATTCCAGTCAGGATGACGCGACCAGAGCAAGGCGGCTAACCCTGCAGCCTGGGGAGCCGCCGCCGAGGTTCCGGCGAAGGGACGTGCCCGCCAACTGCTGACAAAAGGCACCATCGCCACCAGATCCGGTTTGAGTGACCGGGAATTGGGCCCGCAGGAGCTGTACGAGGCGCGTCGGCCATCCGCATCGACGGCACCCACGGTCACCACCTCGGGCCCATCGCCAGGGAAAGCAATACTGCCGTTGCTAGTTACGTGCCGTAGGCCCCCGCCCAGCACAAAGAGATGGAAGGAGCCTGCCTCACCGGCCACTCGGCGTAGACGCACGTTGTAGCTGTGGCCGGGTTTGGGATAGAAACGCACCGCCGCAGAGCGCTCGCGTTCCTGATCCCGGGCCACGGCACGATCAACAAGCAGCTGTGTTGTACTATCGAACACCAGCACCTCAAAGTCTCCGCCCCGCGCTCCACAGAGTTCTACCGACACCCGTTCGTTACCCCAGGGCTGCACAGGATTCTCCACACATCCTGGGCGCCACAGGTGGTAATCCCCCTGACCCGCGTCCAGGAACTTGCCACTCCAGTGACGCTCGGCGGTATTTCCCGCACAGGCAAAGCAGAGAAGATCTTCGTGATGCGAACCATCACCAAGCAACCGCGTGAGCTCCGTGTGAATGCGACCGTTGCCCTCGGCGTCGCTCCAGGTGGGCATGATCAGTGAACAGGACACCACCCGTGCACCTTGCTGGCGCGCCCAGCGCACCGCTTCAAGGAACTGCTGCGGATGATTCGCTTCCCAGTTGGCAAAAAGGAGCTCCGCTTCCGGCGCCAGGGCGTGGACGATCTCGCCGCAGAGGATGCCATGCTGGCTATCGCGTGCCTCCAGGTTGCCGTCGCTGCGAAAGGAACGCGTGAGCACCTTGAGTGGGAGCGCTTTGCCCAGATGCGCTCGATAGCCACAAAACCCCGAGTCGAGGATGGCCACCTTCAAGCCGCGCCCGCGATGCCCCGCCAGATGCCAGCGATCGACTCCCAACCGCTGGAGATGGCGACTCCGCTCCAGAGTGACCGACGAATCGGCCTCGCTCATGGCGTCCGGGGTGGTGGCACAGGCCGCCTCGGTGGAACCTCCGATTCCGCTGCTGTCCAGGCCGATGGCTCTCAAAAACGGCCATGACACCAGACCAGCAACGAGAAGAACCCCCCAGACTATCTGTTTGAACGGCAACCGGCGCGACGAAGTAGGTGCAACATTCAGGGTGGTCACCGGGTTACCTCCATCACAGCAAACCCCAGCGCGCGGGGAGTGGACATCCTTGGGAGTAGCAGCAATCGCTCGCAGGCATTGAATCTTACCCGCGCTCGGCGCGGGGAAACGGTGCCCGAGCGAACTCTTGGTGCAATCTTCTTCCGGTTCATCGGAAAGTTTGCGGGTTTGATTGGCTGGAGAACAAAAATGTGCGGTACTCTTCCTGCCGCGATGAAAGGGTGGCACCGATGAGGTAAAATGGAAGGGCAGTGAGAATGGCCCGGCGCGAAACAACCTCGGTGCCAGGAGCGCTGGTCGAGAGCGAGAGCCGCACTCCAGTTCGGGGAAGTCCACGAGAGGAGCAACCATGAGCACGGCCGTGCTGCCAGCGCGGGAAGCGCACTTTCTCAGCGAGGCAGCTCGCTATCTGGAGAAGCCCAGCTACCTGATGCGGCTCGCCGATGCGATCGGTGCTCCGGTGGAAAGCCTGCTGACGCGCGTGGTTCCCAAACGGGTTGCCCAGATCAGCGAGAGCGTGTTGCGGCGCTTGATGGCCCTGGCCGCCTCCTCCCTCCCTTCCACGAGCCGACGGGACCAGACTTTTGCGCGCGCTCTCGCGGCGGCCGATACCACCGGGTTTCACCACAAGCTTGCCACCGTCGTTACCGGAGGGGTAGCCGGCGCCTTTGGGCTCCCGGCGCTGGCGCTTGAACTTCCGCTCACCACCAGCTTGATGTTTCGCTCCATCGCTGCGACCGCGTGCGAATTCGGCCATGACCTGCGCGATCCCAGTATCCGTCTCGAATGTCTGGCGGTCTTCAGTCAAGGCGGTCCCACCCCGGACGATGATGCCCTGGAGTCGACCTATCTTACCGCGCGCCTGGGGATGAGCGTTCTCATTCAGGACGCTGCGCGCTTTCTGGGCAGCAAGTCGGCCGCGGAAGTGTCCGAAGCACTGGCGCGTGGCTCCGCCCCGGTCCTGCTCAACTTTCTCTCCCAGATCGCCCGCTCCTTCAATCTACGCGTTAGTGAAAAGCTCATGGCGCAGAGTTTGCCCTTGCTGAGCATTGGCAGCGGGGCGTTGATCAATGCCGCCTTCACCGATCACTTTAACCGGGTGGCTCGGTTTCACTTTGGAATTCGCCAGCTGGAACGCGAATACGGGGCCCAGGAAGTTCAGGCACTGTACCAGGCCGAGGTTGATCGGGTGAAGGGATTGTCCCGTTGATGATCACGTTACCCGTGGAGTGCTGCAGGTTTCCGGTCGTTTCCCACACGCGCTCGGATTTCAACCCCTCCTTGTTCTCTCGCGGAGATCTCTCTTATGCGTCTGTTGATGGTCGTGACGATCCTCCTGAGCAGTTCCACCCTTCTTCGTGCCGACGATTTTGACCACTACCTCAATCCCATTCTGAATAAGGCGGCCACGGCAAAGAGTGTCAAGGAGATCAAGCAACTGACGCCAGATCTGATCAACGACCACACGCGCGGACTTCCGCGCATCGATGCTACCATACTTGTGGTGAAGACCAACGAGGGACGGAACAGCAAACTCCTGGTGCGCTCGGCGCGACAGAAAATCGGCGAGGATAAAACCATTCCCATCCTCTACATCGATCGCTTTGTCACCTACAAGGAAGGGGAGGAGCGAACGATCCTGGCCGCGGGAGGGAAACTCTCGCTCTTTCCGGGTTTCCGTTTCAGCCTCGATCTGGGGCAAGTCGTTCCCGAACAACTCGGCGGCGATCTCCGACTCGTTGTCGCTGGCGAGAAGATTTATACCGAGCCGGTTGGGAAGGCAAAACTCTATCTGCTGACTGCTCCGCTCCCCGAGGCGACTCCGAAGAAGGGGCCCAAACTGGTCGTCGGCGAAACCTTCGAACCCCGGTATTTCAACGGCAAGTACAAATTGTACGATGACGGCCGGCGTTCCGGGGAACTGGTCTTGAAGGTGGAGGAGGACGGAACGGTGAGCGGTGCCTACTATTCCGATCGCGATGGTCAGAAATACGAGGTGCGTGGCAAGATCGGGATGCCGCAGCATTCGGTGCAATTCACGGTCAAGTTTCCCCGGAGCGAACAGAGTTTCCAGGGGTGGTTGTTCACCGGCAACGGCAAGGCGCTCACCGGAACGTCGCGCATTCTTGAACGCGAGGCAGGCTTTTATGCAGTACGGGTGGAGGAGTGAAACACACAGAGCCGGCGCGAGAAACGTTCAGTCTCGCGTCGGCTCTGTTCAACGGACAAAATCAAGAATCCGCACAAGTCGCAGAAGCGGTTCAACAGTGTGCTGCCGTTACACTACTCGCCCGGAGGCGGGCGAGATGGGAGTCGAACCCATACCTCTCGATTCAGCTATCGAGCGTTTGTACGCTTTTGCCGTAGGGTGCGGATCCAGACGCTTGAAGGCCCCTTCGTGGAAGCGAGCCGTGGTAAACAAATCCTCGCACAAGTCGCACAAGCAAGATCAACAGTGTGCTACCATTACACTACGCATCCCAGCCAGGAAAGGCAAGGGGATGCGATGGGAGTCGAACCCATACTTCTCCATTATCAGTGGAGTGTTTGTATGCTTTTGCAGTGGGGCGCGAGGATGATTCCTTGAAGTTCCCTGGGAAAAAGAGAGAAACAGGCCCGCACAAGTTGCACAAGCTGTGGAACATGCGCTCTATCCATTTGAGCTACGGGCCCGTCAGGTGGACCCGGAGGGACTCGAACCCTCAACCGCCTGGTTCAATACCAGATAGTTTGTAAGCTCCTGCGATGGGGCGCGGGCCTTGCTCCATGAACCGCCTCCGCGTTTCCGGAAGCGGCTAGCGATCGAAAAATCCCCCGTACAAGTCGCACAAGCGGTTGAACAACAGCGCGTTTACCATTTCGCCACAGGTGTTACCCTGGAGGGATTCGAACCCTCAAACCCTTGCGGGTACTGCCTCCTGAAGGGAATGTTTGTACGCTTTTGCCATGGGATACGGGGGATGACTCCTGCTTCAAGAAGGGCTGTGCCACGCCACCACCCTTCCTGATCTTGTTCATCCCGACTTTCTATCTATCCGGACACACGCGGCCTCTGAAGGTTCACTTTTTTCGTGCTTTCTGACCCCGGCTCGGTCCCGCGACGTTTGTGCTTGCTCTGTGCTTCGTTCGGCCGTAGCATGGAGCTAACCTTTCTCGGCAGCGATTCCGGGGGGCACGCTGCCGGGGGAAGGCCCGCCTGGAAACACCCTCCGTCCGGTCCCTCCTGGGTCTGCCGAGTGCCATGATGACCTCCACCAGTACGACGCGTAACGGGTGTTCAGAGTTCCGTCGTTCACTGCATCGGGATCGACGGTCGTTCCTTCGAGCCGGGATTCTGGGGACGGCGGGGTTGTCGTTGTCTCAGTTTCTCGCTCTGGAAGCCCAGGCGACGGAGCAGGGACGCAGCAGTGCCCGAACCAATAACGTCATCATCCTGTGGATGCGTGGCGGACCGAGCCACATTGATATGTGGGATCCCAAACCCGAGGCACCAGCCGATTATCGCGGCGAGTTCGGGGTGATCCCGACCACCGTCCCGGGCATTCTCCTTGGCGATCTCCTGCCGATGTGTGGGCGGATCATGAAGAAGTGGTCGATTGTACGCAGCCTCCATCATGAGGATGCCGGCCATTCCAGTGGCGATCAGATCTGTTTCACCGGCTATCCCTCCGGCCCCAATCCCGACGAGAACAGCTATCCCAGTTGTGGCTCGATTGTGTCGCGCCAGCTGGGGCATCAGAACCCGACCCTCCCCGCCTACGTGATGATCCCGCGCATGGTGCCGGGGACAAACTCCGCCTACCTGGGAGTGGCGCACAAACCATTCGAGACCCTTGCTGACCCGGCGAACAATGGTCCGTTTCGACTGCCCAACTTCGATCTTCCCGTGGGAGTGACCACCCAGCAGGTTGGTGAGCGCCGGGCCTTGCTGCGCAGCTTCGACAAGGTGCGGCGCGACCTCGATCACAGCGGACAGTTCGACGCCCTCGATCGTTTTCAACAACGTGCCTGGGATATCATCACCTCGCCGGCGGCGCGCGATGCCTTTGATCTGGATCGCGAACCGGCGCGCATTCGCGAACGGTATGGCTTTCTCCCCGCCTTCGATCCCAAGGCGGCTGATCGCTGTGGTTCGCCAGCATGGAGTCAGCGGATCTTGCTGGCACGGCGCCTCGTCGAGGCCGGCGTGCGGCTCGTCACCGTGGATCTGCGCTGGTGGGATACGCATGTCAAGGGTTTTGAATCGCTAAAACTCGGCTTCTTACCACGATTTGATCGTGCCTATTCGGCGCTGATCGAGGATCTGGAACAACGGGGCCTGCTGGAAAGCACACTGGTGGTTGCCTGGGGGGAATTTGGGCGGACTCCCCGTGTCAACGCCCAGGCCGGACGCGATCACTATCCCAATGTCTTCAGTGCAGCGCTCGCGGGCGGACCGGTAAAAGGCGGACGAGTGGTGGGAGCCTCCGACAGCAAGGGTGCCTTTCCCAAATCCAATCCCAAGCGACCGCAGGATGTGCTGGCGCTGATCTACAAGCACCTCGGCGTGGATACAACCCAGCACTACGAGGATCGCACAGGACGCCCCATTCCCGTACTTCCCAGCGGAAAGCCGATCGAGGAACTCTGCTAGGCGCTGGTGGTGTCGCACTACCGTGTCAATCGTCCACCTGAAAAAAGTGATAATCAAGAGAGGTAATATCTCATGTGGTGAGCGGGGCGATCAGGTGGATGTTGCCGTAGAGGATGGCGACACACAACCCCAGCCAGCTGAGAATGCCAACCCCCATCCGCCAGTCCGTCAGCAGCACCCCATCGGGCGATTCCCCTTGCGTGTGGACCATGATTTGCAGCAGATAACGAGTCATGCAGTAGACCACGGGAACGATGGTGAGGATCAGCGTCGGGTTGCGTGAGGGCACCACGGTGAACAACGCATAACAGACGATGGTCAGGGTGGCCGAGATCGCCAGCATCAGATCGAGAAAAGCCAGGCTGTACTTCTGCAACACTGGGCGCGCATTGACAGAGTCCTCCCCGAGGGCGGCGAGCTCCGCCTTGCGCTTACCAAAGCCCAGGAAGAGCGCCAGGAAAAACATGCACAGGATGATCCACGCGGTCGGCAACACCCCGACGGCATAAACACCGTACAGGACGCGCAGCACAAAGCCGAGGGCGATGCACATCACATCGGCAATGACCGCCTGTTTCAAGCGCAGTGAATAGCTGATATTCAGGATGGCATAAGATGCCAGAGTGAGCACACACCCCGTGCCCAGGGCGAGCGCACTGGCGCTGGCGAAACCGAGCAGGGTCGCAAACGCCAGCCCGGCAAGCCAGAGTGGGAGGGTTCCCGATGCCAGCGGACGTGAGGCAGTGCGCGGGTTCCGGCGATCCTTTTCGCGATCGCAAAAGTCGTTGAAAATATAGATTGCGGAGGAGGCGGCGCTGTACGAGGCGACCGCCAACCCGGCCTGAAGGAGATGTTCCGGGACAAGCAGTCGTCCCGAGAAGATCACCCCCGCCAGGCAGGCGAGGTTTTTCACCCACTGTCGCGGGCGCAGTTGTTGCACGAGCGCACGCCCAGGCGCTGGGCGCAGGCATTGGTCATCCAGGTCGATGGAGTAGTTCACCGGGGAAAGGTCCGCCATGACCGCGGAGGAATACACTCGACGATCAACAGACGCCCCGTCGGCGCGCAGGGCCACCGCCTCGTGCCTCAACATGCCATCCCCCTCACTTCGCAGTCGTGGTCGATGGAACCACTCGAGGGCGTTCCCCCCGCCTTCGGGTGGCAAACGAACCGTGGAGTACTCACTCAGAACCAGCGCAGGAGTTTGAGAATCCCTTCCTTGACCCCCGAGCGATGCGCCGAACGCCCCTTCTCACGCAGAATCCGTTCGCGATGCTGGCAATACCACTGATACGAGTGCACGAACATCTCCCGATATCCCCAGCGTGGCTGCCAACGTAGTTCAGCCTTGGCAGCGCTGATATCGAAGAAGACGTCGCGGCCGTACACGAGCCAGTGGTAGGGCGCCAGGGGGGAGAGGCGGAGCCAGCTGGTGAGCCGCATGGCCGTGACCGCAGGGCGATAAGGCAGAGGGCGCACGCGGCTGGGGGAATTCGTCTGCGCGATCAGGGCTTCAAGGGTCTGGCGCATGGTGGTGAACTGCTCCGCCCCGATGTTGTACGCGGCATACCCCGGACGTTTGGCGGCCAGAATGCAGGCTGAGGCGAGGTCGTCGGCGTGAACAAACTGGTAGCGATTGTTCCCGTTGCCGAGAACGAAGACATTTCGCCCCTGATAAATCCACTCAAAGAGAAGCTGCATGATCCCGAGCCGGCCATGTCCCAGGATGGTGCGCGGGCGAATGATGGTGACATCCAGGCCGCGCTCGGCGAAGTCGCGACAGAGGTGTTCCCCTGCCAGTTTCGCGGCCCCGTATTCCTCGGCGGGGGCGGGCGGCGTCTCTGGGGTGATCGGCGTTTCTCGCGGGATCCCAAAGACTGCGCTGGAGGAGGTGTAAATCACCTTGCGCACTCGGCACTCGTGGGCGGCCTGCAGGAGGTTGCGCGTTCCGTCGCGATTGACTCCCCAGAATAGCCCTCGATCACGCGCCAGCGGCACCTGAGCGACGCAGTGGTACACCGTGTCGACCCCGTGGCAAGCCTGACGCACCAGGGCCAGATCCCGAATATCCCCCTGAAGAAAGCGCTGATGCGCGCGCTCCTCCCCGGGAGGATTGAGATCGAAGAGGACGACGTCCTTTCCTTCCTCGCTCAGGCGCTGCGCGAGCAGGCTGCCAAAATAGCCCGAACCTCCAGTCACCAGCACACGCTCACGGGTTGCGCTCATAGCATTCAAACCCTGGCAATTCGTTCAGCTCCACGCGGCGCGTGAAGTCTTTCAAATATCGATCCAGGCATTCCGGTGGCCGATGGTCACGCCGACCGGCAGGAAAGCACACATAGCGACAATGGGGCGGAACGTGTTGCTGAAAATGGGGCGCGTCGAGAGGAAAGCCGCCTATCTCACGGTCAAACAGCCCGTAGGCAAAATGACAGAGCTTCCCTTCCACCAGAAGTTCCGGCAACGGGTTCCAGGGAAAATAGGCCACTCCTGGATGCGCTGTCACGAAACGATAAACTCGCTCTTCCTTGGATCGGTTCAAACCCAGATAATCCTTGAAAAATCTTGCTTCTTCTTGCAATTGAAACAGAATAATCGCTGCCGTCAGGATCCCCAGCGCCACTCGAATCCGCTGCCCCAGTTCAGAAGGATCCTCGAACCGTTGCAGAAGATAGGCGAGTCCGGCCAGGAGCAGAAAATAAACCGTGAGACTGAAACTGTTCCAGCTCCCTCCCAGTTTCACTCGCCCCAGGAACGCGGTGGAGATATTGGCGATTCCCACCAGGGCAAACAACATCCAGCGCTGCTGTCCCAGCCAGAGGCTCCACGGGAGTGTGCTCCTCCGACGTTCGAGCAGGACGATGATCGCCAGCGCCGCGATCAGCAGATAGATTTCCTGGTAAAAATAGGAGGCGACCCCGAGCAGATTGCTGGGAAAGACTCCGTTCCAGGGATGACTTGCCGGCAATTGCAGGATATTGAATGCCATCGCTCGCGCAGGGAAGAGCAAGGCCATAACCCCTGAAACGAACACTCCAAAAAGCGCCAGCAGACCAAGGTGAAGCAATGCGCGACGGCGATCGTGCACCAGCAGCGTCCAGAGAGGAAGCACCAGCGCCAGTGGTGCCATGACCTGCTTCGCCCAGATGGCCAGGACCGTGCAGAATGCTGAGAAAACCAGCGTGTGCCAGCGCAGCAACGGATCGCGGTAGAGAAACCAGCAAGCCAGGGCTGCTCCTCCCAGTGCCGGGGTGTCGTGAATGGTTCCTTCCAGCGACATCCGCAGCGAGGCGAAGTGAAAGGAGAGAAACACAAAGAGCACAAGTCCAAAAAAGGGGAGAATCCAGCTCTCTGGCTGTCGCCTGCCCCGCAGGGCACAGAGAAGGATCACGGGAAGGAAATAGGCCACCAGGCCAATTACCCCGGCCCCGAGAATCAGCCAGGTCGGATCTCGAAGAAGAAGGGTGGGGGTATAAATGAGATAAGAGAGAGGGGCATAGATGGTATTCAGCACCGGTCCTTTCAGCGGGCCGTAGTAAAGCTGATAGCCACGGGTGCAGGCGACCAGCGGGGCAAGACGGGCGCCAGCCCAGTCAAAATTGGGGGCATCGAGCAGGGTTTGCAACCAACGCCCCAGGACAGCGACCGTTGCGAGCGGAACAAACAACATCCAGCCGCGCTCTCGAACCGCGCTGGAGCGCAGCCGCCACGCCAGAACCAGTGTCGCCACTGCTCCCCCAACGATCCCCAGCAGATAGATTCCCAGCCATGACATGACGAACGAATCCTCGTGCTGACAAGGTCAGGTCATCTGTCCGTGAGCGAAGGCCCAGTGCAGACTGCGGCGCATCCCTTCTTCGAGATCAATGGTTGGCACATAGCCCAGTTCCCGTTCAGCCTTCGCCACCGAGCAGGCAATCGTGCGGCTCATCTCGGAGAGCACATGAATCTTTTGCTGGTACAACCCAACTCCTTGCAAACAGCGGTCGGCCAGGTAGGCAAGATCGCTCACCAGGGCGGGCAAGCGGATTCGTCGCCGGGCGCAACGCTGCCCAAATTCATCCAGAAGAAGACGTTCCACCGTGTCGATGATTTCAGTCATCGCGTAGGGGCGTTCATCGGCGATCCAGTATCGTTGCCCAGCTGCCTCGTCGATCCAGGCGGCACGCAGGATTCCCTGGCAGAGATTGTCGGTGTATGCCATCGATCGTCGATTATGCCCGTCTCCCACCAGCGGCACCTTTCCATCACGAATCATGCGAAAAAAAAGAGCCTGCCGTGGAGGTTGATTGGGCCCATAAAACCAGGGACAGCGAATGATCACTGTCTCCAGATCGAGGCGTTGCTGTGCCTTGTCCAGGAGTGTTTCCATCAGCATCTTGGAGCGGCCATAGTGCATGTAGGGATGAAGCGGGGACTCCTCGTCGAACAGATGATCGTGGTGCGGATTGCAACCACAGACCGAGTTCGAGGACACGGCCACCACCCGGCGCACCCCGGCGTCTGCCGCCGCTTCCAGCAGATGCCGGGTTCCATCGACATTGATCGCGTAGAAGTCTGCCACACGCCGGGGATGGATCACTCCCGCAGTGTGCAGCACAATCGCCTCGCGCCCCTGGTGGCAAAACAACCGACAATCATGCGGGCTGCGTAGATCCCCACGGACGAACTCCACCTCGGGAGCCTGGCATTCCAGATCGGAAATATCCTGATCCTTGGGGACCAAACAGCGCACACGCACCCTGCGCCGGGCCGGATTCCACTCTCCGCATCCTTCCAACCCTGCGGTCAGCGCTCTGAGCAGATTCTGCCCCAGCCAACCGGTCGCTCCCGTCAACAAGATGAGCGATGCACTCATGGGGGGAGAGTCTCCTTGCGCACATAAACATCCATGAAATCCGTTCCGCCACGATGGAGGATCGGTTGACCAAGGCGATGTTCATACTGTCTCGGCAAGAGTTCACGCTGCACCGCATCGATGAGTCGTTCCGTTCCGTAGTTCTTATTCCAGTGCCGTTGAAAAGAACGCCAGTATTGGCGCGGACCGATCACAATCACCCGAGGTGGTTGCCTCCGCAGCGCCTCCAGATCGACTTCCACCCGCTGATCCCAGTATTGATCGGCAAAGAGAATCGGGCTCGACAGCGCGGGCCGTTGTCGGGCGAACCATGACTCCACATTGGGATCACTGGGCAGAAGCAAGACGCGATCCACCTGAGGATTCGGGGCAAGAGCACGAAGCTGGTGCACCAGGTCGCGCATTCCCTGGGCGGAAGCGGGCAAGCGCGCCCCGTGGAGATAGGCCACTTCTTCCCACGCTTCTGTGCACCGATGGCACGCAACCCATTGCTCGGCGAAATGGCTCCACGCCAGCAGTTGCAGCACGATGCAGCCAGCGAATTGCACCAGCCTCCCAGCACGGCGATTGGGACTTCTCGCCTCGAACAGAAGGAAGTACAGAGTGGCAAAGACTCCTGCGATCAAGGGGTTGGAGTCGTAGCTCCAGCGAAATGTGCTCACCGAAAGGCTGTGAAAAACGGCGGTGCAGAAGGTGATCAGCACCAAAAGTCCCAGCGTATCTCCTTGCGAGAATCTGCGCACCACGGACAGGGTGCGCGGGAAACAGGCTCTCAGAGCCAACAGCAAGCCAGCGAGAAGTCCGAGCCAGAGCAGCTCGTGCCCCGTTTTCAGCAGGGCAGGAATGTGCTTTGCAAACCCGGGAAACCAACGGATTCCGAGCAGGACGACTGCCACGGTTAATCCCGCCATGACCAGGTCGCGCCATGATGCCTCGTCTTGCGAGGGGGCGGGGTTCTCAACCTCCTCGACGTCGTTGAGTTGTACGCGAAAGATCCAGGCACCCAGCAGTAAAATTGTTCCCACCAGAAAGAGGTGCTGGGAAAAGTCAATGCCATAGAGAACGAGATTCTGCGCCAGTTGCCGGGCTCCGCCTTTTGGCTCCGCTCCGGTGAGAAGGACATCGCGAATAAATCCCTGCCAGTCGAGCCAGGGAGTGAGGAGCGCGAGGAGCAACGCCATAAAGGCAAGGGTTGCTGTCGCATAAGCAAGGAGAGAAACGCCGCCTTTCAACCTTGTTTCGGCGGTGAAGAGCAGAGCCAGGGTTACCCCGACCACAACCCCCATGCCGGTTGATTGCTTGCACAGCAACGTGAGCGCGGTACTCAATCCCAGCAAGGTGATCTGGACGGTTCGCCCCCACCGGGTCGGCGCCGGCATGCGCAGAAACCACAGAGCCAGCAGAGCGGACAGGGTCGCCCCACACTGAGCCATGGCATCGTAGAGAATCGTTTTGGGGAGTGAAAAGAAAAGAGCAGCGGTCGCCACGGTGGTGAGAAACGGCAGAGGAGGGCGCATAAAGAGCGAGAAACCCGCGTACAGCATTCCCAGTGTCAAAGCCAGGAAAACAAAGTTGCACAGACTTTCACTGAGCCAGGTGGCCTCCCCCTGGGTGAGCAGATGTAAAAGGACGAACGGCAAGGGTGGCATCGGCAGATGGCCGTGTTCACCATAGAGAATGAGTCCCTCCCCCAGTCGGTTGGCGATCGGTGCCACCCACCCCGTAAATTCACGATCCATCCACAAGGATGTCCAGTGCGAGGGGATGAGCACCGTTCCCAGAAAGATCACAAGAAGGAGCAACCCCCCCACCTCTGCACAGCGGAACAGGAGACTGCCACCAGGCGCGCGCGCAGAGTGGGCTCTCAGGCGAGGTGCAATGGCAAACCCTTGGGTTCGCCGGAGCTGGAGAAGCGACAACATGAAATCCTCTCTCCACCTGACTCCCACGAGCTCAGGGGTGGGGCGGAAGCGTCTTGCGGTAAATCTTGACCGTACCCATCAACCCTTGAAACCCAAAGAGATAGCCTGGCTGCCCGCGCGGACTCTTGATCTCACCCACGAGCTGATAATGCCGTGCGATTGCCGACTTGATGTCGTCGGTGTACCAGCCACTATTAAGATAGATTGAGTCATAGTATCCTTGTTCGATGCGCGCCCTGGTGTGGGCGAGTTCATGACGGGCTCCGTCGCGCAACTCCACATAAGAGTTGGCCCGATCCAGGGGAACGCCACGCCAGCCATTGTGGATCAGGGGCATCGTCCCGTGCGCCAGCAGCACGGAACGATGGGCGGCCAGATCGGCTCCGACCTGGTGGTCGAGTTCGGTGCAGTGGCGATAGTGTGCAGGGAGTGGAGGGAGTTTGGTTGGGGCCAGACAGACGAGGAAGAGACCCAGCGAAAGCGGGCGCAGGGCTGTAAGGAGGGTGGTGTCATTCGGCGCGAGGAGGTCGGAGCGCTCCTTCTGAATCAGGAAGGGACCAACGAGAACAAAAAGCCACAAATTGACCACGCTCAGATTGTTCCACGACCCGTTGATCTTGCAAAAGGCACTCAAGGCGGGAAGCGCCTCGAAGATGCCCAGGCACAACCAGACAATCAAGGCCGGCGAACGCCAGGGAGTTTGCTCTTTGCGGATCTGAAGGAGTGCAAGGGGAAGGAGGTAAAGAAGGAGTATCTGATAGAGATTCCCTTTCTGAAAGAACTCCACCAGCTTTTTCGGTTCCAGCTGGTGTGCACTCAGGAGATCGAAGAGATAAAAGCGGCCATAGTGAAGCTGAAAAAGTCCCCAGATTGCCAGGAAGGTGGTTCCAGTCCCCAGAAACAGGAGCAGGAAGGAGCGGCCTTTCCCCCACTGACCCGCGCATACCAGGGCCAGGCTCGCCCCGACCGCGGAGAGCGCCGCGGTCTGTTTGAGCCAGACTCCCAGCGAGCCCAGCACGATGGCCAGGAGAGCGAGCCCACAGGAACGTTTCTCCAACGCCAGGAGGCACAAGCACGCGACGGCGAAGAGGTGGAGGATGTGCAGATTATCCGGGTGAGTAACCTCGGCGGTGAAGTTCTTGAAGGCGAGCAGGAGTGCAAACGGCGCCAACCAGAGAAGCGTTTGGCGTCCGGATTTCAGCCCCAGGCAAGCACCTCCCAGGCGCATACTGAACAGAACCACACAGCACACTCCCGCGAGCCCAACCGCGAGATTCACCAGCCGACAGAAGCGGATATCCAGGTGTTTATGGAAGGGTTTCAACACCCCATAGCACAGGTATTCCAGTCCCGGACTGTAAACAAAGGAGTTGGCATCGCCGGGATCGCCATAAAGCGAAATCCCGTTCTCCAGCTTGAGCATGTTGGTCATGAAGGGAGATTCAGACCAGACGAAAAAATCCCAGGGAAAAGCGACGCGCAGGGCCACCTCCACAAGCAGCAGGGCGCACAGGCTGTACGCCAGCACCAGAGGCATGCGCTCCAGAAGTCGGGGTGAAGAAGTCATCCGCAACTCCCCTTCTGGTCGTTAATCTCGCCCCAGGAAACGGAAGACATTGCGTCGAGCGACGGCCATGATCGCCCCCTGCGGATTCACACTCGGAGAGGTGCACAGAAGGCTGGCATCGGCAAGATGTAGCCCGGGAACCCCATGCACGCGCCCAAACGAATCGGTCGCACAGCGCTCACGGTTCTCCCCCATCGGACAGGAAGAGAAGAGGTGAATGGTCATCAAGGCAGCGCGATCGATCACGGTTGGTAATTGGTCGAGATCTTCCTCCTTGTGAAGAGGAGGACAATCGGGAAGGACCGGGTAGAGGATCCTCGCTCCTGCTGTGAAAAGCAGGCGACAGAGATTCCGCAACCCGGAGGCAAGATCCTCCTGATCGCGAGGAGTGAGACGATAACGCACCAGAGGATCGCGAAAGAAGGGGAGAATCCGGATGGTGCCACTGCCGGCACTGGAAAGCATGGCATAATAGCAGGCGGTGCGCATCGGCTCGCGCTCAACGGTGTAAAACTCCTGACCGTGATCGAGCATTCCGAGTCCCAGGTGGGGGAGGGTACTGATGGAACAACCAAAAGTGCAGCGCGGGGCAAATTCTTTCACCTGATGAACGGGGACCGCCATTGCAGCATCATTGACATCCTGGGCGAAGGAGGCCAGCACCTTGATGGTCGGATGAACCTGAAGCGAATTCCCGATGTGTTTGCGTATGCCGCTGCGCCGCAGCAGGGCTGGGGTTTGAATGGCTCCGCCGGCGACAAAGACGGTGTCGGCCTCGATGCTCAGCGCTCGCTTCTCATTCACGCTGGAGTGGACCGCTTCGAGGATCCATTTCTGGCCGCGTTGGCGCACGGTGCGGACCATCGTTTGTGGCAACAACCCACACCCGGCTTGCAAGGCGCGGGGAATGTAGGTGCGCGTCATCGATTGCTTGAAACCGCGCGTCGGGGACTGAGCGTCGTATTTGAAACACCGTTGGGATTCGACGGCCTTCCAGTTCAATTGGCGCGCGCCCTCGTGAAGTTTCACCGAGGAGAGGGGAATCTGCCTGGCCGGAGAGCGTGAGACGGAAAGCTCGCGCTCACAGGCTTCGTAGTGCGGGAGAAGATCGTCCTCAGTGAGCGCTTCCACCTGAAAGTCACGGCTCCACTGATGGAGGACGGCGGCGGGGATGCGGTGATACAGCCCGCTGTTAATCTCACTCCCGCCTCCGACACAGCGGCCTTCCACGTAGGCAACCTTCATGCGCCCCAGGGCAACAGTCAGCCCTCCATTGCGGTATTTCTGCGTCATCTCGTCGAGGGAAAAGGGGACGCAGGAGTTGGGGGGATAATAGGGACCCTCCTCCAGCAGGAGGACATCCCGACCTGCCTCCGCGAGCGTGCAGGCGGTGACCGCTCCTCCCGGGCCGGAACCAACAACGGCGATCTCAGCCCGCAAGTGCTCGGCGGGTCGATGGACAGTGGAGTTCACGATTGCTTCGCCCTTCCGTAAGCGAATGCCAGGCAAGAACGGCCAGGCTCTCGTAAAAGCGGATCAGATCTCGGCACACGGAGAAACGCGAGGTGCGCCAGCGGTGAAGGTGAAGCAGACGTTGCTCGGGGGGCAGACCGTGAAAGCGATGGCGAGTCCGCCAGAGACTGGCCCAGTCAAAAAGCAAGGTGAGTACAAGGAGTGGGAAACGCAAATAATCGGGCATCCGCGCGTGCTGCTCCAGCACCAGACGCACCACGGCGTTTGGAGTGGCATCGAGGGCATTCCAGGTGGTGGCACACCGATCGCGTACGATCGAGTAACAAAGGGCGGACACGGTCGCCTCAAAGTTTCGCCGCATGCCTGGCCCACACGTGGAGACTGGGTCTGGACGGTCCGAAGCAGTGCCGCGCTCCGGGAAACCCCCGTCCCTGACTCGCGAGGGATCCGCTACGATCCCCCGGTGGTGCAGGCGTATCGCAAACCATGGACGATCGGTCAAGAGGACCTTGGCGAAGGGCTCATGACGAGGGCGTGGGAGAGGGGCACGCGCCCTCGTCATGGAGATGAACAACGGTTTAGCTTTCGTTATCAAACATAAGGACGATCCCGTTGCGAGCGAGGCGAAGGTGTTTGATAACCTTATCCAGCTTCTCGACATTCAATCCACGGGCGGTGACCAGGCAGTTATCGATCATCTCCTCAAGCCGTTCGATGGAGTGAACGGCTTCGCGCGGCTTGGCCGGGGCGGTGCGGACCGGGGGAGTAGTTGCGGCGGCCTGGCCACGGGGTTTGCGACCGCGCTTCTTGGGGGCGGGTTTTCCCCCGCGCCGTTCCTTGCGCAGATTGCTCTTGATGCTGGCCATCACCTGCTTGACGTTGGTGGGCATCTCCGCGCCGTTGTGATCCTGCTTCCATTGCTCGATGATCTGCGTGTTTTCCGTCAGATCGAGCCAATCCGGATGCTGGGTGAACAGCTGGCGGAAGTACGCACTCTTGTTTTCTTCCTGACTCTTTTTCGCCATATGAACCCTCGCATGAATCGCCTCGCGGCATGGTTGTGAACCACTCGCTGGGCTTAGATTGAGCCACGCCACATGTTGTATTGAGGATTCAAGGGATTGACGATTTCAATAGGGAAAGTTTTCATCCATGGGTGAAGCCGCCAGGTCGATCAAGAACTGACTTAAACGCTCGGTGAGCAGAGTCATCAAACGCTGTCCCTTTTCGGCTGTGGCGGCGTGAGGATTCCCCAGACCGGTGTTGGTGGTGACCAGATGCCAGGGACGTGTGATCGAGATCCAGCCGCGATTGATGGCCTCGAAGCGGGAAGGGCGAGCCGCGCCGGCATCCGCCTGTTCAGGAAACATCAGATCGCGAAAGAATGCCAACCCCAAACTCGATTCCATCTCGTCGGCGTGTTCGCCCGGTTCCTCAATCAATTGTTTGATGAAATCGGCGCCCATGCGATACCAATCGCAAACACACAGGAACATCCTGGTGCGCGAGTAAAGCTCGCGCGTTAATGGTTTTAATTCATTGCCGCCGTGCCCGTTGAGCAGCACAAGTTTGCGCAATCCCTGGCGTTCCAGGGAATCGACCAGATCCGTGAGGAGGGCGAGCAAGGTCGTGGGGTTCACGCTGCAGACCAGCCCCCCGGGCACCTGAAGGTGGTTGGTATTTACGCCAAAGGGGATGGTGGGGAGGAGAAGCACTCGGGCCCCAGCGGCGTAGGCTTTTTCACAGGCGCGCTGCCCGAGCACTTCCACTTGAAAGGTGTCGGTGCCATAGGGCATGTGCAAATTGTGCGGCTCGGTGGCGCCAAAAGGGAGAACGGCGACCTCCCATTTCTCCTGTCGCAAATGGTGTAAATTCTGCTCTGCCAAAATCCAGGGACGCATGGGAAACGCTCCACAAAGGGAGAGCGGGGAGGAACCGACGACCGTGTGTTGCCACCGGGTCGCCCATTCCTCCCCGCTCCGGGGTGATCCACCCGTGAATTAGCCTTCGGACCGACGACTGCTGCTGGCGCTGTCGGCAGGATCCTTCCCATTGACCCACGGCCCAGCGAGCTTCATGTAGTCGGGCGGGGTGAGGGTGCTGCCCTTGTCGCCGCCTTGCCAGCCGATGATCTGGTTGGGCTTGCCGCGCTTCTTGCTGCGCTTCTCCCAGCGAGTGGCCCAGCTGGCGTTCGCCTCGGTGGGCTTGCGTTGCTCCTTGTCCCAGAAGAGGGCCTTGCCTTCGCGGTAGCTCTTCACCCCCATCGCCACGGTGGTGAAGGCAGCGGCGCCCAGTTCCGGAGTGCTGAGGGTGCCGCGATTCTTGTCGCGCACGCAGCGGAGATGATTTTCCCACAGTGCGTAGGTGTCATCTCCCTTGAGCCCGCCCGGGACGAACTCGCCTTCCTTGGCCGCCTGGCCCGACGGACCGCGCGGCGCATCGGCGATGTTCTGGGGAAGAATCGAGTAGCCGAAGCCCTTGTCCTTCTTGTTGTCAAAGACCAGGGTGCCCAGGTGGCCGCGGATGCACTCCTCGATGCGGTGATCGTTGCACATCGTGGCAGTGATCAGCACCTGGCAGCCCTCATCGTAGTCCGCGACGATGGCGGCCACATCCGGCACATCGCGTTCATCGTATTCCAGGTAGATCCCGCCACCGCCCACCACGCGGGCCGGATAGCGGACACCCATGGCAGCGATCAGGTGTGTCGTCTGATGCACGAAGAGGTCGGTGAACATTCCACCGCCAAAGGGCCAGTAGCAGCGCCACTGCCCGAAGACAGCCCGATCAAAAGGCATCTCCTTCGGAGTGGGCCCGAGCTTGACTCCATCGACATCGAAGGCATATCCCAGGAACATGTCCCAGTCGATCGTTTTGGGATTCATATCCCGGGAGAGCTTGTAATAACGCCACTGACCGACGGACGAGTTGCGATAGTAGCTCGTCTGTCCCTGCATGATGTGGCCGAGGGCGCCGGACCGAATGAGCTCATTGGCCTTGTGCCAGGTGGGATCCGCCATCGACTGGACCCCCACGGTCATGACGCGGTTGTACTTCTGGGCCGCGGTGACCACGGCCTGCGCTTCCTCGATGGTGCGCGTCATGGGCTTTTCGCAGTAGACGTCCTTACCGGCCTGCATGGCGTCGATGGACATGCGCGCATGCCAGTGATCCGGGGTGGCGATGCAGCAAACGTCGACATCCTTGAGTTCGAGAATTTTGCGGTAATCCTTGCTGACGTGCTTGCCGTCGTCCTTGATGCCGCACCGTTCCGCCGAGGGATACAACCCACGCCCCTTGCCCTTGCCCAGCGTCTTGTCGCCGTCCCAGACGTCGCAGCAGGCGACGGGCATCACATCCTTCTTTTCCTTCTGCATTCTGAGGATGACGTCGATGTGCTGCTGGCAGCGCCCGCCAACTCCAAGGAATGCCACGTTGATGCGCTCATTGGCGCCATAGACCCGGCTGGCGCTGGCAGCGCTGAGCGACAGAGCGGTGCCCGCCACGGCGGTCGTCTTCAGAAAGTCTCGCCGATCCACGTTTTTCCGGCTCATCACAAACGTCCTCCGACAGGATGGTTGCTTCTCCCGAGGTGGGTTGAAGGCTTACGGTAGCAGATACCCCGTGGCTTCGCCACTGGCTGCTGAAAAAAGTTCTTCTCTTCCTGCTTTCTTACGCAGGACTCTTTCGATTAGACTGAGCCAGAGGCCAGTTTTGTTTCTCCTGGCAGGGTGAGGCGACGATGATGCGGATTTTCCTGTTCTCCTGCTGCGTGCTCGTTGTGGGCTGCTCAGGCACGTTCACCTCTTCAGCCCGGGAAGAGAGCCAGCAGAACGAAGGAAGCGATTGGGCAGGATTCCTCGGACCCAACGGCGACAGCACCTCTCCCGAGAAGGGCATTGTGTCCCCCTGGCCCAGGACGGGTTTGCGCATCGTGTGGGAAAAGAAAGTCGGCGAGGGATATGGCATGCCCTCAATCAGCAAGGGCAAGCTGTATCAATTCGACCGGCACGACAATACCGCTCGGGTGACATGTATGGATCCACGCACCGGAGCGGAACAGTGGAAATTCGAGTATCCCACCGAATACCGCGACAAGTATGGCTACAGCGGGGGGCCGCGGTGCTGTCCCGTGGTCGACGACGGACGCGTCTATGTCTTCGGTTCCGAAGGGATGCTCCACTGCCTGGACGCCAGCAGCGGAAAGTTGATCTGGAAGCACGATACGCAGGCTGAGTATGGCGTGGTGCAGAATTTCTTTGGCGTGGGGAGTGCGCCGTTGATCGAGGGCGATCTCCTGATCGCTCAGATTGGCGGGAGCCCCAAGGGAAGCGAGATGGCTCCCTTCGACGAGGTCAAAGGCAACGGTACTGGGGTGGTCGCGTTTGACAAAAAAACGGGGAAGGAAAAATGGCGAGCCAGCGACGAACTGGCCAGTTATGCGGCGCCCCGCCTTGCCACCATCGATAAACGGCGCTGGTGTTTCGTTTTCGCGCGGGGAGGGCTCGTCGCCCTCGAACCCGCCTCGGGGAAGGTGGATTTTCACCTCCCCTGGCGGGCCAAGGCTTTTGAGAGTGTAAATGCCTCCACCCCGGTAATCATCAACAACCAGGTTTTTTTGTCAGAAACCTACGGACCGGGGAGCATCCTGCTCAAGGTGAAACCAGGCGGCCATGAGGTGGTGTGGGACGATGCGAAAAAAGGGCGCAACAAAAGCATGCAGTGTCACTGGATGACCCCCATTTATCACGAAGGCTATCTCTACGGCTGCAGTGGGCGCCACGATTCCAACGCCGAACTCCGGTGCATCGAGTTGGCGACGGGGAAGGTAATGTGGAGCGAACCGAACCTCACCCGCACCTCGTTGCTGATGGTCGATGGACACTTTATTTGCCTGGCAGAAGATGGCGTGCTGCGGTTGCTCAAGGTGAATCCCAACAAATACGAGGAGGTCTCGAAAACGGAATTACGCGATCGCAAGGGGGAACCGCTCCTGGAATACCCCTGCTGGGCAGCCCCGATTCTGTCGCATGGCCTGCTGTATCTGCGCGGAAAGGATCGACTGGTTTGTGTCGAATTGATTCCTTCCAGGTGAGCACAAGGCTCGAGCGGTAACTATCATGCCGATCTCGCCTTTGGCGGCAGATCGGGCTATAATGAGAAAACCAATCGTTGCCCCGGAACGGAGTGAGCCTGTTCCATACGCATGGAAATTAAACGCGGCATCGCTGTCTCTCCCGGCGTCGCCATCGGGTCCGCTCTGGTTCTTGATACCGAGTGGTTCCGGATTCCTCGGCGATCCATCCCTCCTGAGTTACGACTCGCGGAGATGGCGCGGCTGCGCGAAGGGTTGGCGCAGGCTGCCAACGAAGCGCGGGCTCATCAGGCGACCATCACCGCTCAACTTGGGGGACAGTATGGCGCCATTTTCGGTGCGCACGCCTTGTTGCTCGAAGACCCGGCGTTGTCCCGAGAGGTCGAAGCGCTGATCCACAACGAGGGATTCTCGGCCGAGTATGCCTTCAGCCGGGTCATGCGGCGCTATGCCAAGACTCTGCAAAGTATTGAAGGCGGACATTTTGCCACGCGCGTGGCGGATCTCTTCGATATCGAAAAGCGCGTTCTGGGGAATCTCCTGGGACAGCGGCGCGAGCAACTCAAGGACCTGCACGACTCGGTCGTCGTGCTGGCCCACGATCTCACCCCCAGTGAAACCGCCTCGCTCGATACCCGGCACGTGCTGGGATTCGCTACTGAGGCAGGGGGGCGCGCCAGCCATACTGCCATTGTTGCCGGAGTGTTGCGAATCCCAGCGGTCGTGGGGCTGGGCGAGTTTATCATGGACGTCAGCGGCGGCGATCAGGTCATCATCGATGGGAATCGCGGGTTGCTCATCATCGATCCGGATGAGGAAACCCTTGAACAGTATCAACACCTGCTGAACACGTATCGCAGCTTTGAACATGGACTGGAGGAACTGCGCGACAAACCAGCGACCACGCGCGATGGGGTTCGCGTTTCCTTGCTGGGAAACATTGAATTCCCCGAGGAGAGCGATCATTGCGTGCAGAGCGGAGCGGATGGGGTCGGGTTGTATCGGACGGAGTTTCTCTACCTGGATCGCAAGGCCGACCCGACGGAAGCGGAACATCTCGACGCCTATCTGACGGTGCTGAAAAAACTGGGTAATCGGCCCGTGGTGATTCGCACGCTCGATCTGGGGGCGGATAAGTTCCATTCGACCGAGCCGATCCATGGCGAACGCAATCCCTTTCTTGGGTTGCGCAGTGTGCGCCTGTGCTTGCAGAATTTGACCTTGTTCAAAACGCAAATGCGTGCGATCCTGAGAGCCAGTGCTCACGGTGAGGTGCGCATCCTGTTTCCCATGGTCAGCACCTTGCTCGAGCTGCGGCAATGCAAGATGATCCTGGCGGAGGTCAAGGAAGATCTGGAAGAGGAGGGAATCCCCTTCGACCGACGCATCCCGATCGGGACCATGATCGAGGTGCCTTCGGCAGCCATCATGAGTGATTTGCTGGCGCGCGAGGTGGATTTCTTTTCCATTGGCACCAATGATCTGGTTCAATATACTTTGGCGGCGGATCGCAACAACGAGGCGGTCGCTTCTCTCTACAGTCCCGGCGACCCCGCTGTGTTACGCCTGATCGCCCAGGTGTTTCAGGCGGGCCGGAAGTACGGCATCAATGTGAATGTCTGTGGTGAGATGAGCGGAGAGCCGATGTATGCCCTACTCCTCCTGGGGATGGGGCTCCGTCATCTGAGCGTGACCCCGAGGAGCATCCCGGAAATCAAGCAAGTGATCCGCTCCGTCAAGATTAGCGAAGCCGAACAAATCGCCCAGGAAGTGATGTGCCTGTACACGGCACGCGATGTGAATAACTATTTGCGGGAACAAACACGTCGGGTGATGCCTGATGTGATGAGTTGAACCGAAACCCTCGCCGAGTCCAGCGGATGCCCCGAAGGCGATCTCGCTGGCTCACGATTTCTCTTCCAGCGCATCTGGAAGAGTCCGCTCTTCGAGCTTGCTCGCTGTGCACTGGTTCACTCCCCGCCAACCTCCAGGGATCTTTTCCCTCGGGCGCGCGCGAAGTGTGAGTGTTTCGCTCCCCCCTTCGTGAGCTTCCCGAGTGAACGGTTTCCCCTCGTCGTGGGAAGAAACCGCGCATGGCGGATGCGACCCAATTCGATCCTCCCCCGTCGGCAATCACGGCGCCTTCTCCCGCGCAAGACAAGGTTCGCCTGCGCTTTCGCAAAAGCGGAGATCTCCGCTGGTTGAGTCATCACGATTTGCTGCGCTGTTTTGAACGCATGCTTCGTCGGGCCAATCTTCCCGTTCATCAGACTCGTGGCTTTCATCCCCATCCGCGCCTGGTGTTCGCCCTGTCACTCCCGCTGGGCGTGGTCGGGTGCGAGGAAGTCGCCGAACTGGAGATGGACGAACGTCTGCCCCCCGAGGAGATTGCTCACCGCCTGAACGCCCAGACCCCTCCAGGGCTGGAGATTCTCTCCGTGGCGCCGGTGCCGCGCAAGGCCAGCGCCCAGGTCCGCTCCCTGAGTTATCGTCTCTCGGTTCCTGCCGAGCGATGCCCCGCGCTGCAGGAACGTCTTCGTGAAGTGCTGGCGGCCACCGAGATTCTGGTTGGCCGGGGTGAACCATCTCGGGGACAGATCCCCCTGATGACCGCCGAAAGCGAACCCCGTTGCGCAGCCAGCACGATCAATGTGCGTCCCTTTGTGCGTCATCTGTCGCTGCAAGAGGGCGCACTGCACATCGATCTCTGGTTAACCCCCAGCGGAACCGCGCGCCCCATGGAGATCCTCGCCGTCCTGGGGGTAACCGATCTGCTCGAAGCCGGCGCCGTTTTGGAACGAGTCCGGCTGGAACTCCACGATGAATGCCCGTCCCACGCTGAGGCCCATTGCAGAGAAGCCGAGGCGCCGGGCGCGGCCAGTCCACCAACACGGAATCACGCATGAAGAAAGAGATGTTGATCAACGTCCTCCAGCCGGAGGAATGCCGCATCGCCATCCTCGAAGATGGGGTGCTGGAAGAGCTTTACGTTGAACGCACCAGTCACGAGAGCTACATCGGGAATATCTACAAGGGGCGCATCGTCAATATCGAGCCCAGTATTCAGGCGGCATTCGTCGACTTTGGCGTGGGCCGCAATGGGTTTCTCCACGTCTCAGATGTCGAACCGGCCTATTATCGGCACCTGGAACAGCGCCGCAATGGCGAGCGCGACCGGGGACGTGATCGCGATCGAGGAGGCGACCGAGATCGCGGAGAACGAGGGGATCGCGGTGGTCGAAGGGAGTCAGGGCGAGAGTGGGAGCGAACCGAAGCGCCCCGTTCGCGCACCCCTCCGCCGCCCATCGTGATCGTGGCCCCCCCAGAGCCCTTCGAGGAAGACCTTGGTGATTTCTCTCCTCCCGAAGGCATGCCGTTACAGGAACAGGTCGATGCTGCCGTGACGAGTTCGGCAGAGGTTCCCAGCGAGGAGTTTGTCGAGGAGATCCAGACCGAGGAGATCCTCGAAGAGGAAATCGCCGAACCCACTCTCGAAACACCCGAGGCGGTGGAGGAAACGGAAGTCGAGAGCGAGGCGGAAGTCGAACAACCAGCGGTTGAAGTCGAAACTCCGCCGGTCGAGGAGCCCACGCCGACCGAGGAAACCCCGACCCGGGGACGTCGAACCCGAAAAACCACCACCAAGCGCACGAGCGAAGCCAAGACCAGCCGCAAGTCGCCCACCCGTCGCCGCACGCGCAAGGAAACCGCGCGCACCGAAGAAGCAACCTCCGAGGCCGTTCCCGAAAATCCGTCGAGCGATGAGGAACCACCTCGTCCGCAGCTGATGGATTCGGCGGAGCGCCGCACCGACGAGGATGACGCTCCGGGCGGTCCCCTGGAGGACGATGACCTGTTCTTCCCTCGTCCGGCGCGCGTGGAAAAGAAGAGCAAGCCCGAATTGGTTCCCGCACCGGAGCCCCCTGCCTACGTCCCGCCTGAACCCGAGCCGGAAGAGGCCGAGATTATTCCCCCGCCCCGACTCGAACGGAGTTCACGGTCGGAACGCGGGCCACGCGGACAGGGACGACGCGAGCGAATGTCGATCGAACGACAACTGGAGGAAGATCTTCGGGCCGCCGAACTTGAAGGGGAAGCAGGCGCGGAGCGTCTCCCGGAAAAGTTTGCCGCAGAGTTCGAGGATGCCCCTCTGGAAGAAGAGTTTGAGCGGCCTGTGCGGCGCGAGGAACCGCGTCGACGCGAGGATCGTCGGGAGGAGCGACGCGGGGAGGAGCGACGCGGGGAGGAGCAACGAGAGGATCGTCGCCGACGCCGTCCGAGTACAGGCGGAGGAGGAGGCGGTCGACCCGGTGCCGGGCGTCCCAAGCCGCTGATTCAGGATATTTTCAAGCGCGGGCAGGAAGTCCTTGTGCAGGTGATCAAGGAAGGGATGGGAACCAAGGGGCCCACCCTGAGCACGTACATCAGCATCGCTGGCCGTTACCTGGTGTTGATGCCTGGATTGAACCGCGTGGGGGTGTCGCGCAAGATCGCCGATGAGGAACAACGGCGTCGCCTGCGCGAGATTTTCAATGAACTGAAGCCGCCGCGCGGGCTGGGGTTCATCATCCGCACCGCCGGCATCGACAAGAACAAGAAAGAACTGCAAGGCGATCTCGCCTACCTGTCGCGGCTGTGGCAGGTGGTGGTGCGTCGGATTCGCAAGTTAAAAGCACCCGCGGAGATCTATCAGGAAAGCGATATGATCACGCGGACCATCCGCGATACCTTCACCGCCGATATCGACACCATCTGGGTCGATGAACCCACCGCCTTCGAGCACGCGCAGGAGTTTCTCCAGATCGTGATGCCGCGGTACGCCAACCGCATCAAGCTCTACACGGGGAAAGAACCGCTCTTCCACAAGTATGGGATTGAGAGCGAAATCGACCGCATTCAGCTGAAGAAAGTCCCGCTGCCTCATGGTGGATCGATTGTTATTGAGCAGACCGAGGCGCTGGTGGCGATTGATGTCAACAGCGGGAACTATCGCTCGGAAAATCAGAACGCGGAGGAAACCGCGTATCAGATGAATCTGTACGCCGCCAAGGAGATCGCCCGGCAACTGCGTCTGCGCGACCTGGGGGGCGTGATCGTCAACGACTTCATCGACATGCGCGAGGAGAAACATCGTCGCGCGGTGGAAAAGGCGATGCGCGACGCGGTCAAGCGCGATCGGGCACGGACCAAGGTGCTGAAGATCTCGGCTTTTGGTATCATCGAGATGACGCGCCAACGTATCCGTCCCTCCCTGAAGCGAAGCGTTTACGAGGATTGTCCGCACTGCAATGCCGTCGGTCATGTGAAGACCTGCGAAAGCATGAGCATCGAGGTCATGCGTATGATTCAGCTGGCCGCCCACCGAGACAACGTGGACCACATTGACATCAAGGTGACCGCCTCAGTCGCCAACTATCTGCTCAACCGCAAACGCAAGGAGATCTCGCGACTGGAAGAGGAAGGCAACATTGCGGTGCAGATCATCGGCGTCCCACATGCACCGCCGGAGACGCTGGACTTCCTTTGCTACGACAGCAACAATAATGAGGTGCGCTTGCACCCGGTGGAAGCGCAACCCCGGCGTCCCGCACGACGGTGAGTGTCAGGAGGAAGGACTGCATACCCGCAACGCGGCCTCCTCGGCGAGGCGCGTTGCGGGGACTCTCCTTGCGGGTTGGGAATGTTGCCGCTGTTCAGATCCCCCTCACGATGCTAAACTGACGTTATGAACCCGAGCGAGCAACCCAGCATGGCAAAGGGACGTCCCAAGAGGGGGGTCCCCGAAGGCTTGTGGATCCGCTGTCCACAATGCAAGGCCACTCTCTTTCGCAAGGAAGTGGAGAGCCGCTACAACGTCTGTCCGGAGTGCCAGTATCACTTCTATCTCCCGGCGCGCGACCGCATTCAGCAATTACTCGATCCGGAGAGTTTCGAGGAGTGGTTCACCCAGCTTTCGCCGCGAGATCCGCTGGAATTCAAGGATCGCATTGCGTATGCGGAGCGCCTCAAGGCGGAGCAAGGCAAGACCGGCATGCGCGATGCGGCAGTGGTGGGGCGCGGATACATCCGAGGGCGTCCCGTGGTCCTGGGCATCACCGATTTCGCCTTCATGGCCGGGAGCATGGGCTCGGTCGTGGGCGAAAAACTGGCGCGGGCCGCTGAGGAAGCGCAGCGCCTCATGCTGCCGCTGCTGATCGTGAGTGGGTCTGGCGGGGGCGCCCGCATGCAGGAGGGAATTCTCTCGTTGATGCAGATGGCCAAGGTCTCCGCTGCCTTAGCGCGGTATGATCAAAGCGGCGGACTTTACATTTGCATCCTCACCAATCCCACGATGGGTGGGGTGGCCGCGAGTTTTGCTCTGCAAGGGGATATTACCCTGGCCGAGCCGGGTGCCCTGATCGGCTTTGCCGGCAAGCGCACCATCTGGAACACGGTGCGCCTTGAACTCCCCGAGGGGTTCCAGACAAGCGAATTCCTGCTCAAGCATGGCTTCGTGGATCGGATCGTCCACCGACAAGATCTGCGCACCGAGGTGGCCCGACTGATCGATTACTGCGAACATTGATCCACCTCTCACTCGGAACGCAGACGTGAGCAGCATCTCCCAGTTTTTCAAGAAGCTGTTCGGCGGGAAGAGCAAGCCCAAATCGACCCTGCCGAAGATCGATGTCAAAAAACGTTTTGAGCTCCTGGGCCGTACTGGCCAGGGGAGCATGTCCAAGGTGTGGCGGGCGCGCGACAAGCAACTCGGGCGCACCGTCTGTTTGAAACTGCTCGACAAGACCAAGACCGCTCAATTCGAGGCACGCTTCCAGGGGATGAAACGCCCCAGCGAGGGCGTCATCTGCATGGGGTTGCGCCACAAGAACATCGTGCAGACTTTCGAATACGGGATCTCCCACGAGGGGGAACCGTGCCTGATCATGGAACTGATCGATGGGCTGGGGTTGAACTTCCTGGTGGAAACCGCCAGCCCGCAGCTGACCGGCAACCGGGTCAACTACCTGGTGCAGATCGCCAACGCTCTGGAGTATCTGCACAACCAGGGATTTCTCCATCGCGACATCTGTCCGCGCAACATCATGGTTACGAAGGAGCATGTGGTCAAACTGATCGATTTCGGGCTGGCAATCCCCAATACGCCAGAGTTCTGCCGCCCCGGCAATCGTACGGGCACGCCCAACTACCTGGCGCCGGAGATTATCCGCCGAGTAAGTACCGATGCACGCGTGGATATGTTTGCGCTGGGGGTGACCGCCTACGAGGTGTTCACCATGCAGCTGCCGTGGGAGAAGACCGCCTCGCTGCAGACGTTGCTCAGCCATTTGAACAGTCCGGGGAAGGACCCGCAGGAAGCCAATCCCAAGCTGGACAAGCCCACAGCGACTCTGCTGCGCAGGGCGATCGAGCGCGATCGCGAGGCTCGTTTTCAGAATCCGGCCGAATTTCGTGAGGCGCTTCTGGCGCTCCCGAAGAAGGACTGGTAATCCCTTCGCCGAGTGCCACTTCCGCACATTTGGCACGTTCCTTGCACGTTGATCATCCGGTCACTCGTTTTGGGTGTGATCCCTCACTTCTGCCCCAAAGACGAAGGAGACAGGCGATGACTACTCCCCTGTGGATCAAGAAGATGCTGGAGCAGCGCGGCGTTCCTTATCGGGAATCCCATCATGCCGAAGCCGTGACTGCGCAGGAAGTTGCCCAGCACGAACACGTCACCGGCCATCGGGTGGTCAAGGTCGTTGTGGCCGTGGCCGATGGCAAGCCGATTGAACTCGTTCTCCCGGCCGCCCGCAAGGTGGACCTTGATCGGCTCCGCACACTCATGGGCGTTCATGACCTCCGGCTGGCCTCCGAGGCGGAGATGGCCTCGATGTTCCCCGGCTGTGAAGTTGGAGCAGTTCCCCCGCTGGACAACTGGCCCGGCATTCCGGTCATCATGGATCGTTCGATGGACGTCAAGGGCGAAATCCTCTTCCAGGCAGGCACGCATGAGGATGCCGTGCGCGTTCGTTTCGACGACTGGTTCCGGGTGGTCCATCCTCGGGTCGAGGAATTCTCCACGCTGGCCTGAGGAGGAAAAAGGAGGCTCGGGATGAGTCACACGACACAACAGACCATCGAGCCGCGTGAAATCACCATCCGCGCTGGCAGACGAACGCTGGCGGGAACGCTTACCGTTCCCGCGGAGGCGCTGGGAGCGGTTGTCTTTGCTCATGGCAGCGGGAGCAGCCGCTTTAGCCCTCGAAATCGCTTTGTTGCCAGGCAACTCCAGGAAGGCCGCCTCGCCACCTTGCTTCTGGATCTTCTCGAAGAGGAAGAGACCCAGGATCGCGAAAATGTGTTCAATATTCCACTCCTGGCGGAGCGCTTGCAGGTGGCCGCAACCTGGATGCGGGAGCAACCTTCAACCCGTGCGCTGCGCCTGGGCTTTTTTGGAGCGAGTACCGGAGCGGCCGCCGCCCTGGTCGCTGCGGCCCAGGTAGGCGACGCGGTAGGGGCCGTGGTTTCGCGCGGAGGACGTCCGGATCTGGCCACGACGGCACTGCCGCTGGTGACCGCTCCCACATTGTTGCTGGTGGGAGGTAACGATGAGATCGTTCTCGAATTGAACGAACAGGCCTATCGGGCGCTGCGTTGTCCGCGTCAGCTGGTGGTGATTCCCGGGGCGACGCACCTCTTTCCCGAGCCCGGGGCGCTCGAAGAGGTGGCGCGACTGGCCAGGAACTGGTTCAGCCAGTATCTTGCTTCCGCGAATCAGCCGGTGGCGGCCCAGGGATGAGCGCATCCTGAGACGGCTTTTGGCGAGAAGGAGAGCATCATGTTTCGCAATCGTGAAGATGCGGCCCTCCAGCTCGCGCAGCAGTTGAAACGCCGACCTCTGCGCGAGCCGGTCGTGCTCGGCATTCCCCGAGGCGGAGTCGTGCTTGGTGCCGTGCTCGCGGATCAACTCGGCGCCGATCTCGATATTGTCCTGGCTCGCAAATTGCGCGCACCGGACCAGCCTGAACTGGCGTTGGGTGCTGTCTCCGAGGATGGAGAGGTCTATCTCAAGGATCACGCCCGTGTGATCCTGGGCGACGATACGGATTATCTGGAGGCCGAACGTCGTTATCAGATGGCCGAGATTGCGCGTCGGCAAAAGCTCTTTCGCCAGGTGCGTCCTCGTGTCTCCGTGGAAGGACGATCAGTCATTGTCACCGATGATGGGATCGCCACGGGGTCGACGATGTTCGCCGCCTTGCACGTGGTTCGTGGGGAAAAAGCGCACGAAGTGATTGTGGCGGTTCCGGTGGCACCCCATAACCGCCTCACCGAGATTCGCAGCTGGTGTGATACCCTGGTCTGCCTGCTTGCGCCAGAGCACTTCTGGGGCATCGGACAGTTCTACGAGGACTTCACTCAGGTCGAGGACGAGGAGGTGCTGAACCTGTTGCGCGCTCATGCACCAGTTGCTTGAAGGATTGGGAGAACCTGGGCGGATCCGCCCGCGCAGTGGGCCTGGTTCTGCCCGAGACCAAGGAGCCACCGCCTGGCATACTTCCAGGCGCAGGGAAGGGCGGTCTGCTCATGCCGACAATGCCCTGGAGGATTTCCCCTATGGCAAAGATAACTTTCACCAAGGTAAACCAGAATTACAGCACCACGGCGCCTGATGGGTTCAAGGACTACGCGGCGAGGGAGTGGGGAGACTCTTCACCAAATACCTGCGCGGTCCGATTGGCTTACGCGATCTGGAAAACCGACCGGCACTTTTTCCGCACTGTGAAAGCGAATGCAGAGTGGTACGGGCTTCCGGTTAGAGCGAACGAACTGGCCCACATCTTCGCCAAGAAACTAGGGCGCGCGACCCACGTGGAGAATCCCACCAAGATCGCTAATCGCAAAGGGATTATTTTCTTTGATACGATTAGCGGCTATTCCGGCTCCGGGCACATCTCCCTCTGGGACGGCTCTCAGGTGGTGGACGGGGGAGATTACTTCAACCGTTCGCCCCGTGTTTACTTCTGGCCGTTGCCATGAAAGCAGGGGATGCCTGCTCGCACGACGAGAACGCTCGCCCCTCCCCTTTTCAGGCGCCCCCGATATCCCGAAAAGGGGAGGAGAGCTTTTGCTCAGAGGCATTCACTCCTGGGTGGTTTGCTCGCGATCGATCTCGCTTTGCAATCGCTTGCAGATCTCCCGCGCGTTTGCTGCAGTGACGTCGCTGGGAGTCACCGCAGGCGGTTCGACGGGCTTCTGGGCGGTGAACTCTTCCATCGGTGGAGGAGGCGCGGGGAGTTTGTCCTTGGTCTCTGCCACCGTTTGTGGTCCGAGGCACCCCAGCCCCGAAAGGGCAATCACCAGCACCAGGGTCAGTGTCGCCTTTTTCATGGCTTCTCCTTTCGAGGGATCGCTGGGACAGGGGCGTCCTTCGCGACGGTCTTGCTCCGCGGTTGCGGGTCGCTTCGCTCGGGCTGTTCATCCGTTGGCGGCGCTTCTTTCCCCGGGATGGTCGGCAAGTGCGCGGTCTGTTTCAGGTAAAGCGACCAGGCGCGCTCGTTGAGTTCCTCCGCCCGCTTCTGCAGGTCGAGATCCTCGGTTTCCAGGGCGATTTGCTGCAAGCGATCGCACACTGCCTGACGGCGCATCAGATCCGCCTTGGCCTTTTCGCGTGTTTCGCGCGCCTGCTCCACGAGCTGGGCCGATTTGTCGCTGGCGCTGGCGGCAGTTTCCTTCTCCGTCTTCTCTTCCTCGGCCTCGACCTTGGGCTCCGGCTTGTGCTCGTGCGGCCAGAGCCGGTCCCACCAACTGGGCGAGGAGGACGGTTTGGGGGAGTCGTGCTCGGCGGCACGCCCTCCCGGGACGCACAGGCCCAGACACAGCGTGGCGATCACGCTCCATAACCCCATTCGGCGCATGGCTCCCCCTTGCAAAGAACAGCGCACACCGGATATCCCCCATGCGGTGTCGCCCTGAATCGCGAGATGTGGTTGAGAGAGGGAGGCTATGCCAAAAACGCGTGATGTTGTCCAGAGAACTTTCTTGCTACAATAATCAACCGTGGGACCAGGACGGAGTCGCGCTCCTCCTTTCTCTCAATGCCAAAGGAGTTTATTCGAGCGATGGGTTCTCCTCTGTTGCTGCGCGACCCCGTGAGTTCGTTAAGCCATCTCCTGGGCTGTGTCGCCGCCCTGTATGTGACCGCTCTGTTCTGGCGTCTGACCGCGGGGGATCGCCTGCGCCGTTGGAGTATTGTCTGCTTCGGATTGAGCATGGTGCTCCTTTACGGTGCGAGCGGCGCCTATCATGCCGTGCGCAGTCCCGAGGAAACGATCGATTTTTTCCGGCGTCTGGATCATAGCGCGATCTACGTGCTGATTGCGGGAACCTATACGCCCGTTTTTGCCGTCCTTTTGCGGGGTAACCTGCGCGTCATTCTCCTGCTGCTGATGTGGGGGACTGCCGTGGTGGGAATTGCTCTGAAGTGGCTGCTGCCCCTGGGACCGCACTGGCTGAGCGTGGTGATTTATATCGCCATGGGGTGGCTGGGAGTCACGCCGATCGTTCCACTGATCCGGGCGGTGGGGGTACGGGCGATGGCCCTTGGTGCTCTGGGCGGGATTCTCTACACCACGGGCGCCGTTTGTGATGCCTTGAACTGGCCCATGCTCTACGCTCCCTTCCTGCGCCCCCACGAAGTGATGCACTTCTTTGATCTGGCCGGAACCTCCATTCATGTGGTGTTTGTCATGCGCTATGTTTTGAGGCGCGAGTAACGCGCGCCCGGAGACTTTTCCTCCTCTGGCCCGAGTTCGTGGATTCCCCTCCTTCACACACATTCTTCATTGAACACAACGCCACTTTCACTCCTGCGCGAATTCCTCTTGACATTTCATCTGCGGCTTATCAACCGCCGCCATTGTGCCGATAACTACAATCGGAACGGTCGGTACCGCTATTGCATCTGTTGAGATCCACAAAGGCGACAGTAAAGGACGATCTGGTTCCTCGACATAAACCCAAAAGGTTCCGTTACCTAACGGGGGACACACATGAAATCGTGGTTTGTTCGCGCCATCGCCGCCCTTGTGGTGGGCACCGGCTCGGTCGTCGCCCAGGGACCAGCTCCCACGGCTGCTCCAAAAACTACCGCACCTGCGCCTACTTCCCCTGTGATCGGCTACTACGATCCTCACATGGAAGATGTGGAAACCGGGATTACCCTCCCCGAAGACGGCCACAGTCCATTCACCGCCTTCGCGCGTGGTGAATTCCTGTTGTGGAACTTGCGCAACGCGAACCTCCCTGCCCTCGTCTCCACGGTGCCTGCGGGGGTCATTCCCGTAACAACGATTCAGCAAGGGGTGCAGGTGAATAACCTCCTCCCGGTGTCGATCGTCAACACTCCCTCTTTTCCGTCCACCCGCTCACTCGACCTGGGGGAACAGGTTGGTGTGCGCGCCACCATCGGGGTTAATTTTGGCGCGGAGAAGGAGTGGGGGTTGGAACTGGGTGGATTCGTCCTGGAACAGGGGAGCAAGAACTTTTCGCTTTCTTCCCAGAACAATAGCAATCCCTTCGTGATCAACACTGGCCTGAACAATATCCTTGTGGTGGGAACCCCGAACGGCGGGGCGATCCAGGTCACTCAGCCCGTGGTTTTTCCCCGTCAGGCCAATTCATTCGTTAGTGGAGATTTCAAGAGCCAGCTCTGGGGGGCTGATCTGAACGTGACTCGTCGTGGATGCTATTATGGCCCGATCATGTTCAGTGCCCTTACCGGGGTGCGCTACACCGAACTGGAAGAGTCCACCAGCGTGACCAATGTGGTCACGTTGACCAAGCCGGCCGGCGCGACGGATCCAGCCGGCACCAATTTCCCCGATCCGCTCAACTTCACCACCTTCGATTCCATCAAGGTGCAGAACCAGTTCTTCGGGCCTCAGGTTGGCGTGGAGATGGATACTGCCTGTGGCGGCTTCTTCTTCAACGCACGGGCCAAGGTGGCGCTGGGTGGGATGCGCCAGCAATTGACCGTCCTCGGAGTGACCAACTTCGCCGGAACCGGGGCGGGTCTGACCAACGCCGCGGGGGGCTTGCTGAGCGGTCCGGGCGATCAGGGTTCGCAGAGTCGGACGCGCGTCGCCTGCATTCCTGAAATCAACTTCAAGGCGGGTTATCAGATTGGCCAGGCGATCCGGGTGCACATCGGTTACGATGCGATGTATCTCCAGCACGTGGTTCGCCCGGGCGGGCAGACCGCTCTCGCGAGCCTGGACACTCAGGTGAGTGTCGCCGGTTCCACGCAGACGATCGCCGTCACCCAGCCGGTCATCAACATGCGGGATCTGGACGTCTGGGTCCAGGGTATCAACGCTGGTCTTGAGATCCGCTACTAAGAAGAGATGTTGTCTCGCTAAAAACGGTTGATCCGCAGGCGGTCGCCCGAGGCATTCTGTTCGGGCCGCGGTCTGCGGATTAACTGTTGTGCGCTGGGCCCAGGACCTTCGCCAACGTTGCGACCATGCTCGGTTTCCCCAGTCCCTCCTTGCCAAACCCCGGCAGGGCCCCGTGGCGAACGGCCTCCTCCTGGGCGTCGGCGTAGTTGCTCACCAGCATGATCGGCACCGTTGCGAGAGCAGGGTCGCTCTTGATTCGCCGAATAAAATCCACCCCGGAATCCCCATCCCCATCAAAAACACGATTCACCAGCACCAACACAAACGACTCTTCTTGCAATCGTTTGAGTGCTTGCTCAGCGCACGGACAGGGCAACACCTCCACGGGAAAGTATCGCTTGACCGTGTAGCTCAGGTACGAATGATCGGCCATGCACTGTCCGATACTGAGAACGCGCTGGCTCATGGGATGCAGACTCCTGATTCTCGGGACCACCCGTCTTTACTATAGCAGGCGGCAGGAACACGACACCGTTCTCTCACTCCCGGCGGGTTCGCTATCTGGCTTTGAACCGCACGAGAGGAACGGTCCTGTGCACCGAGTTCTTTCTCAGTCCTGGCGTGGCGTTGTGGAGTCCGTTCAGACAGATCTGCCTCGCTTCACAGGCCCGACAAACAACCAAGGGACACCACCTGTGGAAGGAGCTTTTGGCTGAATTCTCCCGCTGATGGCAGCCTGGTTGGAGCAGAGCAATGGACCCCAGGTGGTGTTCTCCTCCGCCTTTGCGCTGGGCAGCGTTGGGGCAGGAATATATTATCTGCTGTGTCGGACTCCAATGATCGAAACTCCCGGGAGCGGCACCTATGACGACCGCCACCGTGTTGGATCGTGAAGAATACATCGAACAGGCGTATTTCTTTCGCACCTTGCGCGAACGGTTGGCAACCAATGTGGCGACACAGGAAGTGCTCGAGCGAATCGATCAGGAAATCCTGGCCACCACCCGTCTCCCCTATGCGATTCAATTTCTGGCCACGGAATTGAAACACTCGGGATTGCTCTCCTCGGGCTTCAAACGCCTCGGGCATTATTTCACACCCTACCAGGCGTTCATCATTGCTTGCAGTGAGATAGCCACCCTACGATTCAACACCGATACGGCCTTGCTGGTGCTGGAACGCGAGGCGCATTATCGGTCCCAGCAAATCACGTCGGCAGGGCTCTTTGTTTATCAGTTCGAGGTGATCAGTCGCAATCGATTGGGGTACGACGACGGCTTGCTGGCGATGGCTGCCGATCCGCAGTACGACGGCGACTGGAAAGCGTACCTGGAGTTGGTGCGACAGCAGGTGGGAATTGTTGATTTTGCGGATCTTGTTTATCTTCGCTCGGATCTCTATGTGACCGAGCAACGGCGTCAGGATGCTGACTATTCACCCCCGGTTCCGCCGCTGTTCGGGACGAAGGAAGGGCGCATCGCGCGGGCCAATCGCGATCGGGATCCTCTCTATCTCTTTGCGGCGTTGCAGCGGCAACTGGGTTACCCCGAGGTTCCGCGGCTGAAACCGGTCGAGGACATGAGCAGTGAGGTCATCACCCTGAAGGCCAAACTACGGGAGATGGATCGGCGCTTGAAACTGCTGGAAAGCGAGGTGCGGGGGCAGATTGACCTCAGTCAATTTGGCAAACCCGACCTGCTCAGGAACGAGGGAGAAGCGGACGAGATTTGATCCGCCCCAGCGATGCGCCAGCGGGCGCATCGCTGCGGACCAACGCTCAGGCCGAGGGACGGTACGCGCGGAACGAGCGCAGGACCTCGTAGAGATCCTCGGTGATCACCACCTCGTCGTCGAGGAAATCCTGGAGCCACATATAATTTTGCCGATGGGCGAGGGCCACCAGTGGCAGCAGATCCGCCAGTCGCACGTGAACAACGGGCGGAGGACCCTCGGGTTGGGCTTCCTGTGACGCGGGGTAGAGGTGAAGATGTGCTGCCATTTGCGCGACTCCGTAACCTGTTTCCCGTCGAACTGGCCCTCGTGACCCGATGTCACGAAACCCTCCCAGGCGACATCCTTCTCCATCGACCAGAGGCGTTGCAGGACTTCGACGAAAACTGGCTCGCTCTTCTGGCCGGACGGCCCCAGGGGATGGCATGACACTCAAAATCACTATTCTCGGCGACGGCGCCTGGGGAACCGCGATTGCCCTGCTGCTCGCCGCCCGGTCCGAACATCGCGTTGTGCTCTGGAGCGCGCGCCCCGAGAATGCCCAGGTCCTGCAGCAGCATCGCGAAAATGTGCGGCTTCTCCCCGGCGTTCCCATTCCGCCCAGCGTGGAACTTACCGGGGATGTTGCCCATGCCACAGCGGATGCCGCCCTCTGGGTCTCCGCGATTCCCACCATTTATCTGCGTTCTACCCTGCAGCAGATCACGGCTCTGGGCATCGCTGCGCCTCCCGTGGTTTCCCTCACCAAGGGGCTGGAAAACGAGACATTTCTCCGCCCCACCCAGATTCTTCAGCAGATGCTCGGCGCCGAGGAGGTGGCGGTCCTGAGCGGGCCCAGTCATGCCGAGGAAATCAGCCGAGGACTCCCCGCCTCGGTCGTCGTTGCCAGCAGTAATCTTGATCTTGCTCAGTGGATTCAGCGCGTGTTCCGCACCGAGCGCTTTCGGGTGTACACCAACCCGGACATCATCGGCGTGGAACTCGCTGGGGCATTGAAGAATGTCATCGGTATCGCTGCGGGGATCGGAGATGGGCTGGAACTGGGTGACAATGCCAAGTCCGCGTTGCTCACCCGGGGATTGGCCGAGATGACGCGATTTGGGGTGGCACTCGGCGCGGAAACCGACACGTTCATCGGCCTGGCCGGCGTGGGAGATTTGATCACCACCTGTGTCAGTCGGCACGGGCGCAATCGGCTGGTCGGCGAGCGGTTGGGGCGCGGGGAAAAGCTGGCCGAAATTGTCCGCAACATGCCGAAGATCGCCGAAGGGGTGTACACTGCGCGGAGCGTGCATGACCGAGCCGCCCGGATGGCGATCGAAATGCCGATCACCACCGAGGTTTATCGCGTGCTGTACGAGGACAAGGACCCGCGTCTGGCGGTGAGCGATCTGATGATGCGCCAACCACGCCCCGAGGGGGAACGGCATCGCTACCCCGAGGAGTAGAGGCAAGGTGCCTCTACTTGCGCACCAGCAGAATCAGATTGACCAGCGCGCTGAGGGCGAGCAAGCTGCCCAGGATGGCAACCCAGACCCACCCCGGACCCTGCGAACTGGACTCGGCCGCTTCACTCTCCTCCTCGTCGGTTCCTTCGGCGAGCGCCTTGAGCGTGGAAGCCTCGATCTTCTGTCGCGCGAGACGAGGTGGCGTGTCATTCAAAAGACATTCCAGATCGATAATTAAATCCTCGGGGGTCTGGTAGCGCTGCTTGCGATCCTTGGCGAGCAGGAGTTCCACCACCTCGCCCAGCCCCGAAGAGAGCCGCTGTTGCAGATGATCGGGCGGTACCAGAGGTTCCTCCAGGTGTGCCTGGAACACCTTTTCCACATCGCGGTAAAGGTAGGGCGGCCGTCCCGTCACCATGTGATAGAAGGTGGCGCCCAGTGAGTAGAGGTCGGCGCGCACATCGATATCGGGTCGCGCCGCGATCTGTTCAGGGGAGATGTAGTAGGGGGTGCCGATGGCCAGTCCGCGTTCCTGACGGATCAGGTCGGCATCGTTGGTGTCGCGTGCCATCCCCAGATCTGCGAGTTTGGCGATCCCCTCGGGAGTCAACATGATGTTGGCGGGCTTGATATCTCGATGGATTAACCCGCGCCGATAGGCGTGTTCCAGCGCCTGGGCGATCTGCAGGATAATCTCGACCGCTTCTCGTTCCTCGTAGAGTTTCTTGGCATCGAGGGCGTCACGGATGGTGGTGCCCTCCACATACTCCATCACAAAGTAGTGAAAGTTGCCGGCGGAGCCGACATCGATGGCCTGCACAATGTTGTTATGGCTGAGACGGGCCGCCACCCGCGCTTCGCGCCGAAACCGATCCAGATAGTCGATTTTTGTGGTGGAACGCGGATTGAGAACCTTGATCGCCACGAGCCGATTCATGCTCAACTGACGCGCCTTGAAGACCGTCCCCATTGACCCTTGCCCCAGCTTTTCGAGCATCTGAAAACCGGGGATCTGCTGGTTGAGCAGTTGCGAAAGTTCCTGGCGGGCCCGCAGCGCCTGGTTGAGAGTGAGAAATCCCTGTTCGACGAGCCGTTTAAGAAACGCCTGCGCAGAAACGGGCTGCTCGCCGCGACATTGGTCGACCTCGTCGCGCGTGAGCAGCCCGCGGCTCACCAGGGCGTGAGCCAGTTTTTCTTCTTCGGACCGCGAGGGCGGTGATTCCGAGCGTGTAGTGTCGGCCATGGTGTCGTTCTGGATGCGGTTGCGTAATTGCCGAAGAAAGGTGTTCGTGTCCCCTTCCTCGGTCTCCTCTCGGGTCATTCGTTCTTGGGAGGCTGGCGGAACAGGACCAGATCATGTCGTTTAATCATCACTCCGGCCTTGCCATCGGGGCGCGGACCCATGGTGTAGACGCCAAACTTCCCGGAGGTGGTCTCGGCGACGTACAGCGCCGCCTGACTGCCAGAGATCTGGCCGGTGGTCATGAGAAAGTGCACATTAGCGCGGGGCGGAATGCCAAATTCGTTGACCAGATCCACCTCCGCCCAGCCAATGATCTTCCCCTGGGCGCGATCGATGGCGGTTCCTAGCAGCTTACCAGCGCGATAGTCAAGAAGCCAGACGCCATCCATGGGAGTGCGCAGGTCGGTGGCGACCGCGCCAGTACACATAACATAATCCTCGAACCGATCACAGGTTCCGGCACGGGCCTGCTGCGGGCGGTGCACCCACAGCGCCACCGCATTGCCGCCGAGGGCCAGACCGACGACCAGCCACAGTAGTTTGCTTGCATCCTTCATCAACCGACTCCTTTACGCACCCGCTCCGCGCGGCATCGCCGCCGCAGTCCGACCGGCACTATAACATTCCTGGCGAGGAGGGCAACCACAGTTCCACGACACCGGAGGGGGAAGATGAACAATCAATTCAAAACCATCCTGGGGACAGCGATCGCAGCGCTGGTGGTGCTCATTGGTGTTCTGCTCACCTTGCTCAACAGCGATTCCAACCCGTCAACCGAAGCCGGCCAACCTGGCGAATATCTCTTCTGTTTCTGGAATGTCGAGAACTTCTTCGACGACGAGGATAACGGGCTCAAACGCGACCCCGACAAGCACTACGATCAACTCTTTTCGAGGAACAAGGAACTCTTCCAGAGAAAGGTGGAGAATCTGGGCAAGGTGTTGCTGCAGCTGAATGGCGGCAAGGGGCCGGATATCCTGGCTCTGGCCGAGGTGGAGAATCAGAACGCCGCGACCCGGCTCCAGGAGCACCTCAACGAGAAACTGGGGAATCGAGCGGAACCGTACAAGAATCTGCTCTATCTGAATCCACACGGTGGGCGCGACATCGCCACCGTGATTCTCACGCGCCTCCCCGTCGTGCGCGATCGCACGGTGCTGCTGGGGAGTCGGCTCCGCATCCTGGAAGGACATCTCGTTGTCAATGGGCAGGAACTGGTGGTGATCGCCAGCCACTGGACCTCGCGCCTGACGGACAAACCCGAGGAAGGGACCAGTCGCGCCCGCTATGCCGATATGATCTATGGGCGCTTCCGCGCGATGTATTCAAGCAATGCCCAGGTGGATCTGCTGGTGTGCGGGGACTTCAACGACACTCCGCAGGATGCCAGCGTCACCAAACATCTCCACACAACCACAGAGGAGAATCTGCTGCGCAAGATTTCCCCGGAACCGTCGATGTTCAATCTTTTCGCCGGTCCAGCGTTCGCGGGGAAGGGAACCCTCTGCTACGAGGGGAAACACTGGCTCTTCGACCAGATCGTGGTTTCTCCTGGTTTGCTGGAAAAAGGCGGATGGATGTGCGACCCTGCATCGGCCACCATCGTCACCCTCTCTGCCGATCGGGAAGGGTGCCCCGAGGGCTTCAACGAGAAAAAAAGCACCGGCTACAGTGACCATCTTCCAGTAACGGTGCGGCTCAGTGTCCAGGGCAAGTGACAGAGGGTGGACAGTCAGCCAGGAGTCATCGAGAACCGGGTTTGTACCCCAGTTCTCGATGACTCCTGGCGCGCGCTAGCCTCACACTTCAGGGTGAATCCAGGGTTTGCGATATGGTCGGCGCAGCAGTTTGTTCGCCTCGGCGTCGCCCACCACTTGCTGCTTGACCGGATCCCAGGTGAGCGTTCGGCCCAGCCGTTGCGAGAGATTCGCCAGAATACAGCTCGCCGTCGAAATGTGCCCCTGTTCAATGTCGGCAACTGGCTTGCTGCGTGCCTCGATCGCCTTGAGGAAGTCGATCATGTGCCCGCGGATGGCCGGAGCCACGTGTCGTTCCAGATCCTTCTCCGTACGATCGACCGGATATTTGTCGAGTTCCATCACCACATCGCCATGCACCGCTTTGCCCCGTCCGATGGGGGTGAAGTCGTAGCTGTTCACGCTCACCTTGAGGGTCCCCTTGTCGCCATAAAAAGTAGCGCCCCAGGGATATTTCGGATCGGGTGCCTGGCCATAGGTGCGGTGCTGCCAGTTCACCTGGAGGTTGTCGAAATCAAAGGTGGCCGATTGTGTATCGGTAATGTTGGCCTTGCTCTTCTTGTCGACCAGGATGCCGCCGGCCGAGGAGATGCGCCTGGGCCAGCCCAGGTCAAGCATCCAGCGTACCGTGTCGAGCATGTGAATACACATGTCGCCCATGATGCCGTTCCCATACTCCATGAACGCCCGCCAACGGCGCGGGTGCACCAGCTCGTTGTACGGGCGCATCGGCGCGGGCCCGGTCCACATCTCGTAGTCGAGATACTCGGGCGGTTTGGAGTCCGGGGGATTCTCCCGGGCGCGCATGTGGTAGTAGCAACAGATCTCCACCAGGCCGATCGTCCCGAGCAATCCTGGCTTGAGAAAGCGATCGCGCGCTTCGATCAGGTGCGGGGTACTGCGGCGTTGTGTACCCACCTGGACCACGCGCTTGTGTTTGCGGGCGGCGGCTACCATCGCCTGTCCCTCGACGACATCCACACTGATCGGCTTCTGGACCCACACGTCAGCTCCGGCCTCACAGGCGGCGATCATGGGCAGAGCGTGCCAGTGATCCGGGGTATCGACCAGGACGATATCGAGATCCTTCTCCTTGAGCATCTCGCGATAATCGCCATGGGTGCGTGGTTTTTTGCCGGATTTCTGCCGCTGCGAGACCAGGTCAGCCGCCTCGGCGAGCATCTGCTTGTCCACATCGCAGAGGGCAACGACTTCCACAGGAGCCACCTGCAGGAGTCGAAAGAGATCGCATTTCCCGTACCAGCCACACCCGATGAGACCGACGCGCCGAGCCCTGGTGTCGGCAAGGGCGAGGGCATCGGTGGCTGTCAGGGCCAGCCCGGCCCCGCTCGCCTGGATAAATTGTCGACGATTCATGAGATGCCTCGTCTGCTGGAGAGAAGGGGATTGGCGTCAAGGAACCGGAGACTAATGTAGGCTCGCGCGGCCAGATTGGCGAGAAACTTCCCTCTCGCTGTCAGTGAGCTGTCACTCCATCCCCGTGGTGGCCAGCAGCCGGCGGATGATGGGGTGCAGCTGCGCTAACGCCCGGCCCCGATGACTCAGAGCGTGTTTGACACGGGCACTGAGTTCGCCGAATGTCTGGTGGTATTCGGGAATCTCGAAGAGCGGATCATAGCCAAAACCGCCGGTGCCACGGGCTTCCCGCAGAATCACGCCATGACAGCGTCCTTCGATCACCGCCAGCACCTGGCCCTGAGGATCTGCCAGGGCCGCACAGCAGACGTAATAGGCGCCGCGGCTGTCGTCCGGCAGCGGGGCAAGTTCCGCGAGGAGCTTGCGATTGTTCCCGGCGTCGTCGCCTTGAACCCCAGCATAGCGGGCGGAGTAGACCCCCGGTCGTCCCTTGAGCGCGGGGACCACCAGGCCGCTATCCTCTCCCAGCACCCAGTGGTTCAGGTGGGTGGCCAGTTCGACCGCTTTCTTGCGCGCGTTGGCCTCGAAGGTGTCGCCATCTTCGTGCACCTCGGGCGCCTCGGGGTACGCGGTTAGATCGCGCACCTCAAGGGGCAGATCCGCCAGGATCTCCAGGATCTCCTGGCGCTTCTTCACATTCCGCGTTCCCACCACAAGCACGGCTGTCATGTCGATCCTCTCCTTTGTGCCTGTGCTTATCCTCGTCGAAAGGAGTGTGCGCGGCAACCGGCGCGGTGCCTGACTTGACTTCCTCGGGGGAATCGTCCTATATCGTCAGAGAGACAGATCCCTGGACCTGCGCCAGCGAGGCGGGCGTCAGCTACGGATCGACGAAACTCTGAACGAGAGCGAGTATCTCATGACGGAAACCAACCATGGCCACGGCAACCCCGCTGCCAACCCTTTCTCCGAGCAGGAATGGGCCAATTTCCACAAGGACGATGTAACGGCAGGGAAGGTCATCGTTCTGCTCATGGCCACCATCTTCAGTGTGGGACTGGTGCTGTACACGTCGATCGCCTACATTTGCCTGCCGCCGTCCTGAGCGCAGGAAAACGCCCCGCGCGGTGAAAGACTCGCGCGGGGCGTTCGTGTGATTAGTTGCCTCTGGCTGGAGGCACCGGCGGTGCAGGGGGAGGCGCGGCCCCCGGGGCAGCCGGGGTGTAACCCCTGAGCCGTTCCCCCGTGGTGGTCTCGCCTGGTTTCAAGCTTCCCACCAGCAAGACCATTTTGCTCCGCAGCACTGGGTCCATATTCTGTTTTACCTGGAGTTGGAGCGTCTCGAGCAGGGTTTTTGCCTGCGCGACGTTCGGGTGACCAAAAAGTTGCAGGTGCTGGAGCAGTTCGTCTGTCGCGACAATGCGCACCGGCACCGGGCGCTTATCGTCGAGTACCACGGTGATCAGTTCCGATTGAGCGCGCACGCCTGGAATCTTCCCCACCACGTGCAGGGCATCGTTCAGTGCGGCTTCGCTCACCTTGAGTCCAGGGAGGGCCTTGAGCACCGCATCGGAGGCCATGCTCACGGGATAGCCGCGCAATTCACCCTGGGCCATTCGGGCCAGCCAGCGCAGCGCCTGTTCGGCATATTGCTTGCGTTCGGCCGCCGAGAGAGCCGGCGCCGTCTGGGCTCCCTGCTTGTCGTCCATCTGCAGACGCAACTCGTTCGCATTGGTTGCCAACACCGCGGAGATGACACGAACCTGGGGATAGCGCGTCACAAAGCGTTTCAGGCTCTCTTCGCGCATGCTGGCCTCGAAGGTGTAGCGATCCTCCAGGTGCAGGAGTTGCTGTTGCAGGGCCGCGACTTGCTTTTTGCGGTCCTTGTCAAATCGATCATCGGGGGCACGATTCTGGGCGCGAAGATCCGGGGCGAGCAGGAAAGGGTTGCGCGTTCGCTCTGGCAAGGGTGCGGATTGAAGCGCCTGCAGTTCACGTTGAGTTGCAGCGATCTGCACCAGGAGATCGTGGCTCGCTCTTGATTCAGGAATCGCCACCAGCAAGACGGGTAAGCGCCGGGCGTGAACATCTGCATGCAACTGGGCCAGCAGCGAATGCAACCCGGGCCCGGGTAAGGTGGAATCGAAGATGATGCCGTCGATATCGCTGGACGCGTTCAACCGGCGCAGCAGATCCTTGCCGTTGCTCACCAGGATGGCATCTCCGCCTACCTTCTCCACCGTTTGACCAATGCGGAGGCGCAGTTCTGCGTCGGTACAGCCAACGAGGAAGCGGGCCTGGGTGCGAGTGGCCGCATCCACGCTCAGAGTGCGCGCCAGGATCTCGACCATGCGGGCATGAACCTTTTCCGGAGGCGGACCGGGAATGCGGAGCAACGAGTCCACGGCGGTAAACTCCACTCGCCGATCGCCATAGTCCAGGGCACGGACCAGAGGAGCATCTCCCTTGTTGGTCGGCTGCTGCGTGCGTCTGTCGGCCATCCCTCCGAGGACCTCGGCTGTCGCAAGCACCACCAGCGTTCGCTTGTCCACCAGGGCGCGATCAAGAACCACTCGAATCAGTTCGGGGCTGACGGAGGCAAGGAGATCTCGGACCGGGGTTTTCAGCGTTCCCAGGGGGCGCTCTGCTGAGGGCTTCTCATAGCCCTTGTCGATGGCGGCACTCAGAAAGACCACCTGCGCGGGGAAGTAGGTCGAATCGATCGCCAGCGCCTGCTTTGCAAACCGGAGCGCATAGTATTCCTCGGCGGTGCTGGCATTGAAGGAATCATCGCGGAAGACCTTCTGCCCATCCCAGCGCCAGATTGCAACCTTCTGCGCATCGGGGAAACGCACCTTGTGCTGGTAGTATTTCTCCGCTTCCCTGGTGAGCGCAACCTTCGCCTGCGGCAACTGACTGGCGTCGCCCGCCTCGTAGAGAACCGTCAAGGCATCGAGGGCGGTGCGGCGAACATTGGGCGAGGGTTCGTTGGGAGCCGCCAACGGCCAGAGGAAGGGGGCGGGATCCATCCCCCGCTGGCGCAGCATGAGAAAATCCTTGCGCTTGCGGATCGCCCGGATCAGATCGACGCGGAGATCGTCGTCCTTGATGTCCAGCGCGGCCAGCAGGGGGGGAACGGTATCTGGTCCCAGTTCGGCCAGGGCATCGAGTAACGGTCGTCGCTGGGCACCGAGTTTCCCGCGCAGTTCGGTGATCAAGGGGGGAACCACCACTGCGCCTGCCTTGTAGAGTTCGCGCACCGCATAGCGATAGCCATCCGGTTCCCCGCTCAGATTCTGCACCAGGGCGGCGATTCGCTTGGGATCGGTGATGATCTTGCGAACCGCATCGCTCACCCTGGTGATCAGCGTTTCCACATCCTTGAATGCCTGGGCGTTCACCCGCGGGTCGTCGTCCCACCTGGGAATCAGACGTAGTTTGATAAATGCCGAGATGCCCTCCTTGTCGTGGATTTTGAGTAAATCGGCATCGCTTAGGTCCTTGATGGCGAGCAATCCGGCCAGATGCCGAGCGGCGAGGTCATAGCGCCCGACCTCGATCTCGAAGTTCAGCGCGATCCAGTACTCCTCGGCGGTGCGAGGTTGCTTGAAAAACCGGCGATAATCACCGGGATCGTCGCGTTTCGGGGGTGGCTGTGTGCGAGCCAGCGGAGCCACCAGGAGGACCAAACAACCAGCGAGAGCCAGACGGGACAGGGATGAGATCATGCGCGAGATGCCTCCCAACCTTCCCTTCCCATTGTCTCGCCAACCCTCACGAGGGCGGCTCGAAGGGTGACGAGACGACAGGAACCGAAGGGTTACACTTCAATTTCTGGACGAACCAGATCGGCGTAGGTCTCGCGACGGCGAATGAGTTGGTGCTTGTTGCCATCAACGAGTACCTCGGCGGCCCGAGGCCGCGAGTTGTAGTTGGAACTCATGGCCATGCCATAAGCTCCGGCGCTGAAAGTGGCGAGCAGATCGCCACGCATCAACGCGGGTAAATGCCGATCCTTGGCCAGAAAATCGCCCGATTCGCACACCGGTCCGACCACGTCGGCCTTGCGCGTACCGGGGATCTCCACTTCGTAGTCCGCCGGCTGTACCGGCACGCTCGCCGGCGGCTCAACGGCCCAGATTCGATGAAACGAATCGTACAGCGTCGGTCGGATCAGGTCGTTCATCGCCGCATCCTGGATGATGAAATGCTTACCGCCCGAGTCCTTGGTGTAAATCACCCGACTCACCAGGATGCCCGCATTCCCGACAATAAAGCGGCCGGGCTCCAGAACAAGTTTACAACCACTTTTCTGCACCCCAGGAAGAATCTCCGCGGCGAACGCAGTCGCCGGGAGCGCTTCCTGTTTGCGGTAGTGGATCCCGAATCCCCCACCCATGTTCAATACGCGAATGGGGTGTCCCTGTTCGCGCAGGCGCTCGATCAGGACCAGCCCCTTCTCGATTCCCGCGCGATAGGGCTCCGCGCTCAGAATGGGCGAACCAAGGTGCATGTGCAAACCAATCACGTGCACATGCGGATTGCCTACTACCGTGCGCGCGACATCGAGGATGGTGTCGATATCCAACCCGAATTTGACTCCCTTGACGCTGGTGTCGGTTTTCGTGTGCGTCTTCGGTGGGAGATCGGGATTGACCCGCAACGCCACGGAGGCAGGGCGGCCCACCTTCTGCGCAACGGCGGCCAGTGCATGAAGCTCGCCCTCGCTTTCGACATTGAAGAGAAAGACTCCGGTGTCGAGGGCATACCGTAATTCGACGTTGGTCTTCCCAACCCCGGCATAAACGATCCTGTCGCCGACCCCTCCCGCGGTGATGGCCCGGTAGAGCTCGCCTCCGCTGGTGACGTCGAACCCCGCGCCTGCCTGCGCCATCAGCCGGCACAGGTGGATGTTCCCGTTGGTCTTCACGCTGTAGCAGATCAGCGGTTGAACCGGGGCGAAGGCGCGCTGAATCTCGCTCAGGTGGTGCAGCAAGGTCGCCTTGCTGTAGACATAGAGCGGAGTGCCGTAATTATCGGCCAGCTCGCGAACCGCAACATCCTCGCAAAAAAGCGAACGATCTCGATAGTGAAAATGATCCATGATGCAATCCTGAAAGGAAAGACCGCCTTGCGCCGTGCTGCGCTCAGACGATCCGGAGGGTCAACCGATACCCAACTGTTGTCGCCACCACGTCACCTGGCTCTCGACCTGGGTCGGCGCGGTCGAGCCGAAGCTGCGGAAGGCTTGCAGGGCGTTGGCCACTCCTAATACCTGGTATACCCCGCTCGACAGCCCCGGGCGCACACTTTCATAGACGTCGGCGGAGAGATCCGCCAACCGACAACCGCGTTCTTCACACAGCCGGACCAGCTTGCCAACTGCCTCATGAGCGGCCCGCATCGGGACTCCCTGAGAGATGCAGTATTCCATCAACGTGGTCGCATCGAGGTAGCCATCTTCAAGTCGAGCTGCGATTACGTCACGGCGGAAACGCGTCTGGGCAATGAGAGGAGCCGCCAGCTCAAGCGAAGCCGCCACCGTGTCGAAGGCATCGAAGAGTGCCGTTTTGTCCTCTTGCAGATCGCGATTATACGCCAGGGGCAAACCTCGCACCAGCACCAGGAGTTGCTGCAAATCGCCGACCACTCGGGCCGCCTTGCCACGAATCAACTCCAGCACGTCTGGATTCTTCTTGTGCGGCATGATGCTCGACCCGGTACAAAACGCATCGGGGAGTTCGAGGAAGTTGAACTCCGTGGTCGCCCACAAAATCCACTCCTCCGCCCATCCGCTCAGATGCAAGGCGATCACCGAGAGATCAAAGACAAATTCCAGAAGAAAGTCTCGATCGCTGGAAACATCCAGGCTATTGCGGGCCACGCTGGCAAAGCCAAGCTTCCGCGCCACACTCTCGCGATCGATGGGAAGGGAAGTTCCCGCCAGAGCCGCCGCACCGAGGGGCAATACATTGACCCGCTTGCGTGTGTCCTGCAGACGTTCGCGATCTCGTTGGTACTTCTCCACATAGGCGAGGAAGTAGTGCGCTCCCAGGACGGGCTGGGCCCGCTGCAGGTGGGTGTAGCCCGGTAAAACCAGATCCAGCGAGTCGGCCGCTGCTTCCACCAGCGCTTTTTGCAAACTCAGGAGCAGAAGGTCGAGTTGATCGATCGCATCGCGGACCCACAATTTCACATCGGTAGCTACCTGGTCATTGCGACTGCGCCCCGTGTGCAATTTTCGGCCCACATCTCCCAGCCGCTCAATGAGCGCGCGCTCAATGTGCGTGTGGATGTCCTCCAGCTTGATCGAAAAGGTCATCTCTCCACGCTCAATCTGCTGTTTAATCTCGGTGAGGGCCGCACAGATTTGCTCGGCCTCGGCACTGCTCAGCAACCCCACCTCGGCGAGCATCCGTGCATGGGCCTGGCTGCCTTGCACATCCTGGAGATAGAGGCGCCGATCGAAACTGATCGATTCCGTGAACGCTTCGACGCGTTCATCGGTGCTGCCGCTGAAGCGTCCTCCCCATGTCTTCTGACTGCTCATGGTCTACCTTCTCCGCTGTGGACGATCGCGATTGACGCGTCACTCCAGCCTGGTGCATACTCCCTCTGCTCAGGAAAGTGATACGAAGGAGGGAGGTCAGGAGGAATGCACAATTCACGGAAGAAGTCGTGGCGGTATGGATTGGTGCTGCTGGCGTTCCTCGTGGGAGGATGCGACGACACCGAGAAACTCGGACGCGTGTTTCGCCTGGCCGGCGACAGGTTCGGCCAGGGGATGCAACAAGCCTGGAGCCGCGTGGCCCCGCGCTGGCAGAAGATGCGCGGCACTCCGGAGCAACTGTTGCAGGAACGAGTCGAGGGCCGTCTCGCGCCCGATCGCGTCCTGAGCGGAGCCACCATCAAGGTGCATGTTACCGGCACCACCGTCGAACTGAGTGGAACCATCCAGAAGGAGGAGCAACGGCGCCAGGCCGTCACACTTGCCGAGGGGACGGTTGGCGTTGAGCGCGTGGTGGATCATCTGGAAGTCGCCACGCCGTGAAGGGTTCACCCGTGTGGGAGGAAAAAGACTCCGGTGATGAAGGTTCCGATCCACAGCGTCCCAAACAGGACTGCCAGGACGAGGTGAAGGGTGCGGTGATGTTTCAAGCCGGACACCAGCATCGCCGGCATCAACAGGGCGGCGGGGATGGAAAAGCACAGATGGATGCGCAGTCGATGGCTGAGCACCTCGTTGTTCTTGATGTACTCGAATAACTTGGGATCAATCACCTGAATAAGCAGTTCAAAGCCGAGCAGGGTTACCAGAGTCAGAATGAAAAAGGCGAGATTGATGCGCCCGTGTAACTGGTAGTTCCCTCGCGCCAGTGCCACGAGGGAACCAGCGAGCAGCAGGGTGACCGCAAAAACGAGAATTTTGAGAGTGAGAATAACCTGCGGACCATCGAACGACATAAAGAGATCCTCTCATGGCGGGAGCAGTGGGCCGATGCGAAACAAGTCAGCCCACTCTTCATCCATATGCGCCGCTGAGAGAATCTGCCAGTCGAGCCCGCCCGGTCTTAGTGTGGAACGACCTCATCCAGAGGAGCAGGTCGGACCCGACGGCCTTGCCAGGCACGTTCTGCAATCGACCGCAACGGCAAAAGTAACGCATATCCCCAGAACAGAATCGCCAGCGTGATCTCGCGCGTGAGAAGTACCAACCCCACGAGCAAGATCACCTCGACCAGATGGCTGAAATGCCGCCGTCCGCGCAGGATCTGCTTGGTCATGTGTGGATAAGCGAAGCGTGAAACCATCAACAACCCCACCACCAGCGTTCCGAGCGGGGCGAGCACCTTCATCCAGCCGAGCACCAGGGACTCTTCGACGGAGAAGACCTTGGTGAGCGCGCCTTGCAGAATTGCCATCGACGCGACACAGCCTGCCGCGGCGGGGGAGGGCAAGCCCTTGAAGCGTTTGTGTGCTGCCGGGTCCGGGGAGTTCTCAGTGTTGAAGCGTGCCAGACGCAGGATGGTGCAGCACATGTACAGTACCGCGATTCCCAGAATCCCCTGACGGACGAGCAAGGAGGCTTCGGGGTTGTGCGCCATGCGCAGCACCAGGAAGGCCGGCGCAACGCCAAAACTGATGGCGTCGCACAGACTATCAAGTTGGCCGCCAAAGTCGCTGGCGGTCTTCGACAGTCGGGCGGCATACCCATCGAGGGCATCGAAGATCATCGCCGCGAGGATCAGCCATGCCGCCTGGGCGAAGTACGGATGGGTTTGCGAATCTTCCGGGATAATCTTGCTGGTGGTGAGAATGGCGGCAAAACCGCATACTGCGTTGCCCAGCGTTAACAGGGTGGGAAGGATGGCGATTTTTTTCACGGCGCGAGCAACTCCGTCACTCGTGGCTCAGAATCGGGAGGACCACTCGTCGACAAATATTCTCTTACGTTAGCGAGTGGAATCCCTGAACGCCAGTTAATTACCCCTCATTCGCTCACAATTCTGCATCTGGGATCGCTTGTGGATGGGTCAATATTCCTGCAGGAGCAGTTGGCCGTCTGGGGTGAAGAATCCCTGTTGATCGATCTGGTAAACCCCATCGGTGCAGTACGCAAGGTGCTGGCAGAGCGCGAGACAGACTCGATCCAGAAGTGCCTCGTCCGCGTGGTCGATGGGTTTGCGCAAGGTGAAGAGTTGTTGCGTTTGAATCACGCGCTCCATCAGGGAAGTGTACTCGGCGCTGTAATCGCAGGTTTCCAGCCAGGCGGCCCAGGCGTTTAACTCGGCGCGAATCCCGGGCTCCGTGACCAGATAGCGCTCAAGCAACAGAGGCGTGGTTCCTTCGCGCAGCGTGAGTTCCAGGGCGGTCCAGCCCTGCTCGTCCCCACGCAGATGGCCCTGCACAGCCCGATCCTGCTCCTGGGCCACTTGAAGCACCAGGTCAGGATCGGGCTGCTGGGGGGCACGGCCAAAAACGCGCAGCCACACACTCATGAGGCGGATGACTACTCCGCTGCGACCTTTGGATCGACCGGATCTCCCTGCAAGGAACGCAGGAAGAGCACCAGATCCTTCTTCTCGGCCTCGGTCAACTTCAGATGCAATGGAACGATCGGCTTGCGATCCTTGCCAAATAGCTTGACCTCTGGACCCTTGTAGGGAGCCCCTCCCTGCTGCGCGAGGAGGTAGGCCTTCTCCGCCTCGTAGTCGCGCATCTTGGTATCGAGGAATTCATTGGCATTTCCGCCCCGATCGTAGAAATCGACCACCTTCTCCAGGGTTGCCTCCGAGCCGTCATGGAGATAGGGAGCGGTGTTGAGCAAGCCGCGCAGCGTCGGCGTCTTGAACGCTCCGATATAGTCGGGGTTCTTGTGCCCCAACGGCTGCGCGCTGTGGCGGCCGAAGCTCTCGGGCGGAAGAATCCCTTCCTTCACACCCACACCCAGATTGTGGAAATCGTTGTCGGTGAAATTATCGCCGACGTGGCAGCTGTTGCATCGGGCCTTGCCAAAGAAGAGGGCACGACCCCGTTCCAGCGCCGCCGCGGTTTCCGCGATGCGAGTGGCATCCCTGGTGGGATCGAGATTAAGACTTTTTAGAGCGTTTTCATCCTTGTTTTTGAAGGCGCCTTTCAGGGCCGTTTCAAAGTCTACCGGCTTGAAATCATATTTGCCGGTGCCCTCTTCCTCCACACGTGCACGCATCGCCAGGTCCGCACGATCATAGATTGAGTTCCCCGAAAAGACGGTACGTTCATAGGCAGCGATCGCCTTGGCCGTGCCATCCCGGGTTGGCTCTGTGCCAAAGACCTCGCGAAACATCTTCACATATTCGGGTTTCTTGCGCAATCGTTCGATCACCTTGTGCCAGGCGTGCCCCGCCCCATCGAACATCTCAACTGGATTTTGCGGCGGACCCTGCGATTGATCTTCCAGGGTGGCTGCGCGACCATCCCAGAACTGCAGGCGGTTAAACGCCGAGTTCAACACGGTCGGCGCGCTCACTCCCCCCTTCTTGCCATTGATCCCGGTGGAAACGGGAGACTGGTCGGTGTAGCCCTTCCTGGGGTCATGGCAACTCGCACAGGCCACCGTGCTATCCGAGGATAGGATGGTGTCGAAATACAACTTCTTGCCCAGATTCCACTTGCCTACAGTGATCGGATTCTCGACGGGCGAAACCGGGACCTGCGTCAGTCCGAGCGGCACCTTGATGCGCACCACATTGCGCTCCACAGGCACGCCCGTTTTTGGATCAAGGGTCTTTTCCGTGCTCTCGTTCCAGAAAGCAGGGAGTTTATCCCACTCGGCCGGATTCTGCGTACGGGCAAGGAAGAGAATCGGTTGTTCATCCTTGAAGGGAGTTTTCCATGATTCGTTGGGGATCTGCCAGTCGTACGAGGCATCGGCGGGTTTGGGGTCGGCCGCGACCACTTGATTCCGTGCGGTGATTGTGCAGGAAACCAGGCCAAGGATGAGGAGGAGCAGACCTCCTCCCCAGAAGAGAGAACGCGGTGTGAAACACATGGAATGGAGCCTCTCCAGGGGAATGGGGTTGGCGGGTAGGTACGGCATGAGCGTGAGCGCGTCTGGGTTGCGCATGCCCACTCTACCAGTAGTTGTAGACGTTGGAAAACGAAATGTCAGCGTTTACGGCGATCGTACTTTCCTGGATCCGGGTCTCCAATGGTGGTGACCAGCTGAGCAATCAGGTCCTCGCTCGTCTTGCCCTCGGCCTGGGCCTGGAAGTTCGCACTGATGCGATGGCGCAGGACCGGGATGGCAGCCTTTTTGATGTCGTCGATCGCCACACTGAAGCGGCCATCCATCGCCGCCAGGGCCTGTCCCGCGCGGCAGAGAAATTGTCCCGCGCGCGGTCCCGCGCCCCAGTCCACCATCCGGCGAATAAATTCTGGTGCCGAGGGATCGCGCGGTCGGGTGGCGCGCACCAGGCGCGCTACATAATCGATCACGTAATCGCCCACCGGGACGCTGCGAATCAGTTTCTGCAAATTGGTGATCGCCTTGGCGCTGAGCACCTTGGTCAATTCGACCGCCTCATCTTTGCTGGTGCTCGTCAAAATGCGTTTCTCTTCTTCCAGCGAGGGGTATTCTACCTTGATGGTGAACATGAAGCGATCGAGCTGGGCTTCGGGGAGCGGATAGGTCCCTTCCTGTTCGATCGGATTCTGGGTCGCAATGACAAAGAACGGATCGGGGAGCGAATGGGTGTCCTGGCCAGCCGTTACCTGGCGTTCCTGCATCGCCTGGAGGAGGGCGGCCTGCGTCTTGGGGGGAGTGCGGTTGATTTCGTCGGCCAGCACGATGTTGGCAAAGATGGGGCCGCGCACAAAACGAAATTCGCGCCGTCCAGATTCCTGTTCATCCAGCACCATTGTCCCGGTGATGTCGCTCGGCATCAGATCGGGGGTGAACTGAATCCGTTTAAAGCTGACATCGAGGATCTGGCTAATCGAAGAAACCATCAGCGTCTTGGCCAATCCGGGCACACCGACCAGCAGGCAGTGACCTCGGGTGAAGATCGCAGCCAGAATTTGCTCGATCACTTCGTTCTGCCCGACGATGATGCGCCGCAGCTGATCGAGCATCAAGTTTCGGGTTTGCGCAAACTGAGACAGATATTCGTTGATCCGATCGGTGGACACCGCGCGTTCCTTTCCCTGGCGGAGGGTCATCTGTGCCTTCATTCTACAGGATTAGTCGCGCCAGGTCATCTGCGAGGTGGAACCGGCACGAACAGAGTGTACAATGAAAAGGTTCATCCCCGGTGCATTGAGCGAGTTCCTGGTCCCTGGGCGTCCCTTCTCTCCCGGGAGTGGGTTCTTCCGAGCCAGTTGTTTTTTCGAGGTCGGTGATGGTTTTCGGTGCACTCTTCGACAAGATCAAACGCGGTCTGGCCAAGACGCGCGATGTGTTTTCCGGTGTGGCGTCCCTCTTCCGGTTGCGTGGGCGTGTCGATCAGGCTTTCTTGCAGGAGCTGGAGAAGCGGCTCTACCTGGCCGACCTTGGGACAGCCGCTACCACCGAGATCGTCGAACGCGTGCGCCAGGCCTTTCTCGACAAGGAAATCTCCGGCGATGTCGAGACGTTTGTTAAACAACAGTTAAAGGAACTGATTGCCTCCTCGGGCGATGGGGTCCACTTCGCCGCGTCGGGCCCCACGGTGATCATGGTGGCCGGGGTCAATGGCTCCGGGAAAACCACCTCGATCGCCAAACTTGCGCGTCGCTGCCAGGAGGATGGCAAAAAGGTCGTGGTCGCGGCCTGTGATACCTTCCGTGCCGCCGCCGTCGAGCAGCTCGCCATCTGGAGCGAGCGCATCGGTTGCGATATCGTCCGTGCCGCCGCAGGGAGTGACCCCGCCAGTGTTGCTCACGATGCCTGTGACAAGGCCAAGGCGCGCGGCTTCGATGTCCTGATCGTCGATACCGCCGGCCGGCTGCACACCCAGACCCATTTGATGCGGGAGCTGGAAAAAATCCATCGCGTGGTCAGCAAGCAAATTCCGGGTGCCCCCCACGAAGTTCTGCTGGTCCTGGATGCCACCAACGGGCAAAATGCCATCGTTCAGGCGGAGAACTTCAAGAAAGTGGTGCACTGCACCGGAGTCATCCTGGCCAAGCTCGATGGCACCGCGAAGGGCGGAGCGATCTTTGGAGTGAAGCGCAAACTCAATTTGCCGGTCAAGTACATTGGCGTCGGGGAAAAACTCGAGGATCTGGAGCCGTTCGATCCCGAGGCCTATGTCGAAGCGCTCTTTGCTTCCTGAACCAATCTGTCGAGGCGTGCATGTCCCTGGCCTCCGCGCGTTCCTGGTCGCTTTCGGAGGAGGAGCAACGGCTCCTGCGCCATCGCCTTGCTTCCTTCGCGGAGAACTGGCAGCCGGAGCATCTCGCACAGCAGACCGCAGAACTACCGTCGGCGGGCAGTCCTCTGCGCTTGCCTTTGCTGCTGGGACTGGTGCAGATTGATCTCGAACGAAGCTGGCAACACGGAGCACCTCCCCCGCTGGAGGATTATCTTCAGCGTTACCCGGAACTGGCGGCGTCGGAGCGCGCCTTGCTCGACCTGCTTGACACCGAATACCGCTGCCGCCAGAAAGAGGGGGAGACGATTCCTTGGCTCACCCTCGCCCAGCGCTTTCCCCACATGAGAGATCTGCTACGTCAACGTTACGAAAACACCATCGCTGCCCTGCCAACTCCGACGACGAACGAAACGCTTCCCCCGGAGAATCATCCGGTCACCGCGGCGAGCCTGCCTGGGCCCTCGCACCAGAACGAAGGGCTGCCGCAGCAGTTTGGTCGCTACCGGATCCTTCAAACGTTGGGCCGCGGCGGGATGGGAGCGGTTTACCTGGCGCTCGATACTCAGCTCGACCGGCAGGTTGCGCTGAAGGTGCCTCATCTGGACACCGACAATCCCGTTGTGCTGGAACGCTTCTATCGGGAAGCCCGCCTGGCCGCCACGTTGCACCACCCCCATATTTGCCCCATCCACGATGTTGGCTCCCTTGAAGGGATTCATTTTCTCACCATGCCCCATATTGAGGGGGAATCACTCGCGGAGTGGCTGCGGACGCGTGCCCCACTCTCGGAGGAAACCGCGATCACTCTGATGCGCCAGATCGCCCTGGCGGTCGAGGAGGCTCACCGCAAAGGAATCATCCATCGCGATCTGAAGCCGGCCAACATCATGATTGATCGTCGCCAGGAGCCGATCATCATGGATTTCGGTCTGGCGCGCCGTTCCTCCACCGAGGAAGCGCGGTTGACGCAGAGTAACACGATCGTCGGCACGCCGGTCTACATGTCTCCAGAGCAGGCCTCGGGAGGAAAGCTTCCGGTCGGCCCGGCGAGTGATGTCTACAGCCTGGGAGTCATTCTCTACGAAATGCTCACCGGGCGGATTCCCTTTGAAGGGAGCATCACCGAGGTCCTCTGCCAGATTGTGACCCAGAATCCTGACCCGCTCTCGCGGTATCGTCCCGGTCTCACCCCGCGCCTGGAAGCGATCTGCCTTCAGGCGATGGCGAAGAAACCTGGCGATCGGTTCCCTTCCGCAGCGGCGTTCGCCCAGGCGCTCGCGGACCCTCTGCATCAGCCGGTCGCGGTCTCGCCTCTTTCTCTCGTCTCTTCCCATCCCGAGGACGACACCATCCCCGTCCTGGTGGAGGTCGTCAATCCGGATCCTGTTTCGCCCACCAAGCCGAAGAAGCGAAGCCACCCCGTCCTGCGTTTCTTCATTGGTTGTGCGGTGGTCTGTGGTGTCTTCATGGGGACCATCGCCGCCACGATTTACTTCGGCGCTACCAAGCTGTCCGAACTCGTCGAGCGACAGTTTGCCCACTTCGGAAAGTCGCGTGCGGCACGGGCAAACTGGCCTGGAACAGAATGGCAGGCCCCCTCGATCGATCTTGCAGCCGAAAACTTGTTCCCTCCCGAGGTCCACTGCCACGATGCTCTGGGGATTGTCTGGCAACGGGGGCCACTCGAACAACGTCCGGGGCTGACTGCCTACAAGATCAACAAGGTCGGCTACCAGACCACATACACCGATGCCCAGTTCCAACGCGACCAGATCGAGGTGTATGTCCTTCGCGTGTCCCCTGAGGAGAAAAAGCGTTTCTACCAGGGGGTGATCGACTACGGCCGTCAGCACAATGTTGCTACGTGGATCACTGGGGGACCCGAGAGCACTGTTCTGTCGCTGAGTCTCTCCAGTCCGCACGAGAAAATCGTTCTGTGGTGCGACCACGGCTGGTTGTACCTGGCCCGGACAAACGATCTGGTTGATCCGGAAGAGATGCTCCCCGTGTTGTTGCAGGCGGTCGGCGACCCAAGAACGTGGAAACGCTAACTGTCACCACCCTCGGCCCTCATCCTGTGTGTTGGATTCACCATGAGCAAACGATGTCTGGTAACTGGCGGAGCAGGGTTTATCGGTTCGCATCTGACCGAGGAGTTACTGGCCCAGGGGTGGCAGGTTCATGTCCTTGACGATCTGAGCACCGGGGAGCGTTCCAACCTGGCCACGCTCCGGCCAGCACCGATGATGTATGAAGGCGATGTGCGTGATCCGGCGGTTGTTCAGCGCGCCGTCGAAGGGACCGAGGTTGTCTTTCACCTGGCGGCCATTGCCTCGGTGCAGCGGAGCCTGGAAGATCCCAAATTGATCCACGATGTGTGTGCAGGGGGGACGCTCAATGTACTGGATGCGGCTCGCCGGGCGGGAGTGCGCCGGGTGGTCTACGCCGGGAGCGCCAGTGCCTACGGGTTGCCGACCGCCGAGGTACAAAGCGAAGATACTCCGCTGCAACCGCTCTCCCCATATGCCGCCGCCAAGCTCGCCGGGGAGATGTACGCCCAGGCCTTTGCCCACAGCTTCGGGTTGGAGACGGTGCGCCTGCGTTTCTTCAACATCTTCGGGCCCCGACAGCGGCCGGACAGCCCGTATTCCGGCGTGATCGCCATCTTCACTGCCATCATGTCGTCGGGTCGGACCCCGATCGTCCATGGCGATGGTCTGCAATCACGCGACTTTACCGCGGTGCCCGATGTGGTTCAGGCACTCATCAAGGCGGCCACAGCGCCGGGAGTCTCTGGGAAGGTGTACAACGTTGGCACGGGAAAGAGTGTCACTATCCTCGATCTGGTGGCGGCCTTGAATCACGAACTGGGAACCACCCTTGTCCCGGAACACGGGGAGGCGCGCGTGGGCGATGTGCGCTTCTCGCGGGCAGACATTACCCGGGCTCGTCAGGAACTTGGCTACGAACCGAAAGTTTCCTTTGAGGAAGGGCTGGCCCGGACCCTCGCCTGGTATCGCACCGCCAAGGTGTAGTGCTCCATGGCGCGAACTCTGCGGGCTCAGCGAGCGAACCAATCGATGAGCCCTCTGGCTATTCAACCCGTTTTTGCTCTGGGAGGATGCTGTGCTGAGTCGAGTCAACACGTTACGGTGGGGGATGGGGACGGTGCTCGTTCTCGCCCTCGCCAGCGCGGGGAGAGCGGATCAACCCGGAAAGCCGGTCCCAACCAACAAGGCAAATGAAAAAGGACCCATCGCGACGCCCGCCGAATCTCTCAAGCTCCTCAAGGGTTTCAAGGCGGAGCGCTTGTACTCCGTGCCCAAGGACAAGCAGGGGTCCTGGGTAAACATGTGTTTGGATCCCAGGGGACGTCTCATTGTTTCTGACCAGTACGGCCCGCTCTATCGCATCACTCCCCCGCCCATTGGTGGGAAGCCGGAAGACACCAAAATCGAGCAACTCGATCTCAAACTCGGGGGCGCACACGGTCTGCTCTGGGCGTTTGACAGCCTCTATGTGATGGTCAACGAAGGGGTGACGATCAACAAGGCCAAACCGCAGCGCGGCCTGTACCGTGTTCGCTCCACCGATGGTGGGGACACCTTCGCCAAGCCGGAGTTTTTGCACGAGATCCAGGGCAGTGGCGAGCATGGCTCCCATGCGATTCTGCTTGGCCCGGACAGGAAGTCGCTCTACATCGTTTGCGGCAACATGACCAAGATGGTGAGTCCGCTCGATGGCTCGCGCGTGCCGAAATTATGGGGCGAGGATCACCTGCTTCCTCGCGTTCCAGATGGCAACGGTTTTATGCGGGGCGTGCTTGGGCCAGGTGGGTGCATCTATCGCACCGATCCGGACGGCAAGAAGTGGGAACTGGTCAGCACGGGTTTCCGCAACGAGTTCGATGCGGCTTTCAATCGCGAAGGCGAACTCTTCACCTACGACGCCGACATGGAATGGGACATGAACACGCCGTGGTATCGTCCCACCCGTGTCTGTCTGGTGTCCAGCGGAAGCGAATTTGGCTGGCGCAACGGCGCGGGCAAGTGGCCCGCATACTACCCTGATAGCCTTCCTGCGGTGGTCAACATTGGGCCGGGCTCCCCGACCGGGATTGTCTTTGGCTACGGAGCGAAATTCCCCGCCAAGTATCAGGATGCTCTCTTTATCTGCGACTGGAGCTACGGCAAACTGTATGCGGTCCATCTCACTCCGGAGGGGAGCGCGTACAAGGGGGAACTGGAGGAGTTTGTCAACGGTTCGCCCCTTCCGCTCACCGATGTGGTGATCAATCCCAAAGATGGCGCGCTGTACTTCACCATTGGTGGACGACGGACCCAGTCGGGTCTGTACCGCATCACCTACGTGGGCACCGAATCGACGGCACCCTCCAAATCCGTAGCCACAGGAGCGGAAGCCCGGGCCCTGCGCCACCAGCTGGAATCGTTTCACGGCAAGGCGAACCCGAAGGCTGTGGAGATCGCCTGGCCTCATCTCGCCGACCCGGATCGATTTATCCGCTATGCCGCCCGCGTGGCGATCGAGCACCAGGATCCGAAGACCTGGCAGGACCGCGCTCTGGCCGAGAAGGATCCTGTGAAGGCGATTTATGCCTTGCTGGCCCTGGTGCGTGCAGTTGGTCAGGATCCCTTCCATCACCCCCGCAAGGAAGGCGAACCGATTCCCGGCGCGGCACTCAAGGAACCGATTCTTGTGGCTCTGCAGCGGATTGACTGGTCCAAACTCACCGAGTCGCAACGGCTCGATCTGCTTCGCGTGTACGGGGTGCTCTTCAATCGTCTGGGGGCACCTACCGAGGAATCACGCCAGAAGCTCATCAAACGCTTCGATCCACTTTTCCCCGCCCACGGGCGCGAGATGAACGCGGAACTATGCCAGTTGCTCGTTTACCTGGAAGCACCAGGGGTCGCTGGAAAGGCACTCGCGTTGATGGCACAGGCACCCACGCAGGAAGAACAGCTGGAATATGCCAAATCGCTGCGTGTTCTGAAAAAAGGGTGGACCCCGGCTCAGCGGAAAACCTATTTCGAGTGGTATCTCAAGGCGGCGAACTACAAGGGGGGCTCAAGCTTCCGCGGTTTCCTTCGGCTCATGAAGGACGATGCGGTTGCCACGCTCAGCCCCGAGGAAAAAGCCGCTCTGAAAACCGTGCTGGAGGCCAAACCGCTCACACCCACCCCGATCGTGGGCAAACCACGGCCGTTTGTCAAACAATGGAAACTCAGTGAGTTGACGCCGATCGTGGAAAAAGGCTTGAAGAATCGCGATTTCAATCGGGGACGGCGCCTCTTTGGCGAGGCCCAGTGTTTTGCCTGCCACCGCTTCGACAACGAGGGCGGATCCACGGGCCCGGACCTGACCATTGCCTCAGGGCGCTTTAGTGTACGCGACTTGCTGGAGTCGATTCTCGATCCCAACAAGGAGATCAGCGACCAGTACGTTGCCCTGGTCATCACCACCACCGATAGCAAGGTGATCACCGGACGGATTGTGAACTACAACGGCGATAATATGATCGTGATGACCAATATGCTCGATCCGAATAGTCTCGTGCATGTCAATCAGAAGAAGGTGGAATCGATCGAGAAATCCAAGGTGTCGATGATGCCGACGGGGTTGCTCGACACCTTCAAGGAAGAGGAGATTCTCGATCTGGTGGCCTATGTGCTGTCGCGTGGCGATCGCACCCACAAGATGTTCCAGGAGGGCAAAACGCAGAAGCCTGCCACCAAACCCTGACGGTTGGTTTGCCAGAACGCGAGCAAAGGTGCAGCCCCGAGTGACTCCTCGCCCGGGGCTGCACTGCTTTCACTGCTTGCTCTTTTTCAACGTGTAGCTCGCCTTGCGTTGCAGAGGGCGGGCATGGATCTCGTCGCCGCACGCGACAAAAAGCGTATCCGCCTTTGGTCCACCCAGCGCGATCGCAGTCATCGGTGCCTTCCCTGGAAGAGCGATGACACCACTCAGCCGACCGGTGGGATCGAAGACCTGAACTCCCCGGGGGGTGCAGGCATAAAGAAGGCCGCTGGCATCGATGGTCATCGCCGTGACTGGAACCGATTTGCCACGGGGAACCTGCAGGGAGTAGTAGCGATCCCCCGGTCCCAAAGTGCCATCCTTCTCGATCCGAACGGCCCACAGCCAGGCACTGGCCGATTCGCCGATCACCAGGTGTCCCTGGTCGGGCCACAGGGTGAGGCAGGCGGGTGTCGTTAGCCCGTGCAACTGGAGCGTTTCCTCCTTCCCTCCCGCTCTGGCAACCACTACTTTTGCCTCGGGATCGATGCGATAATTTCCGCTGCTGGTGAAAACGTGGGTCTGCGCGCGGGGGGGGGTCGCGCGTTTGGTGGTGATCGGTTCGAGCGTGCCGCTGGCGTTGAGAGTGGCCGTGTGGCTGCCCTGGTAAATGGCAAGAGCGCCGTTGGGCATCCCTTCCAGGGCAGTGATCCCCGGCAACTTGCTGGCGACCACCCGCCATCCCTGCTTCTCCACCAGGATCTGCGCCAGGGGGATATCCTGGGCCGGCACAGAGGCGGAGAGCACGAGCAGGGCGGTGGTGGCAAAAAGAAGGTTTTTCATGGGGGAATCTCCGGGGGTTACTTCTGCGGGACCTCATCGCGCCACAGCCAGCGCAGGGAATCGGGGAGAATCGCCCCGCCATGCTTGCCGTTGTGCCCACCGTCGCCAAACACGAACTGATAGTCGTATTTCATCAACTTGAGGGATTCCGCCATCTGCTTGTTGGCCAGTGGCCAGTTTCCATGCAGATTGTTCAGATCGTTGGCGCCGTCCTGAAGAAAGACCCGAATCGGCTTCTTCTCGGTCTTGCGGATCAGCCCCGGATAGGCATCGCCCCCGCGAATATTGGTGAAACTCCCGACGTGTGACAACACCTTGCTAAAGAGATCGGGGCGTTCCCAGGCCACGGTGAAGGCACAGATACCGCCGCTGCTGATGCCGCCAATTGCGCGCCCGGCAGCATCCTTGCGCAGGTTGTACTTCTTGGCCACCTCGGGGAGAATCTCCTTCTCCAGAAAGCGCGCATACTGATCGGAAAGCGTGTCGTATTCAAAACTGCGATTGGGTCGCGCTTTCTTGTCCTTGTCGCTCGGGGGAACCACACCCGGGTTGATGAAGATCCCGATGGTGACGGGCATTTCTTTTTGATGGATGAGATTATCGAAGACAATGGGGACCTTGAACTGAGCGCGTTCCCCGACATTGACATAGGAGCCGCCATCCTGAAAAACCATGACGCACGCCGGTTTCTTGGCGTCATACTGGGCGGGCACATAAATCCAGTAATCGCGGACGGTGCCTGGGAAGATCTTGCTCTGCCAGGTGTACTTGGTCACGGTGCCTTCGGGAACGCCCGGCTTTTTCTGTGAATCCGGGCCAAGTTTGTAATCATCGGCGCCCAACGCTGCTCCGATCGGGAGCAGGCCAACCAGGAGTGTTGCAATCCAGGGATTTCTCATCGTCAGAATCTCCAACCGGGTGGGAAGTCTCAGGGAAGCGGAGCCTATCACGTCCCACTCGCGACAGCAATGAGAAAAGATCCCCACCGCGGTTTCCTCACGCGCTACCGGTTCTTCAAAGGACCTCGCTGCCTTCCCTGGCACACAATACATACCAACCAGGGTTTTTTTTCTTCGCGCTGATTCACGAAACACTACAATGCCAGCACAACCTTTCGCACGACCTGACTCTGCTCTCTCCCTGGTGCCGCAGAGATTGCTCATGCGGCCAAATGCATGGGAGACAGGAGCGAAGGACCTGGCAGATCTACGACTCGTTTGGGTTGATCACGTTCTTTTTTGCAAAGGTGGCTCATGCGTCGCATTGGACAATCTCTCGCCGTGCTTGGTCTGTGTTTCACCCTCGCTGCCGTCGCACGAGCTGCTGACGACGAGGCGACCGCCATTATCGACAAGGCCATCAAGGCGCACGGGGTCAAACCGACGGAAGGAAAGATGGTCGCCTATCGCGGCAAGCACAAGGGCACTCTCCACATCAATGGCAAGGACCTGGAATTCACCCAGACTGTGGCCGTGCAGGGGCCGGACAAGTTCAAGGAACAGATGGAGTTCTCGGTCGATGGTCGGGCGGTCACGGTCAGCACAATCTTCGATGGTAAACAGGGCTGGCTCAAGGCGAACGACAAGGAGATCAAGGTCGAAAATGAACTTCTGGCGGAGTTCAAGGAAAGCGCCTACGCCATGAGCCTCAGCCAGGCCATGCTGCTGAAGCAGAAAGGGCTGACATACAGCCTGTTGGGGGAATCCAAGGTACAGGGGAAATCGGTAGTTGGCGTCACCGTGAGCATGAAGGGCAAGAAAGATATCAACTTCTACTTCGACAAGAAGTCTGGCCTTCTGGTCAAGGTTGAGCGGCGGGCACGCGACATTTCCACCGGCGAGGAGGTCACGGAAGAACGGGTTATAAAGGAGTATCAGGATCTGAAAGGGAGAAAGATAGCCAAGAAGGTGGAGGTCCTACGCGACGGCAAGAAATTCATCGAGGTGGAGGTGCTTGAATCCGAATTGCCAGACAAGATCGAAGCGAGCGAGTTCACCAAGCCGTGAGTCTGGCTGGTGCTGGCAATCCCTTTCGTCCGTGCAGGCCATGGTCTCTTCTCCGGGAGGGACCATGGCCTGGGGCGAGCGTTTGCTCCAATCTCGCGTGTGTCCATTGCGACGGCCGGAATGGGGTCCAGGATCGCCGGGCTATTTGTCGGGCAAGGCGACCGAGAGCACCCACCAGGGCATCTTCCCCACCTCGTACGTTTCTTCTGGCTTGAGGGCCCCCGTCTGGCCATTGATGCGATAGCGCACCACCTTCCCCGAGCCTTCTCCCGCAGCGAAGAGATATTTCCCTGACGGATCAAGATCGAAGGAGCGCGGCGTTTTTTCGGTCGGTGTGTTGCCGAGCGCACTCAGTTTCCCTGCCTCGTCCAGGCCGAAACAGGCAATACTGTCCTCTCCGCGATTGGAGGCGTACAGGAACTTTGCCGAGGGATGAAGTTTGATCTCTGCACAGGCATTCTCTCCCTTGAACCCCTTCGTCAGTGTGGACACA
>JAKOSN010000096.1 GCA_029777335.1 Planctomycetota bacterium
ATCGTCAATCAGATCGCCAAGATGCAGTACATGAGCGATGGACGCCTGCAAATGCCAATCCTTCTCCGTGGCTGTGTGGGGATTGGACATTCGGCAGCCACGCACCACTCGGGGAACTACTATCCGCTCTTTGCCCACTTCCCCGGCCTGCGTGTGGTGCTCCCCTCCACCCCGTACGATGCCAAGGGATTACTGCACCATGCGCTGCGTTGCAACGATCCCGTGCTGTTCCTGGAACATCGGGAGCTCCTCACACTGAAAGGTGCTGTCCCTCAGGATCCTTATGAGATCCCTTTTGGCAAGGCGTCCATCGCTCGCGAAGGGAAGGATGTGACCGTGGTAGCCCTCGCCTTGATGGTTCAGCACACCCTGAAAGCGAGCGACCTTCTGGCCGCGGAGGGGATTGCCGTGGAGGTGGTCGATCCCCGCACGGTTGCTCCGCTGGACACCGACACCATCGGGCGTTCCGTCGCCAAAACGGGCCGTTTGCTGATCGTGGATGAGGCATTCGCTCCCTGTGGGATCGGGGCAGAGATCGCCGCACAGATTAGCGATCTTGGTTTCGACAACCTCGACGCGCCAATTCGGCGGCTCAATGGCATACACACTCCCACACCCTACAGCCCTGCCCTGGAGCGTGTGGTCGTCCCAACCGTGGAGAGCATTGTCCAGGCAATCCGTGATCTTGTGGCGGAGTGATCGCATCATGGCCATTCCCATTACCATCCCACGCTTTGGCTGGACCATGGAAGAAGGGGTGTTTCTTGGCTGGCTGAAGGAAGATGGAGCCGCCATCCACCCCGGCGATGCCCTCTTTCGCCTGGAGAGCGAAAAAGCCACTGAGGACGTGGAATGCCTGGAAACGGGCGTTCTCCACATCGCTCCAGACTGTCCAAAACCCGGCGAGCGGGTCCTTGTGGGTACGATCATCGGTCACATCGCCAGCGCCGGTGAGACGGTGTTCCAGGCGAAAGAAATTCCTCCCCCGCCGCCTCAGAATGCCCCATCCGCCGAGCTACCCGTTGGAGCGAACGTACAGGTTGCCGAGATCACTCAGGAAACAACCACACCACGCCTTGCCATCACCCCACGGGCCAGGCGCATCGCACGCGAACTGGGAGTGGACTGGGCCGGGCTTCACGGCTCCGGGCGCAAGGGGCGAATTCGCGAGTGTGATGTCCGCGCAGCAGCCGCCTCTGCCAGGAGCCGTCCCTCCTCTCACTCCGCAGGACGAACCATTCCACTCACCTCCATGCGCCGAACGATCGCCGAGCGCATGTTGGAATCCCATCGGTCCACAGCGCCCGTCACACTGCACGCCACGGGAGATGCTACCAACCTGGTCAACCTTCGCAATCAGTTCAAGGCCTCGATGCAGGCGGGCTATGATCTCGTTCCCAGTTACACCGATGTTCTGATCAAACTGACCGCCCTCGCCCTGGAGAAGCATCCCCTGCTCAACGCCGCCTGGACCGACGACGGACTGCTTGTTCACGACTCCATAGACGTCGGTGTGGCGGTCGATACCGAGGAGGGGCTCGTTGTGCCAGTGGTCCGGGATGTTCCCACGCTTTCGCTGAAACAATTGTCGCAACGAACCAGGGATCTCCTCGAACGCGCGCAGCAACGTCGGCTCCGTGCGGAGGAATTGCAACCCGGAACGTTCACCCTCACCAACCTGGGTGCATGGGGGATCGACACTTTCACTCCGATCATTAACCCTCCGCAATGTGCGATTCTTGGAGTGGGGCGTATCGAGCGACGGCCTGTGGTGGTTGGAGATCACGTGGTAGCCAGAGAGCAAATCGCTCTGAGTCTCACGTTCGATCATCGGCTGGTCGATGGTGCGCCGGCGGCTCGCTTTTTGCAAACACTGCTCGCACTGCTCCAAAATCCTGCCCCGTGGTTAACCTCCTGACGTACTGGAGATTTCGCATGAAGTGTGACCTGGCGGGAAAGGTGAGTCTTGTCACTGGTGCCGCGCGTGGGATTGGTCAGGCGATCGCGGATCGGTTCGCGAGCAATGGCAGCCAGGTGGTTTACACCGATATCGACGAGCAGGAGGTGCTCCAAACGGCAGCACGCTCACCCGGGGCCTGTGCCTTCCGACTCGATGTGACCCGCGAGGATGACATCAACCGGGTGGTCGATGAGGTGGTGCGCCGCTTTGGACGCCTCGATATCGTGGTCAACAACGCGGGGGTGAATACGCTGGCGCATCGAGTCCCCATCGACGAGTTTCCCCGCGCGGAGTGGGATCGAATCGTGGGAGTGGATCTTACCGGGGTTTTCGAGGTCAGTCGCGCAGCGGCTCGGATCATGCGTGCCCAGAGGAGTGGACGGATCATCAACATTGCGTCGATCGCTGGATTGGTGCCCTTGCGGTTGCAGTGCCCCTTTATCGCGGCCAAGGCGGGCGTCGTCAACCTGACCCGGGGGATGGCACTGGAACTTGGTCCCCACGGCATTCTGGTCAACGGCATCGCGCCCGGCTCCACCCTTACCGAGGGCACACGGCAACTCTTTTATGGCCCCGAAGGAACGTTTCGCGATTCGGTGCAGCGTATGCTGGATCATGTCCCACTCGGACGTCCGGGCACCACCGAGGAGATCGCCGTTGCAGCCCTTTTCCTGGCGGATCCGGAAAACAGTTACATGAACGGCCACATCCTGACGGTGGATGGCGGTTGGACTGCTGGCTACACCCGCGATTTCTGACCATTCCGTTCCAGGGAGTCCGTGCTGTGATGCTGGTCACCTCGCGCATGACGATCGTTCCAGCGACCGTACCCCTGGCGCGGGCGGAACTCACCGATCGCATGGCATTCGCGCGACTGCTGCAGGCCAAGATCCCTCCAAACTGGCCGCCTGAGATGTTGGCGGACGCCCTCCCTCTCTTTCTGCAGTGGTTGGAGTCCACGCCCCATGCAGTGGGTTGGTTCAGCTGGTATGGAATTGTGCAGACGCCCGGGGGCGGAGTGCTGGCCGCGAGCGGAGGATTCAAGGGCCCGCCGCAATTTGGTGTGGTGGAAATCGGCTATTCGGTGCTGCCTCAGTTTCAGGGGCAGGGGTATGCGACCGAGATGGTGCATGCCCTCCTCGACTGGGTGCTCCAACAGCCAGGATTGACGTTGGTAATCGCTGAGGCAGCGCGCAGCAATACCCGGTCGCAACGCGTGCTGCACAAGGTGGGCTTTCTCCCCGCGGGAGAGGCCAACGAACCCGACCATCTGCTCTTTGAACTCCAGGCACTCCAAAAACGGACGTCGAGGGGTGTTTGATCTGCCAATCGCTGCACTACCCCTCGGCTCCTTCCTTGGAGAAGGCCTCGCGGTGAACGGTGTCGGGGGTAAACGCCGGCAGGCAGACGGCGAGGTACTCGGCGCCCTCCGGTCCGGGAGTGCAGTACCGAACCCATTCGCCGCTGTTCACGATGATGGCCTGCCCTGCCTTTACCTCGTAGACCCCCTCGCGTGTTTCGACCCGAAGCACACCACGCAACACCACGGTGTACTCGTCGAATTCCGGCATCTGTCCTGGCTCGCTCCAACCCGGGGGGCTGACCATCCGGGCGATGCTCACCGCCGCCGTGCGCGAATTGACACGCCCGATGAATTCCTCGATCGTCTTGGGGGGGTGCCCGTGGGCACGAATCCGCGTTGGTCCCTCGATCAATTGTGCCATGCTGTCGCCCTCGGTGCCGATCCCGCGTTATGGTTCCCTCTGCTGGAAGCATCCCGATCGTCACTTTGATCCGGTGCCTGGTTTTTGCGGCGCTACTGTACGATCCCAGTTGATCGGCCTGTCGTTCTTTAATTTCGGTCCGGGCGTGCTCCGTCCGTCAGTGACATACCGGGCAAGCAGCGCGGTCAACTCGGTGGTGATCGTCGGCTGACGCGCGTACAAATTCTTGCTTTCGCTGGGATCGTCGCTCAGGTTGTAAAGCTGTCCGCGTTCGTCGTCGAGGCCGCCCTTGGTCCATCCGCCCGATCCGCGGCCCAGAATCAACTTCCATGGCCCTTTGCGGATCGCAAACATCCCCGTGGAGGAGTGGTGAACTGTCCCGTGCGGCGAAGCAGTATCTGTCTTCTCGCCACGCAGAAGCGGGAGAATACTGAAACTGTCGGGACCGGCCTCGGCGGGGAGTTTCGCCTGAAGAATCTGGGCGCATGTGGCCAGCAGATTGGTGTGGCAGATGGTGGCCTGGCAGGTCGTGCCGGGTTGGACCACGCCGGGCCAGCGCACGATGAAGGGAACGCGATGCCCCCCTTCCCAGATGTCTGCCTTGGTGCCACGGTAGGGACCGCTTGGATTGTGCCCCTTCCTGAGCAGGGCGGGGTAGTCCGCGGCGGTCGAGCAACCATTATCGCTCGTGAAGAGGACCAGCGTGTTGTCGCCGAGCCCGGCTTTTTTGATGGCGGCCAGTACCTGCCCCACGACCCAGTCGGTCTCCATCACAAAGTCGGCATAGGCGTTCAGCCCACTCTTCCCCTGCCATTCCTTTGCAACCGCGATGGGAGTGTGCGGGGAGGTGAGCGGAAGATAGAGAAAGAACCGTTCCCTGGCCGCCGCTCGTTTGGCAATGTAGTCCGCTGCCTTCGCTCCCAGCGTGGGGAGAATCGGTTCCAGTTTCCAGCCAGGGATCATGATCCCCGGATTGCCGTACATCGACTTCGGCTTGGGCACCGACGGAATGCCAATGGTGCGATCGTTCTCGAGGAAACAGTAGGGCGGATAGTTGGGGACATCGGTGCCGAAGTAATACTCGAAGCCGCGCGCGGTGGGGCCTCCGGGAATCGGTTGGTCGAAGACTGGTTCGTCCTTCACTCGGGGCCATTCCCAGCCAAGGTGCCACTTGCCAATGCAGGCAGTCCTGTAACCGTGCTTGCCCAGAAACGCAGGCACGGTGAGTTGATCTGCGCTGATCAACGTCCTGTCGTAAGGGCGCAGGACTCCCGCCTGCAGCCGGCTGCGCCAGGCATAACGCCCTGTGAGGAGACCGTAGCGCGTGGGAGAGCAGACGGCCGAGCCGGAATGGGCATCGGTAAAGCGCATCCCCTCCGCCGCCAGTTGATCGATGTGCGGTGTGGGGATTTTCCCCTGGGGATTAAAACACTTCACATCGCCATAACCCAGATCATCGGCAAGGATGTAGACGATGTTGGGAGCGGAGCCAGCTAGCGCCCACAGAGGCAAGCCAAGGAGCGCGCACAGGGAAAGACTCACTCGGGAGAACAGGGACATGCGCACACCTCGTGGGGGGCTGACTCCGCGCTGGCGAACCCAACCTCTATTGTTGTTGCAAACGCTG
>JAKOSN010000097.1 GCA_029777335.1 Planctomycetota bacterium
GGGGGTTGGTGGGGTGTTCGCCTTCAGCGCTCGACCTCGTTCTCCAGCTCGGCAATCCGGGCTTGCAGTTGCTCGATGACCGGGGCAACCTGCCGCTCGCCGATGCGGCGGTGGAGGTGCTGCGGGCAGTTGACGTCCCACGCGGAGACGGTGAACAGGATCGCCCGCTCCACCCGGCCGGTGTACGCCGGGTCGCTCGGCTTCGCCAGCAGCGCGGGGTCGCCCTCAACCATGCGGGCGGTGCCCCAGACTTTCACGCGCCGGCGGTTCGCGTAGTCCATCAGGAACAGGAACGCCTTCGGGTTCTCCGACAGGTTGCCGACCGTGAGGTGCTGGCGGTTGCCGCCGAAGTCGGCGAACGCCAGGATGCGCTCGTCGAGTACCTTGAGGAAGCCCGGCCGGTCCGCCACGGTACTGCACGTACGGCTGGCCGTCGGCGGTGGCGGTCTCCAGGTAAAACATATCGAGGTCCGCGAGGGAGTCCCACAGTTCCGGCGTGACAGCCGTCTCCCACCCGCCGGATTGCTCCATCCGGGCGTAGCCGCGCCGCGAGCCCTGCCGCTGCTGGACCACCTTCACCGCCGGGCGAAGGCCACGTCGCTCGGGTAGGTGGTCATGGTCGGTCCCTCCAGAAAAGGCGGCGGCCCGTGTGGACCACCGGAACCGTCAACGGTTCGTCACGTGCCGGCCGAGGAAGTCGCGCATCAGGCCGGCGATCTTGTCGCCGTGCGTCTCCAGGGCGAAATGCCCGGCGTCGAGCAGGTGGTACTCCAGAGTCTTCAGGTCCCGCTTGTACGGCTCCGCCCCTGCCGCCGGGAAGATCTGGTCGTTCTTGCCCCAGACGATCAGCACCGGCGGCTGGTGCTTGCGGAAGTACGCCTGCCACTCCGGGTAGAGCGGCGGGTTGCTGCCGTAGCTCAGGAACAGGTCGAGCTGCACCTCGGCGTTGCCGGGCCGGTCGAGCAGGAACTGGTCGTGGGTGGCTCCGTCCGGGGCGACCAGCTCGGGGTGCGGCTCGCCGTGGGTGTACTGCCACTTCGTCGCGTCGTAGGTGAGCAGGCCGCGGAGGGCGTCCCGCTTCGCAGGGTCGGCGGGGTCCGCCCAGTACGCCTTGATCGGCTCCCAGAACGGGTTGTCCAGTCCCTCGTCGTAGGCGTTGCCGTTCTGCACCACGATCGCCGTCACCCGGTTCGCGTGCCGGGACGCCAGCCGGTAGCCGACCGGGGCACCGTAGTCCTGGACATACAGGGCATACCGGGCCAGCCCGACCACCTCGGTGAACCGGTCGATGACCCTCGCGAGGTTGTCGAACGTGTAGGCGAACTGCTCCCGCGGCGGCATGGCGCTGTGGCCGTAGCCGGGGTAATCCGGGGCGATCACCCGATACCGGTCGGCGAGCGCCGGAATCAGGTTGCGGAACATCTGCGAGCTGGTCGGGAAGCCGTGCAGCAGCAGGAGCGCGGGGGCGTCCGCGGGGCCGGCCTCCCGGTAGAAGATGTCGAGGCCATCGATCGAGATTGTCCGATGCCTGGCCTGGGTCGAGCTGGTCATTGCAGTTCTCCGCCTGGGGTCAAGTTTCGGGATCAGGGAATCAGGCCACGCCAGCCGGCTCGCGCTCGACGACGGTTGCTCCGGCCGACCCCCGCGACCGCAGGGCGGCGCGGGCGGAGTCGGCCATCGTCACCACGGCGGCGCCGAGCATGATGGCGTCCTTCACTACTAAGCGGCCCGCCCCGGACAGCAGCGGGAAGCCGTGCTCGCCGCTGCCGAGGTCCGGCACCCACACCTCGGGCGTCGTCACCAGGAATGACAGGGTGGCGACCGACATCACGGCGACCAGGAAACTGCCGACGGCGGCGGCCCGCGGGAAGACCGGGTGCAGGGCGATCAGCACGCCGTACAGCACGATCACCGACCCGAGGCCGTAGGCGAACGGGTAGGTACGGTTCGCCTCGTGCCAGACCCGGTTTGCCGGCACCAGCTCGCCCTCCTTGTTCATGTGGGCCTTGTAGTGGCCGGGGTCGGCGTAGAAGAAGCTCATGAGCGGGCTGTTCGCCACGAACGGGACGATCCCCTCGTCCTCGTAGTTGTACGCCTTCAGCCCCCCGATCCACACCAGTACCACCACCAGGCCGATCCGGGTCAGCGTGATGCCCACCCGGTCGAGGCGGGCGGCCAACGCGAGCAGTGTGTCGAAGCGGTTCATCGGAACATTCTCCTTAAGGTCAAGATGCGCCCCGGGGCCAGGGCCGGCGGGTTACCCGTCGCCGGCATCGGGAGACGGGCTGAATTGGGCCAGATTCCGTCGCCCCCTCAAACAAGGGCCGGAATGTTCGCTGGCGGTCGCGCGACTCCCTTCAGCGGGTTGGCGGCGATCAGGTCGCAGGCGTTCGTCCGGCCGTAGCCGGGTTGCGTCCGCTCCACGATGTCCGTGTTCATCGTCCCGATGGTCGTCTCCGGCCGGTAACCGAAGCCGTCCACGAACGTGCGGACGATGCTGCACTCGAAGTCGATGCGCGGGTAAGCGGCGAGGACGGCCTCGCGGTCGCCGGCCGGGATCTCGTCGAGCCCGCGGCCGATGACGTCCGCCGCGGTGCCTCCGTTGAGGAGCGCGATCTCCGGGCGCTTCTGCCAGGGGACTTCCGGGGTCGTGTGCAGGGCGATCGCGTCCCACACAACCCCGGCCGACTCGTCGTCGATGCCGTGGGTTCGCAGGAATTCGCGGGCCGCGTTTGCCCCGTCCACCTCGAAGCGGTGGCCCCGGCTGCGGTACTTCGCGGTCAGCCCCAGGTCGTGAAACATGGCCGCGACGTAGAACAGCTCGTGGTCGACCGCCCAGCCGCGGTGGCGGCCCTGGATGGCGCCAAACAAGTAGACCCGGAGCGAGTGGGCGAGCAGCAACAGGCCGCCGTGTTCCCGCAGGAGGTCGGTCGCTTCCCGGGCGAGCTTGCTGTCGGGGATGCGAATCCCCGCGACGATTTCAGCCATGGTGAACCTCTGAATCTAAAACCCTGGTGCGAAAGAGCAGCGGCCGGCGATCTCGGGGACGTGCCCGGCCGCTCTTGCCGTGCCGGCGTGGTCCTCCGGGTCAGCGGTCGGCCTGGAGGTGCGCCTCGACGAACCACAGCCACTTGTCGGTGCCGCGCGAGACCTCGGTGAACAGGTCAGCGGTGTCCAGGTCGCCCAGTTCGTTGGCCTGGTCGATGGCCCTCCACGCCGCCGCGCCGAACGTCGCCAGGGCCGACGCCAGCGCCTCGGCGTGGCCGCGGCCGTCCACGACTTTCGCCGGGTATTCGGCCAGCGACGACCGCTTCGCCACGGCCCGCGCCGTCCCCTCGGCCACGCCCCCGAGTTGCACCGCCCGCTCGGCGATGCCGTCGACGTAGTCCTCCACCGCCGCGTTGATCTTGTCGAACAGCTCGTGCAGGCCGATGAAGTGCGGCCCCTTGACGTTCCAGTGAGCTTGCTTGGTCTGCGTTTGCAGGTCGACGGCGTCGGCGAGGCGGGCGTTGAGAAGCTCGACCGCCTTTGCGCGGGTCGCCTCGGGCAGGTCGTTCCTGGTCTTGAACATTGCGCAGCTCCGGAGTCATGGGGTGAAAGGGGAATTGCGCGGGTCAGACGCGGGCCCGCGCCGGCGCCAGTTCAGGCGCCTTGGGGAAATCAGGGTCAGTCTGGGCGACGTTGTTGAAGTAGTTCGTGAAGACGCCGAGCGCGACGTGCGCGACTACCTCGGCGACAACCCCGTCGTCGAACCCGGCCGAGCGCACCTCGGCGAGGGTCGCGTCGCTGACCCTGCCGCGGGTCTTGAGCACCTCGAGAGCGAAGCGGATCAGCGTATCGGCCCGCGGGTCCACCGCCCCGCCCCGCCGGCTGTCGCGGACCTGCTCGGCGGTCAGCCCCACCGTCCTGCCGATGGCGGAGTGCGCCGCCAGGCAATAATCGCACCCGTTGGCCTGGGCGACGGCGAGAGAGAGCTGCTCGCGGACCTTGGCCGGGAGCGTGCCCCCGTCCAGGGCGCCGCTCAACTGCAGGTAGCCGTCGAGGACCGCGGGGGAGTTGGCCATCGCCCGGGTCATGTTGGGGATCAGCCCGAGCCGGTTCTGGACGGCATCGAGCAGCGGGCGGGTCCGGTCGCTGGCGCCTTCGTCGGTGATCTGTTTCAGGCGGGACATGGTTACTTTCCTTTCTGATGTCGCCCTCAGTTAGGCGAATGGAATGGGCTAGATCACATCCCATGCCGCTGCAAAAATAATTATTTAAGTTATTACCATTAAAGAACTTGCATGATCGACGTTGCCGAGAATCCTGTCACGACATTTCGTTAATTAACGACTCTTCGTAAGATAGCTACGAAAGTCCGTCAGGGATTCCCAATGAACACCTCCGCAGGCCCACTGTTTGTCGATCCCATGCGGCTGCTGCTGGACATGGCCCGGGAGCACGCGCTGCCGGACCTGTTACGGCTGGTCGTGGACCGGCTGGCCGGGTCCCCGCGCGTGGCCCTGGCCCGCGTCTGGCTGGTGCAGCGCTCCGAGGACTGCACCGGCTGCCCGCTGGTCGCCGAGTGCCAGGGCCGCTCGGAGTGCCTGCGCCTGGTCGCCAGCAACGGCCGGTCGCTGGCCGACCCACGGGTCGAGTGGACGCGACTGGACGGGGCCCATTCCCGCTTCCCGCTGGGGGTGCGCAAGGTCGGGCAGATCGCCGCGACCGGCGAACCGATCGAGGCGCTTGACCTGTCGTCGGCCCCGCCCGCCTGGGCGGCGAGCCCGGATTGGATGCGCGCCGAGAAGATCGCCGGTTTCGGCGGCCAGCCGCTCATCTACCGCGGGCGGGTGCTGGGGGTGCTGGCCGTCTTCGTCCGGGGCGCGATCGGGCCGGAGTCCATGGACTGGCTGCGTACCATCGCCGACCACGCCGCGGCGGCCATCGCCACCGCGCGGGCCTTCGAACAAATCGAGGCGCTCAAGGCGCGGCTGGAGCTGGAGAACGAGTACCTGCGCGAGGAGGTGACACGTGCCGGCGCGTTCGGCGAGTTGGTCGGGCAGGGCCCGGCGCTCGAGGCCGTCGCCCGGCAGATCGACCTGGTGGCGCCGACGGACGCGGCCGTCCTCGTCCTCGGCGAGAGCGGCACGGGCAAGGAACTGGTCGCCCGCGAGCTGCACCGCCGGAGCAAACGGGCGGGCAAGCCGCTCATCCGGGTGAACTGCGCCGCGGTCCCGCGGGAATTGTACGAGAGCGAGTTCTTCGGCCACGCCAGGGGCGCGTTCACGGGGGCCTTGCGGGACCGCGCGGGGCGGTTTGAGCTTGCCGACGGCGGCACGCTGTTCCTCGACGAGGTGGGGGAGATCCCGCTCGACCTCCAGGCAAAGCTGTTGCGCGTGCTCCAGGAGGGGGAGCTGGAGCGGGTCGGCGAGGAACGGACTCGGAGGGTCAACGTGCGCGTGATCGCCGCCACCAACCGCGACCTCCGCGCCGAGGCCGAGGCCGGGCGGTTCCGGCAGGACCTGTACTACCGGCTGAGCGTGTTCCCCGTCGAGCTGCCGCCGCTGCGCAAGCGCCCCGAGGACGTGCCGCTCCTGGCCGAGCACTTCCTTGCGCTGGCGGCCCGCAAGCTCGGACGGCCGAAGCCCCGCTTGACGCTGGCGAACGCCCAGGCGCTGCAACGATACACGTGGCCGGGGAACGTGCGGGAACTCCAGCACGTCATCGAGCGGGCGGTGATCACGTCGGACGGCCCGCGGCTCACGATCGACTTACCGGCCGGCGGGGAAGTCCGACCGGCCCGGCCCACCCCCCCGGAGGAGTCGGCCGCCGACCGGGTGCTGACCGACGCCGAGGTGCGGAAGTTGGAGGTGGACAACATCCGGGCGGCACTCGCCCGGGCGAACGGCAAGGTGTCCGGCCCCGGTGGCGCGGCGGAAATGCTCGGGATCAAGCCGACCACGCTCGCGTCGCGGATCAAAGCCCTCGGGTTGTCCGCGGGATGAGCAAAGAATGGATCGCCGGGTTCCTCGGCGGACATCTCGCCGAGCGCATGGCCAGGATTCTCAAGGACAAGTTGGCGGGCAGGCACGGCAATAACCACCGCCTGCGGCCGAGCGAACGGCGCTCAAGCGCGAGCGCGTCGATCGGCCCCACCTCTGCACCAACCGCGATTCCTCCGATCTTCGTCGGTCACATCGACGAATGGCACGGAGATCTCCGCAAGTTGTACGTCAAACCCATCAGCTGGACTCATCGTTGCAGCTCCAAGTGTAACTCCATACACCCTGCACACCCCGCACGTTGTCGTTCTCCGGTAACGAACCGGTGTCCCGCGCGACCGTCCGCGCCACCCCCAGGATGCTGGCCGGGGACCGGGTGATGACCCGGCCAGGCTTCGCGTCTCCATGCGGCCTCATTTGTCAGCCTCCGGTCGCCTGGGGATGGGCACGCTCGGGAAAGACATGCCCAGGTCCGGGAAGTGTGACAGAAGCACACCGGGCGCAGTATGGGCGCTGCGATCAGGTCCCGGAATTCTGTGGCTGCCGCGGCTCCCAGAGAATGCCTGCCGAGGTGCCGTCGAGCTCAAACCGAAGGAGGGAGTTGTGCTGGTTCAGTCGGCGCACCGTGTCGGCAAGCCGCTGGCGGGTATCATCGTCCGGACCCCACGGGAGCGGGTCCTTGATGCGGGCGGGCCACCCCTGCTTCTCGAAGGCGTCGAGTACGAGCCGCTGGTTCGCGGCCGGCTGCCGGAAGCGCTTGCAGAAGAGCGGCCCGAGCCAAAGTTCCCCCCGGACCGCGGTCTCGGATCAGGGGCTGGCGGGGTGCTCTCCTTGGTGGCCCTTTCCGCTTTCGCGGTTTTTCTCCCGATCGAGGCCCGAACCGCCTCGATCTCCGCCTCGACCGAACTCTGCTGCTTCCGGGCCGCGCGGCGGCCCGTATTCCTCGGCGTCGCATGGCCGATGGAGACGGCAGTCAGTTGTTCGATGAACTCGTACCACGCAGAAACCGTGGTGCGCAGCCCCTCAGGAAAGCGCCAGGTCCGGAGACGGACGCCTGCAATTCCTGCCTTGGCGTATCTGTAAAACGCGCTGACGTGGCGGCGTTTTCCGCGGGGGCCGGGTTCGACGTGCCGGTTGAGTTTCGATAACGGGATGTATTCACCGGGCGGGACATCGCCGGGAGAGGGCATCGCCGTGCCCTGATTCAGTTCGTCATTCTGGAATTGGGGGTCGGCGGCCTGATGGTCTCGGCGCACAACAGCCTCGCTGGTGACGGGAGTCACCAATGAGGCTGGGACCATCAGCGTCGAGCAGCGCGCCTCGTAAGCGAGACGGGGCCAGCCGAATGTTCGGGAGCGCCCCGAGGTGCCAGTACCCTTGGTTCGATCAGCAGCGCTTGCCGATTCGCCTGGATGCCCCGAGACAGGAAGCATGATAGGGCATCCGGGGCGGGCAATCAAATCCGACTGCGGCTCTCGGCGCGGGGCTGCGGCCGGCGTTCCAGAGCCCGCCCCGGGCTCGGCGTAGGGGCCGGCCTGCTGGGATACGGCCCGTTCGCGCGGCCGACTGGTTTGTAGTAAGCCAGGGGGTAAGCGGGAACGTGCCTGGTGCGACCTGCGTCAGCCGAGGTCCATGGCCGCCCGCATCGCCTTGCGGGCGTTGGGCTCGGCGTAAATCTCCGTGGTGTTCAGCTTGCGATGGCCGAGCAGGATCCGGGCGATCTCGATCCCGAACTTTTTTCGGAACCGCGTGGCCGCGTTGTGCCGGAGGCGGTTCGGGGTCCAGGCTGCCACCTTGGCTGTCTTGCAGAGGCGTTTGACGGCGCGTCGGAAGGAGGCGGGTTCGTAGTGGTCTCGCTTCGGGCGCTTCGGCGCTTTCTTCCGTTTGGCCTCCAGTCGCCGAAGGTGAGAGGGGTAGAGAGGTGTCTTGCGAGCGTCGCGCCGCGCACTCTGCCGCAGACGCTCGGCACGGGCGGGGCTGAAGACGAATTCCTCAGGCGTGAGCCCCTCCAACCACGGCTCCAGGATTCGCCGGGCGCGGGGGCCGATGTAAACCCTCCGTTCCTGGTCGTGGTGCTCGGTCTTGTTCGCCTCGGGAGGGACCGCGTAAACCCAGACCTTGCCGGCGCGATCGATGTGGCACGGCTTGAGCGCACACACCTCGCCGGGCCGGGCTCCGGTGCGGTAAGCGAAGAGCAACATCGCCTTGAGCACCGCGTGAGCCCTGGCGAGTACGGGCTTGATGTCGCCGCGGGGCACAGGCCGAACCTTCTTCGCTTCCCGGACCCCCGGCGTTCCTTTCCGAAGCCCCTTGACGGCCAGCAGGGCGTGGTAGATGGTGCCCGGCACGAGGTCTTCCTCCGCGGCGTAAGCGAACATCCGCCGCACCCGGTTCACCTGGCTGTTGACGTAGCCCCGCGACCACTGCTTGGCGATCATCGCTTCGCGCACCTTTTTCAGATCCCTCGGGCGGAAGGCGTCGGCCGGCTCCCGTCCGTAGCCCTGCTCCTGCAGCACGGCCAGGGCGTCGTTGATGCACCCTGCCTCCTTGTTCTCGCCGTGGTTGAGGCGGTAGTAGTCGCGGGCGTGCTTCAGGTACGCGAGGATCAGCTCATTGACGGTGGGGCGGTCGTTCGGCACCAGCGGAGCGTCCGGCTCCGCGGCGGGTTACCCCTGGCGCTGCTGCCAGACGTGGATCAGGGTCGCATACTTTTGCTTGCTGCTTGGTGAGCCGAACGGCCCGAGGTAGTGGTCGTGGCCCTCGATGGTGACGACGGCGCAGTTGCGGGCCTTGTGGAGACGGGAGGTGGGGAGGCCCCCTTCCGAGGTTGAGACACGGCTGCTGACTCCGGTTTATCCAGTACCGTGTACTGGATTTCGGGTTCAGCCGCCTTTCCCGACCGTCGGGAGGTTCGCGTAAGTTGCGATCGGCCTTCGAGTTATGAATGGGCGCTACAGGACTTGAACCTGTGACCCCCAGCGTGTCGAGCAAGGGGCGATGCGACGTAAGCAATGCAACAGAAGGATTTGCGTCGAGCGACTCGAACGCTTGCACCAACGCTTGCACCAGCGAGGCGAGCCCTGATGACTCGAAGCCTGCGCAAGCGCCGAATGCCAACGGGCCGTCAGAGCCTCCCCCTTCGTCCGTTGACGCCCTGGCCGCGGCCCTGCTGGCCCTGGCCCCTGAGCAACGGGCGCAGCTGGCCGTGGCCCTGCTCTCTGCCGGCAAGACTCCCCCAAGCGAAGGGTGAGCCCGTCGGCCTCAACGGTCGACGTGATGATAAAAGATGACACTGCCGAAGGGCCCGCGCTATGGGACGGGGTGCTGAAAGGTGCCCCCGGGGGGAGTGGCCCCTAAATCTCTGGCGCTTTCGCTATAGACCGTGCAGTATTTCGTACGCAAAATCGCGCAAAATTGACATCTCGAATAGGCGGTATGCCCAGACTACCGAAGACGCCGGCCGTGCAATTGAGACATCCCTGGTCGCAGTAAGTCACATTGCGTTCGATGGCAAAAACCCTGTAAACTACCCATGAAAAGGCGGCTTGGCCGGCCGCCTCGCCGGCCGTGGCGGACTCCGGGCTCTACCCTCCCGGGCCCCCACGGTCGGCACCATCTCAACCAGGGTAGCCGACATGAATCCGTCCAATCTCCGACAATCCCTTGCTGACGAACTCGACCGCCTCGCCGACCGCCTCGACAACCTGGAGGCCGAAAAGCCCGCTCACCTGCAGGTCGCGTTTGCGCAGGCGGGGCGCCAGGCGACGGAGCTGCTGGCCGCTGTTCTGGATGCAAACCTACTGCGGACAAATCATCCCGGCCTGCCGTGGCTGCGGTTTGCGTTGGCCGCTTGTGCGCCTCACCTGCGGGGCGCGCAAGCCCCGTCTCTTCCGCCGGGCACCATGCTGGAGATGGAGCTCAAGGGGAAAGTGGTCCGGGTGCCTGTGGGAAACATCACGCTGGGGCGAAAGGGTGATGCTCCGGCCGACACCCTGGCCCGCGCCTGGTATCACTGGGTGGCCCCGATAGGGTACTCGCTCGCACCGTCGCGATATCGGTTTGAACCGGCGTCGTGGCGATTCGGACGCCCTGAAAACTACGACATCAACGACCTCAAAGCGGAGGCGCGCATCGACGGGTATCTGATGGCGGATACTGCCCGGTGCGTAGCCGGCTGGATTCGTGAGGGCGCGGAGCCGGAGAGAGGCAAGAACGAAGGGGAGGGCCCGCCCGCCAAAAAAAAGAGGGGCCGCCCTCAAGACACCAGCCAAAAGGCTGACAAACGGATTCACGATGCCTGGAAAACTGGCCGCTATCACAGCTATGAGGATTTGGCCCGGGAGATGCGGCTCTCAAAACATGAAGTTCAGACCGCCATCGACCGGCAGCGCAAACGACTGAACCGCAGCGCCGGACAAAAGGCGCCGGACAAACGCTAGTCAAGCCTCCCTGATTTATTCCGGCGCTGTCGGCAGGCGCCGTTTTTATCTGTCATCTCAAGGCAATTAAGGCACTGGCGCCGGAATAAATCTCCGGACAAAATCATTTGTCCAAACCTGCCCGGATACTGTGTGCGTCGGCGAGCGCTGGGCTCGCCTATGCGAGAGTCAGAGTATCACGGGGTTGAGAATGCCTTCCACTCAAGAGATTGATCGGCCGCAAACCGTCGAGGCCGTCGAGCCGCCCGCGCTGCTCGACGTGCGAGCCGTGGCTCAGCGGCTCGACTGCTCGACGCGCCATGTGCTCAGGATGGCCGATAGCGGCCGCATGCCTGGGCCTGTGCGCCTTGGTTCCTTGGTGCGCTGGCGTCGCGACGAGTTGGAAAAATGGCTCAAGGCCGGATGTCCGGCAGTACGCCGGCCTCGCCGTCAGCGCAAGGAGGCCGCACCGCAATGACCACGATAGCGAGTCCCGCTCCGGCCGACGAGCCGCCTCGATTTGTCCGCCGACTGCGCGACACGGTTCGGTTCCTCGACGACCTCTTGTCGTCACCATGTCATCTCGCCACCATCGACGGCACAGACAGCGGCGAGGTGCTGACCTCTGCCTTCGAGGGCTCCGGCAAGTGGCGCGGCAATGTGCCCCTTGCTCTGTCTCGTATGGGTGTCATCAGCCGGGTGCGCGCCCCGGAAGGCTCGCTCGCAACACGGCGAGCCCGTCGGCGCCACCGCAAGAGCGGAGAGGTTGGCCTTTGGAGATTGGTCGACCGCGACGAGGCCGAGCGCATCCGGCGCGATTGCGCGGCGCGCCTGGAGCAGCTGCCCAGCGAACCCCGCCAGCAAACTCTTTTCGAGATGGACTAACCCCACAAATGACAGCGAGGGCTCGCCCCGCCAGGCCGCCCCCGCCCTATGGAGATTACACACATGAGCGCTCCGAGAAAGCGCCTTTCGGACATTTTAAACGGCACGTCGCAGGGTTTCAAAGACATTTGGAGCCAGACAGCGCCAGCGCCTGAGCTGGCCCCTGTGCCCGCAGGCCAATACGTCGTTTCTACCATCGGTTCACGCCTCGACCTGGCGACGACCGGGACGCCATTTTACGAACTGACATTCGAGATAGCAGAAGGAGATTATTCGGGACGCAAACTGTGGGCGCGCTTCTATCTGACGGCCGCCGCGTTGCCAATGTCGAGGCGCGAACTCGCCAAGCTCGGCATCACGGACCCGGGGCAATTGGAGCAGCCTTTGCCGGCTCGCTTCCGGCTGAAGGTGCGGGTTGCCCTCCGCGTTGGCGATGATGGTTTGCAGCGCAACGAGGTGCGCGGCATCGTCGAGGTTTTGGGCGTCGAGCCCCTCGTCGAGGCCGCGCCGGAGGCGCCTGGAGGCCACACGCCCGACCCCTTCGCTCCAGGGAGTGAGGAGTCACCGTTGTGACCACGTCTGCACATTCCTACGGGTTTCGCATCGTAGGCGCGCTCCACGGGGCGCGCCGATTGATTGACCATGCCGTTGCATTTGGAGCCTATGCCGCGCTCGACCCACGGGCGCAGGCTTCGAGCGAGGCTTACCTGTCGGCCTTCATGTTTGGACCGGACTTCCGGCAGCACCTGGAGGCGACCGGCTCGACGGCCGGATTCGCTGGCCCGACCTGGAGCCCGTGGCTTTGGCTCGACATTGACAGCAACAACCTCGACGAGGCCCTTCAGGATTCCCGCGCATTGGTGTTGCTGGCCCTGGAGCGCTACGTTCTCCGAGAATGTGACCTGTTGGCGTTTTTCAGTGGTGCCAAAGGGTTTCATCTCGGCATCCCGACCGCGCTGTTTGGAGCAGCGCCGGCAGATGATTTTCACCTTGTTTGCCGGAGCGTCGCGCAGCGACTGGCCGGGCTCGCTGGCGTCGAGATTGATACGGGTGTTTATGACCGGGTGCGCGCCTTCCGCGCTCCAAACAGCAGACATCCGCGCTCCGGTTTATACAAGAGGCGCCTGTCGGCTGATGAGCTACTTGGAGCCTCCCTCGGCGCTGTCCTTCAGATGGCCCGGGAGCCGGCGCCGTTCGAGGTGCCTGCGGAGCCTGCAGTTGATGCGCAGGCCGTCGAGGATTGGATTGTTGCGATTGACACGGTCGAGAACGAAGCGAAGGGGAAAGCCGAGCTGCGCCAGCGCCTCGCCAGCGGTGCAGCGCCGGCGCGCTTGAACCGAGCGACGCTCACCTTCATTCGCGATGGTGCGATGACAGGCGACCGGCATAGGTTGTTGTTCAGTGCGGCCTCCAACCTGGCGGAGTTTGGTTGCCCGTCGGTCCTGGCGCACGCTCTGCTGACGGAGGCCGCCCTTGATAGCGGACTCCCACCGAGCGAGGTGCGCCGGCAGATTGAGTGCGGACTCACCCACGGCGAGCAGCAACAGCAGACTGATTGACCATTCCGAGCGACGCGCTGATGCACGGCAAGCGCGACCGCTCACACTACGCGCCGTGCTGGAGATTTTCTACTATGTCGGTCGCAAATAGCATCATTTGGACCACGGTCGGATGCGTCGAGGTTGCGCCGTCTGCCTTGCTGCACGTCGACGCCATTTGGCAGATTTCGCCGGGCATCGCCGACCACATTGTTGCCGGCGAGCGATACGTCGCTTTCAGCAGAGCGAGCGTTTACCCGGAGGCTTTCGGCGGACTGGTCATTTTGGGCTGTGGCCTCGTCGAGGCCGGCCGCGTCTGGAAGCCGGTCCGCATCGCAGGCCTGGAGGTTGCGATACCCTTGCCTGCGGGGTACGGAAGCACTCTGGCCGAACTCGACGCACTGGCGAGCGCGTTGCTCCACTTCAACCCGCAGACTGGCGACGGGCTCGATGCGCTGCTCGACCTCGTCGAGAACCGGGTTCGTGTTCGTGATGGCGGGTTCACCGTGCGCCTGCTCAGCGCGGCGAGACGGCCGGCCTCTTCCGCGCCCGCTCCTTCGGTGCGCTAGCTTGCCTGCCGACTGGCCGGGAGGTGCGCCCCCTCCCGGTTCCCACTATTTCCTACCCTCATTGTCCTCTATGGAGATTGCCCGCATGAGCGCTTCTTTTGTTTCCGGCGTTGATGCCTTTGCCAAGTGGCGAAACGACCTGTTGCACGGCCAGAGCCCCCGGCTCTATTCGCTGGGTTCTGCTTTTCACTCCGTCGAGCTGGGCCCCGGGCTGATGGTTCTTGTCGGCGCTCCTCCTGGTGCTGGCAAAACCGCTCTGGTCATGCAGTGGTGCCTCGACGCACTGGCCCTGCAGGATGATTTGCGGGCCCTGGTCTGTAACGTCGAGATGAGTGTTTCCGCGTTGTTAGACCGTCAGCTGGCCCGCCTCGCCAGCATTCCCCTTCGAGCCATTCGTTACCGGGAGCTGCCCGACCCGGAGGCTCTTTCTGCTGGCCTGGAGCGACTGGAGCAGCTGGCCCCGCGCCTCGCCTTTCTGCAAGAGCCCTTCTCGCTCGACAACCTGGCGAACGCTGTCGACGCGTTCGGAGCCGAGTTGATTGTCGTCGATTATGTTCAGCGGGTTCAGGGCCCTGCGGGCGCGGAGAGCAGTAGTCGTCAGGCGGTCAACGCCCTGATGAGCTACTTGCGTCGATTTGTCGATGCAGGAGTTGCGCTGCTCGTTGTAAGCGCTGTCGGCCGATCGAGGGACCGCAACGGCTCGTCGAGCTACGCTGGCGATACGTTGACGCTTGCCTCATTTCGGGAGAGTTCTGAGCTCGAATATGGGTGCGATTCCGCCTACCTGCTTCATCCTGCCGACGAGGCCGGCCGCGCTCCGCTTCGTTGTGTGAAGAACAGGCATGGGGAGCCCCTCGACATTCCCCTTCGGTTTGTGGGTGAGTACCAGCGCTTCGAGGCCCTCGACGAGCCTACCGACGAGCCCGCCCCGTCGACGACCTCCAGGCGCAGCAAGGGCCCTTCGCCCGCCGAGATGGCCGCGCAGCTGGCGCGCTTGTGGCAGGGCGCTGGCGCGGAGGGAGGTATACCCCATGAGTAGCACAGCAGACCGCAGAGCGAAGGGGGAGGCCAGACAGGCGCGCTCCACACAGCGCGGCGCCGTGGCCGCCCGGTTCCGGGAGCTGAACACGTTCGTTGATTTCGTACTGCGCCATCTCACGAACGCGGAGGCGCGCTGCTGGCTCATCCTCTGGCGTGATTCCAGGGAGGGGCTCGCCTCGACGGCGCAGACCGACCTGGCCCAGCGCGCTGGCCTTGCTCCCCGCAATGTTCGGCGAGCCCTCGAACGGCTGAAGGTAAAGGGGCTTCTCGTTGTCGTTCATCAGGGAGGTTACAGAGCCGGAAAGTCTACCTATCGGGTACGCGCCCTCCCCCCGGAACTGGAGCCAGAGACAGAGACAGGGAGGCCCGCAGAGTGAGCGCACCGCGACTGTTCCCCAGAGGACGCGTACGTCCTCCTGCCAGAGGACTTTTTCGACACTTTCCAGAGGACGCGTACGTCCTATTTCCCACTCCCCCCGTAGGGGGGAGAGCAGACACAGACCTGCGCTCTCCCCCTCTGACGAGGGGCGCAGGTCTGTCAGAAAAAAAGACAAGCCGCCGCGCCTGCTGGCCCTCTGGCCTGCTGGCCTCCTGGCCCTCTGGCCGATTGTCCGGCCGACCATTTGACCCGGCGCCGACCTGGCCTTCTGGCCGGTCGGCCGACCTGGCCCTCGACTGCCGACCCTCGACCGTGGCACCTATGCAGAGGTGTTTTTATGTTCATGCCTTTCGGGATGTATCGAGGCGAGCCCCTCGACCAGATTCCCATCAGTTACCTGCTCTGGCTCCTCGACGAGGCCGACCTCCGCTCCGAGCGCTTGCGTTCAGCCGTCGAGGCAGAGTTGCAGGCGCGCTCTGCCCGCCACCGCCACCGCCACCGGCAGGGAGCCGACGAGGGGCGCCAGCACAGCGAGCCTCCAGGCCCGACGGCGGAGCAGCTGCAGGCCCTGGTGATGCGCTGGTATCGCACCTTGTGCCTGCGCTGGCATCCCGACCGGGGCGGCACCAACGAGGCCATGCGCGGAATCAACGACGCAAAAGACCTGCTCGACGAGTTGCTCGCCGACCTCGTCAGGCGCGACTGAGCGACAGCGCTTGCCCGACCTTGTTGGGCCGACCGCCCGACTGGCTGGCCGACCGCCTGACCGCCTGACTGGATGACCGCTTGACCTGCTCGACGAGTTGCTCGCCGACCTCGTCAGTCGCGCCTGACCGCCAGCGCTTGCCCGACTGCTCGACTGCCTGACGGCCTGGCCGCCTGACCGCCTGACGGCCGGCGCATTGATGCCACAGAGCAGCAGAGCGAAGGGTGAGGCCTTGCAGGCCGTGGACAGTGGGCCGTCCTTCCTTTTGCCGGCCTCCCTGTCTGGCACTCTCGCCATCGGTTCGCTACCATTATGTCAGCTGTAGACAATTGCTGACAAAACGCCCCTTTAATGACTCTATTGGCCTCTCTGCGGGCCAAACGCCAGCAGACGAGCAGAGGCCGCACTAAGGGTAGTTCGTGGCTCCAGCGGGCCAAAATGGCGCAGCAAAAGGGTAGGTGAGCCGATGGGAACCGTTTTTCGCAAGACCTTCACGAAGCCACTACCGGCCGGCGCGGAGATTTTCGTCCGCAAGGGTGAGCGTTTTGCTCGCTGGAAGGACCGCCAGGGCAAGACGCGAACCGCGCCGGTGACGACCGGGCAAGACGGCAGTGAGCGCTTGTTGCTCGAATCACCCTACTTTGTCGCCAAGTTCCGCGACGGCGCAGGCATGTTGTGCGTTCAGGCGACCGGCTGTCGCGACGAAACCGCGGCACGGCAAGTGCTCGCCGACCTCGAACGGCGCGCCGAACTGGTGCGCTCGAACGTGATGACCGCCGCTGAAGCCGCTGTGAGCGACCACCACGCATCGCCGTTTGAGGAGCACCTTGCGTCCTACCTGAGCTATCTTGAGGCCAAGGGCGCTTGCCCTGAGCACCGCGCCGAACGAGGCCGACAGTTGCGACGCCTTGCGGCGGACTGCGCGTTCAGTGCCCTGGCCGATCTGCGCCGGGAGGCCCTGGAGCGCTGGCTTGGCGCAAAGGCGCGGGTTGGTATGGGAGCCCGGACTCGGAATAGCTACCTGTGCTCCGCGCTGGCCTTCTGTAACTGGTGTGTTGAAACAAATCGCCTGACCGCGAACCCGTTCGAGGCCGTGCCGAAAGCCAATGAGAAGGCCGACCCAAGGCGCCAGCGTCGAGCGATGACAGAGCCCGAACTGGTCAGGTTGCTCGCCGTGGCCCGGGAGCGACCGTTACTTGAGGCCCTGACCGTCCGGAAGGGACCGCGCAAGGGCGAGCGCTACGCGAACGTTCGCCCGGAGGTGCAAGAGCGCCTGGAGCTGCTGGGCAAAGAGCGCGCCCTCATTTATAAGACGCTCGTTTTGACCGGACTGCGCAAGGGCGAACTGAGCTCGTTGACCGTGGCCCAGCTGGCTCTCGACGAGGCCATTCCGTCCGTGAGCCTCGACGCTGCCGACGCGAAGAACCGGGAGGGTAGCACCATCCCTTTGCGCACCGACCTGGTGGCCGACTTGCGCCAGTGGCTTGCCGACAGGTTGCGCCGATTGCAAGAGGATGCCCTGGCATCTGGGGCGCCGATTCCGGCTCGTCTCCCACCCGATACCCCGCTGTTCAACGTCCCGGACAAGCTATGCAAGATCTTGAACCGCGACCTTCGGCTTGCTGGCGTCGCCAAGCGCGACGAGCGAGGCCGCGTTCTCGACGTGCATAGCCTCCGTCATACCTTTGGTTCACTGTTAAGCAAGGGTGGGGTTGCGCCGCGGACTGCGCAAGCTGCGATGCGGCACAGCAGGATTGACCTCACGATGAACGCCTATACAGACCCCGCCTTGCTCGACGTACACGGCGCCATCGAGGCGCTTCCCGCGTTGCCTCTTCCGGTCACTGGACAGGCGGACAGAACAGAGGCCAGCGCGGCAACGGGAACCGATGGCCCTTTGCGCCTGGAAGCGCGAACGCTTGCACCAACGCTTGCACCAGATATTGACCATTCGAGACAAACGCCGTCATTTTCTGGCAAGATGCACACTGGTGAACCGGCGTATCAAGTCAATCGGGATGACAACGTAACTTCCTTTCCTGTCAACGAAAAAGGCCGGCTGTCATTTGTTGACAACCGGCCTTCAGAAATGGGCGCTACAGGACTTGAACCTGTGACCCCCAGCGTGTCGAGCTGGTGCTCTAGCCAACTGAGCTAAGCGCCCGTCTGTGTCAACTTAGAGGCTGCCGCAGCTGCCGTCAAGAGTAGAAAGTTCGTGCGTCTCCTGCCGAGTCTGCCAATGGCAAAGGGCAACCCTTCCGGGGGAAGAAGGGTTGCCCTGTCACGGGGTTCAGTGGGCGGCGGAGCGAGCGGAGCATCGGGTAGTCCGAGGGGGCACGGATCAGCCCGAAGGCACCAATCGCGGTGAACGATGCAAGGGGAGGAGCATTGATCACACTTTTCTCTCCAGGCAACTGGTGTGCCAGTCGGCCGTTGGAGAACCTGTTATTTCCGATCCTGTGCCCCAACTCTTGCTCTCTGTGTGGGTTATTCCGAACTCTCCTGGGTTGGCTCCACGCTGGCCCCTGGCAAAAGCAACAGACGTTTGTTCCTTCACTTTGTAGTTTTGACTGGGTGTGTCTTGTAATTCTTGCTCGCGCGATTCCCCTCGACTCGCCTCGTCAGAGAGTAACCTCATGGTGCACGATTCGCTGGCCCAGGAGCTCTTTCAGGAACTCTGTGCCATCCCTTTGATCGATCCCCATTCCCATATCGATCCCCGGCAGCCCACGGCGCGCAATCTCGACGACATCCTTGGCTACCACTACTACACCGAACTGGCGCATTCCGCCGGCATGTCGCAGGCTCCGCTGGCGCCGACCGTCGATCCACGCGAACGTGTTCGCACCATCCTCAGCTTCATGGATCGTTTCGATAATACCGCCCAGTATTCCTGGTTCCTCGAAATTGCCCGCACCTTCCTCGGTTTTCAGGGGGAGCGCCTTGGCCCCAGCGATGCCGACTGGTTGTGGGAGCAGGCCGAACGCCTCATGACCCAGCCCGACTGGGAAACTCAGGTTTTACAGCGTTCAGGGATCGAAAAAGTCTTTCTCACCAACGACTTCGACGATCCCCTGGAAGGGTTCGATCCCACGCGCTACCTCCCCTGTTTGCGTACCGATGATCTCGTCTTCCACCTGGATCGTCCCGATGTGCGGCAGCGCCTGCTGCGCGCCACCGGGATCGATGCCAGTTCCGCCGCCGCGCTGCGCCAGGTTATCACCCGGCTTTTCGAGCGCTTTGTGGCGCGCGGCGCACGCGCCTGTGCCATCTCGCTGCCCCCCGATTTTACCCCCGTTCCCATTGCCGATGCCGACCTCGATCGCGCCCTGATCGATGTGGTGCGCAGCAATACTGCAACCTCGTCCAGCGCGTCGCCTGCCGTCAAGGCACGAGTCGCCTGTGGGATCTTCTGGATGCTGGCGGAGCATTGCCGGACGTTCCAGCTCCCATTCGATCTGATGATTGGCGTCCATCGCAAGGTGTATCGTGGCGGAGTCTTCCAGGGGCAGGATCTCTTCGATCAGCGCACCTCGTTAATCCAGTATGGCGAACTGTTCAACACCTTCCCCGAGGTGCTTTTTCCGCTCTCCGTCCTGACCAGCAGTCAGAACCAGGAACTGGCCAGCTTTGCCTGGATCTTTCCCAACGTGCTCACCAACGGACACTGGTGGTATTCCAATATCCCGGTGTACCTCGAACGCGACACGCGCGCGCGCCTGCAGGCGGTCCCCAAGACCAAGCAGATCGGCTACTACAGCGATATGTACAAGCTCGAATTTGGCCTTCCCAAGTTCAACATGTATCGCCGTATTCTGGCGCGCATCCTCGCCGATGACTTTATCCGCCCCGGCATTTACACCCATGCCCAGGCGCTCGATCTCGCGCGCCTCCTGCTGCGCGACAACGTTCGCACTCACTTCAAGGTCTAGCCTCCGCGCGCGAAAAACCTCCCTCGGGGAGGTTTTTCTGTTGCTTAATGATCATAAATACGATAATATTAATAATGAATTAGTCGGGTCCGTCAACCTCAACCGGGAGAACCCATCCCAAGGATTGCTGCGATGTCTGTCCGCCGTTTTACCGACCTGTGGGACCACCCTGTGGAGACGAACCACCCCGCGCCCGCAGCGTTTGTGTTCTGTCCCCTCGTCCTGTCTCTGGGGGCATGGCAGCAGAACATCTACGAGCAGGCTCTGGCGCAGGCCCGTGCTGTGGTGCAACCTTCGTGGTTGGAACGCGATGTGCTCGGCCACTGGAACTGAAACGCCGTCGTCTCTGGGTGTTCGAGGCCCGATCCCCTCCCTGGTCGGGCCTTCGATCTGCGCTTAGACCAGAATGTCCTTGACCACGTGCCCAGAGACATCGGTCAGCCGATAGTCGCGCCCGGCGTGGCGATAGGTCAGCTTCTCGTGATTGAGCCCCATCAGGTGCAGAATCGTCGCATGGAGATCGTGGACGTGGACTTTCTTTTCCACGGCATGCCAGCCGAACTCGTCGGTTGCGCCGTAGGCCAGTCCGCCCTTGATCCCCGCCCCCGCGAGCCACATGGTGAAGCCAAACGGGTGATGTTCGCGCCCATCGGAACTCTCCGCCGTGGGGGTGCGGCCAAACTCTCCTCCCCAGAGGACCAGCGTGTCCTTGAGGAGCCCGCGAGCCTTCAGATCGGTGAGCAGGCCCGCGATCGGCCCATCCGTCGCGGCACAATTGGCCGGGAGTTCGGTCTTCAGTCCCCCATGTTGATCCCACAACTGACAGCTTGAGCGCCGGGCGGTCTGGGTGTGATAGACCTGCACACACCGGACCCCGCGTTCTACCAGGCGCCGCGCCATCAGACATTGCGTCCCGAAAATCTCCGTTGTCTTCTCATTCAATCCATACAGCTTGCGCGTGGCCGGGCTTTCACGCTGGAGGTCGAACGCCTCGGGGGCCTCCTTCTGCATGCGAAAGGCCAGCTCGAATGAGGCAATCCGGGCATTGAGCTGGCTGTCATCGGGGCGCTGAGCGCGATGCAGGGCGTTGAGTTGTTGCAAGGTGGCCAGTTGCTCCTCCTGGCGTGCCAGCGATTCCTGGGCATTCTTCAGATTGGCAATCGGATTTTTGAGATCCGCCACCAGCGTTCCCTGATAGGCCGCCGGCAAGAACGACGAACTCCACAGCGGCGCCCCCTGCGCGGGCTGCGACGGGCTGATCACCACAAACCCCGGCAAATTCTGGTTTTCGCTCCCCAGCCCATAAAGCAGCCAGGAGCCCAGGCTCGGCCGAGAAAACGCCTGTTCGCCCGTGTTCATCTGCAAACAGGCGCCGTTGTGGTTGATGTTGTCCGCCACCATCGAGCGGATCACGCACAGATCGTCGATGCAGCGGGCCACCTGCGGAAAGAGATCGCTCACCTCGATGCCGCTCTGGCCGTGCTTCTGAAAGCGAAACGGCGATTGCAGCAGATTCCCTGTCCTGGTGCGCACCAGTTTGGGCATGGCAAAGGGCAACGGTTGCCCATTCCTCGCCGCGAGTTTCGGCTTGGGATCAAAGGTGTCCACGTGCGAGGGGCCGCCTGACATGAACAGGAAGATCAGGCGCTTCACCCTGGGAGCAAAGTGCGGTTGCTTCAGTGCCAGCGGATTGGTCGCGTCGGCACGGCTTTCCTGGGCGAAGAGGTCCGCCAGCGCCAGCATCCCAAAACCGTTGGCAAAGTGCTGGAGCAGGCGACGGCGATTCCACAACGGGGTCAGCATGATGGCAGGGTTCTCCTGACTTCGCCCAGGGATCAATCGATGTAGAGAAATTCGTTGGTGCACAGCAGCAGATGGCAGTATTCGCGCCACGCCTGCGCCCGGTCGCTCCCCTTCCCCAGAAACACCGTGCCCAGACGCACCTCCTCGGGACGAGGGGGCCGGGCGAAGAGGAGAGCGTACAGTTTCTCGATCCGGCTGGAATCCTCCCCCTTTTCCGCGAGGATTCGGCTGGCCAGCTGGTTGGCCTGCTCCAGTACAAAGGGATGATTGAGCAAAAAGAGCGCCTGCGGGGCCACGGTGCTGATGGTGCGCTTTTCCACCGGCGCTGTGGAATCCGCCGTGTCAAAGAGCGGAGCAAATCCCGAGCGATCCGAACGAATGGTCATCAGATAGAGGGTGCGGCGCGGGCTGTTGAACTCGCGCGTGGCCAATCCACCCCTTTGCAGATCGAGTTTGCCCGCCACTGCCAGCAGGCTGTCACGAATTGCCTCGGCCTCCAGGCGGCGCCGATTGACACGCCCCCACCACAGGTTGTCGGGATCGACTCGCAGCAACTCCGCCGAGGGCACACTGCTTTGTTGATAGACCGCCGACAACATCAGCACGCGATGCATGTGCTTGATCGACCACCCCGCGCGCACAAACTCACGCGCCAGCCAGTCGAGCAACTCGGGATGGGTGGGCGGTTGGCCGAGCTTGCCGAAGTTCGAGGGCGTGCGCACCAGGCCCTCGCCAAAATGGAATTGCCACAGGCGATTGACCATCACACGCGCGGTGAGTGGATGATCGGGGCGCGTGATCCACTCGGCAAGCTGCACGCGGCCACTTCCTGTGCGCATCGGCGGTTGCTTCGCTCCGGCCAGAATCTCCGGGAAGCGGCGCGGGACCATCTCACCCAGTCGGTCATACCGGCCGCGCAGGTGAATGCGAACATCATGCACCCCCGCATGAGGGCTCCCCGGGACCCCGCCTTCCTGCGCCCCGTGGCAATAGGGAGGGGCTTCACTCAGCGTCTTCTGGAGCTGGGCTTGTTCGCTTGCCAGTTTCGCCAGGCGCGTTCGCACCTCGACGGGGAGATACTTCTCGTCGGCGGGGTTACGGATCGAGAAGGGATTCGCCGTCTCGTCGAGCGGGTAGGTCTGCTGCACCTGCCGGGCAGCCTTCTCGATCAGGGAGCGCTCGCTCACCCCAGTGCTTGCGCGGCGCCAGGCGTGCAGAGCCGTGGCCGTCGCTCCCCGCGGGCGCGCTTCCCGGGTGTGTCCGACCAGATCGTAAAAGTGCCAGACGGCGCGATTCCCCAGCCGATCCGGGTGCGGATTGCCCTTCCCCTCCTGGAGTGGATCGTTCACCAGGTCGTCCGCCAGCGTCCAGCTTTTCGAGCCGTCGGCGAGGGTAATCGTCCATTCCACGATCGTCGTGTCACAAATGTGGCTGGCCCGGGGCAGGACGACCAGCTCCAGCATTTCGCCTTCCTTCACCGCCACGGCCTGCAGTGCTTTTCCGCCGCGTCCTGCATCGAAGCGCTGGGCTGCGCCATTGTTAAACTCACCCGCGGCGAGTTCTTGGCGACCCACTCCCTGGCGATGATCGAGGGCCCAGGCGATGCCATCTCCTCCCGCCGGATCGCCATCCACCACGCGCCCTGTCACGCGCACCGTTCCGCTGATCGGGCTGCGCCAGCCGATCGCCACTCCCGTTGTTGGCCCGGGGTGAATCGACACCGAGCGGGGCGGCAGGGTAAACGTCAGAATTCTGGCCGCTTCCCCGGTGGTGTTGATCAGTGCCGATGGGGTGTCTTCCTTGTTTTTCCAACCATGCACGCCGTTGTGGCCCAGGACATGGCGCAGCGGCTGGAGCATCAGCACATAGTCCTCGCTCTGCGTGGCTTGCAGCCAGTTCTGAAAGGCGTACGCAAGCAGACCGCGCTGGGTGGCAAACTCCGCCGGGGTGAGTCGTTGTTGTTCGGCCGACCGATGCTGAAAATCCCACACTGCCAGGAGATACTCCGCCGTGCGGCTGGCCTGACTGCGGGCAAAGTCGCGCGCCGCTCGCGCGGTTTGATCCTTGAGTTCCTTCTGGAGCGCGGCCAGACGCTCCTGTTGCCTGGTGCGCTGAGCAAGGTCGGCGGGCGCGAGCAGTGGGATGCGTAGCATTGGCGGACCATTGGTCTTCGGGCCGACGTTGGGGAGAATGTGTGTGCTGAAGAAGATTCCCCCCAGGCCATAGTAGTCCGCCATCGAGATCGGATCGAACTTGTGATCATGACAACGGGCACAGGCGAGCGTCAGCCCCAGGATCGTTCGCCCCACCACGTCGATCTGATCATCGACAATATCGGTGAGGAGTTTCTCCTTGTCGGCATCGCCGCCGCCCCAGTTACCAATGGCGAGCATGGCGGTCGCCACCACACTTTCGCGGTCGTAGCCGTTCTTCCCCGCCAGCAGATCGCCAGCGAGTTGTGCGCTGAGGAAACGATCATAAGAGAGATCGCGATTGAAGGCATTGACCACCCAGTCGCGATAGCGCCAGGCGGCTCCAATATCCATTTCGTTGTTGCCCGTGATGCGCGCATCGAAGGAATCGGTGTACCGCACCAGGTCGAGCCAGTAGCGTCCCCACCGTTCGCCGTACTGGGGCGAGGCGAGCAGCCGATCCACCACCCTGGCGAAGGCATTGGGCGAATCGTCCTTCAAAAAGGCGTCGATCTCTGCCGGGGTGGGGGGCAGGCCAGTGAGGTCGAAGGTTGCCCGCCGCAACAGGGTGCGTTTGTCCGCCGGCGCCACGGGATGCAGCCCCTTCTTTTCCAGCGCGGCCAGGATGAAACGATCCACGTCGCCACGCGCCCACGTACCATTCTGGACCGCGGGCGGTTTCGGAGTGCCGATCGGCTGAAACGACCAGAACCGCCGATCGGCGTCGCTGATCTGGAACGTCGAGCCGGAGGTGGTCTTGACGGGACCACGCGCGGGCCAGGGGAGTCCCTGCTGTACCCAGCGCGTGAGAATGGCGATCTCGCGCTCGGGCAATTTCGCCCTGGGAGGCATGTGCGGCGTTTCGGCGTAGCGGATCGCCTGGATCAGCAGACTTTTGTCGGGCTGGCCCACCACCACGGCCGGTCCGGTCTCGCCCCCCTTCAGGATGGCGTCGCGCGAGGTAAGTTTCAGTCCCCCCCGGGTCTTCTGCTCGCCATGGCAACTCTGGCAACGCTCTGCAAGCAGGGGGCGAACCTCTTTCTCAAAGAAGTCGGCGTCCGCAGGCGTGGGGGGAGCCGCCTGGAGCGTGGTGCCCAGCGACAGCAAACAGACGGCGAGGAACGAGCGCGATCGCGACAGCATGACGGCAGGACCCTCGGGGCGCGGCAGGTGGCGTTTTTCAGGCGTGGTGTTCGGGCAGTTTGTAGCGGGGGCGACTGCTGATGGCGGTGGCAAAAGCGACGGCATACGCCCGGCAATGCGAGATCGAGAGAAGGATGTCGCCAATCCCCATCTGTTGGGCGCGATCGCCGGCCTCGCCGCACAGCGCCACCAGCGGTTGTCCATCCGGGTGGTTGACGATCTCCATGTCGGTCCAGTTGATCCCACGGCGCCAACCGGTCCCCAGACACTTCAGGATCGCTTCCTTGGCGGCCCACCGTCCCGCAAAGTGTTCGAGTGCCCGTTTGCGCGCCTGGCAGTAGCGAATCTCGCGCTCGGTGTACACGCGCGTCAGGAAGGTTTCACCGTGTTGCTCGATCATCCGGCCAATGCGCAGGCACTCGACAATATCGGTGCCAATGCCAACAATTTCCATGGCGTTTCACTCGTGCGGGCAATCTCGTTCTCTCGATCTTAGCAAAGTCGAGGGGATGGTGTACAATCTTTAATTTGAAGAAGCGCATGTTCGTTTGTTTAGGGATGGCCAACGCGCTCGGAGTTCTCTCAGGGCCTGTTCGGGCGCACCCGGCGAGGAGTGAGCGGGTATGGAACACGATCTGCTGAGCGATCTGACCCCGGCCCAGCGGGAAGCGGTCACGCACTTTGAGGGGCCGCTCCTCATTCTCGCCGGCGCCGGGAGCGGCAAGACGCGCGTCATCACACGGCGGGTCGCCTACCTGCTCTCCCAGGGGGTCCGCCCCAGCAACATCCTCGCCATCACCTTCACCAACAAGGCCGCCGGCGAGATGCGTCAGCGCATTGAGGCGCTCGTCCCCGGCAGCCGGGTCTGGATCAGCACCTTCCACGCGCTGGGCGCACGTCTGTTGCGCCAGTACGCCGACCGCCTCAACCTCGATCCCAACTTCACCATCTATGATCAAACCGATCGCGCGCGCCTGGTCAAGATGGCGATGGAAGATGCCGGTGTCGACAATGGCCGCTTCACCCCCGAGACCGTGCAGTCGGCCATCAGCAAGGCCAAGAACCAGTTGCTCGGCCCGGAGCGATACGCCGCCAAGGCACACGACTTTTATGGCCAGACGGTGGCGCAGATCTACCCCGCCTACGAAAAACGCCTTCGCGATGCCAATGCCCTCGACTTCGACGATCTCCTCTACTGGCCGGCGCTGGCGCTCAAGCACGATCCCGAGCTGCGCAGCGAACTCGATGCCCGCTTCCGCTTTGTCCTCATCGACGAATACCAGGACACCAACCAGGCGCAGTATGCCATCGCGCGCGGGTTGACCGTCGATCACCCCAACCTCTGCGTCGTGGGTGATCCGGATCAGTCGATCTACGGTTGGCGCGGTTCGGATATCCGCAATATCCTCGATTTTGAACGCGATTTTCCTCAGTCGCGCGTCCTGACGCTCAATCGCAACTATCGCAGCACGCGTGCCATCCTCCACGCCGCCAGCGCGTTGATCGCTCACAATCGCCATCGCAAACCGAAGGACCTCGTCACCGATAACCCCGAGGGCGCTCCCGTCACGGTGTTGACGTTCGAGAACGGCACCGACGAGGCGGTGGGCATTGCCCAGCGCATCAAGCGGGTCGTTGAGGAGAATCCCGCTCGGCATTATCGGGATTTCGCGGTTTTCATGCGCATCAATGCCCTGTCGCGCAGCCTGGAAACCGCCTTTGTCAAGCACCGTATCCCATTCCAGATTGTCAAGGGGCTGGCCTTCTTCGAGCGCAAGGAGAATCGCGACATCCTTGCCTACCTGCGCCTCCTGCTCAATCCGCGCGACGATATTTCCTTTCTGCGCATCGTCAACGAACCCACGCGCGGCATTGGCAAGATCTCGCTCGAACACCTCAAAGCGTATGCCGCTCCGCGCGAAATGAGTCTGCTGGAGGCAACCAGCGAGATTCAACGAATCACCATGATCAAGGGGAAGGCCGCCAGCGGACTGCGTGATTTCAATCTGTTGATGCGGGAGCTACGCGGCTACGTTGAGTCCACCCCCGACGAGGTTATCCGCCAGGTACTGGAGTTGAGCGGTTATCGGCAGATGCTCAAGGATAGCCGCGAGGAGGAAGACCAGGAACGCCTGGCCAACATTGAAGAACTGATCACCGCGGCCAAGCAGTACGCGAGCGAGGATAGCAGTCGCACCATCAGCGATTTTCTGGAAAACATCACTCTGGCGAGCGATGTCGATGGCTGGGACGAGCGGCAGGATTGCGTTTCCATCATGACCCTGCATGCGGCCAAGGGACTGGAATTCCCGGTGGTGTACATGATCGCCGTCGAGCAGGGGATCTTGCCGCATGAGCGCAGTCTGCCCCGGGAAGATCAACTCGAGGAGGAGCGGCGCCTGGCCTTCGTTGGCATGACGCGCGCCAAGGAGGAACTCTACCTGTCCCATGCGCGCATGCGAGATTTCCGCGGCAATACACTTTATGCCATCTCCAGCATGTTCCTCGATGAGTTGCCCCGCGACGCAATCCAGTCGCTCGATCTGTCTGCCAGCGCGGCCGGTACGCTGAGCGCCATGGAGCAGTGGCGCACGGGAGGAGGCGAGGCCGCCTCACACGGGTGGGCGGAGGCCGGAGTGGGTTCCCGTCCAGCGCCGATTCCGCCCACGCGCCGTTCGGACGGCACCGACAAGGACTATGCCGAGGGAATGATCGTGCGCCATGAACGCTATGGCGAGGGGCGCGTGATCGAGGTGGGCGGACATGGCGCGCTGCGCAAGGTGAAGATTCGTTTCCGTACAGCTGGCGAACGAACCTTCCTGGTCGAAAAGGCACAGCTGGAGATTGTGAAACGGGGTTAAGAGATCTTTTTATTCCCAGATCAGCTGGGCGGCCTCGAAGATTGGCCCCTCGACACAGACGCGCTTGTAGTCCCAGCCGTCGGCGGTGCGCACCCTGGTCACACAGCTAAAGCAGATTCCCAGCCCGCAGGCCATCGGCGTTTCCAGCGACAGGTGACAGGGCACCGTCCAGCGCTGCGCCAGGTTCGCCAGCGCCTTGAGCATCGGTTCTGGGCCGCATCCGACCAGATGCTGCGGGGCGTCATGCTGTGCGAGCAACTGGGTGACAAACCCCTTGAATCCCAGACTGCCATCGTCGCTGGCCAGGTGGACGGTCGCGCCGGCTGTGCGAAAATCCTCGATCCCCGCTGCCAGTTCCTGCGTGCGCACCCCGTAGTAGAGCGAAACACGGTCGACGCGACGGCGTGGCGCATCGCCCCCATACCCGCGGGTTCCCAGGAGTTCGCGAAGGTAAGCAAGGAAGGGGGTCTGGCCGATGCCCCCCGCGACCAGGGCAAGATGTTCCAGTGCGGGGAGTGCAGGGAAGCCATTGCCGAGCGGACCCCACAGCGCCACGCGATCGCCGCTGTGGACATGCGCCAGCAGACCGGTGAGTTTGCCGACCACCAGATAAACGATGTCGATGCCAGCAGGTTGGTGGTGTTCGTCGAGATAGGTATCGTAGAGGGCAAAGGGGCGACCCAGGAGCGGATCGCTACTGTCAGGCAGCCGAAGCATCACAAATTGCCCAGGACGAATCGCCTGCGCCAGAGCCGGGGCGTGAACGCGCAGCCGATAGGTCCCACGCGCCAGACCGACATTCTCGATCACGGGTGCGAGCGTGTGGGCGAACCCCGTCATGATAGCGTCGGCTCCTGACGGCGACGTGGTTTGTGGCGTTTCGGTTTGCCCGTGGCGCGCGGGGGCTCCTCTGCCGCCAGGTGGAGATCGGCACCTGCCACGGCCCGGCGTAGCGAGGCGAGTTCCGCTCCGCGCAGCGGGCGTGACTTCCCCGAGCCCAGGTGCCCCAGGTGAATCGGCCCGATCGCCAACCGGCGCAGGCGCATCACCTTGTGGTTGAGCCGCGCCAGCATCCGGCGAATCTCGCGATTTTTGCCCTCGCTCAGGACGATCTCCAGCCAGGTACTATCCCCCTGGTGACGCAGCCGTTTCACGCGCCGTGCCCGCACATGGCCATCGCTCAGCCACACCCCCTTGAGCAGCTGTTGCAGTTGCTCCCGCGAGGGATTGCCGGCGACCAGCACATGATAGGTCTTGAAGATGCCAAAGCGCGGATGCATCAGCCGATGAGCGAGATCGCCATCGTTGGTGAGCAGCAGCAGCCCTTCGCTCTCCTCATCGAGGCGACCCACAGTGTAGACGCGCTGCTGCACGTGGGGGACCAGGTCGATGGCGCGTGGGCGACCATCCGGATCGTAATTGGTGCAGAGATACCCGGCGGGTTTGTGGACCGCCCAGTACACATGATGTTCCAGGCGAATCGGCTGGCCATCGACGCAGATCTTTTGCTGGTGCGGATCGACCTTGCAGCCGAGTTCGCGCACCCGCTCTCCGTCGACGGTCACGCGCCCCGCCGCCACCAGTTCATCGCAATGCCGCCGGGAGCCAACTCCCGCGTGCGCCAGGATTTTATTAATGCGTTCCATAAAAGCTAATGATAGGCCAGTGAAGCGACGGAGAAAAGGGACTTCTCCTCGGATTCACGCTGCGCTCGGCACCTTTCTGGTAAACCATGCGGGGTGGCTGAGCGCAGCGCGAGGTGTTGCGGCGTTCTTCTCACTCGGGTTTCCCCAGTTGTTTGTCCGTGTAGTCGAGGAAGATCTTCCAGTCGCCGCGCGTCATCGAGTGTTTTCCCGGGCGGATGTAATAGCCGAGGGTGCTCGCGACCAGCGTGCCCGGTTCGGGCATCTTCTTCGCCTCCAGTCCTCCAGCGCCGAGAAGGCGATACACCCCGTCGGCTGCCTGCAGCACCTCAAACTGCCCGGCCGGATTGGCCCAGCTATCCTCCACGGCATTGCTAAAAAGAACCGGCCGGGGCGCACAGAGCGCGACCAGGCAGTTTTGATCGAACGGGAGCCGATCAGTCTTGTCGTTGAATTCCTTGAAGGTGCCATTGAACCAGTGTGGGAAACGATCGTTGATCTGCTTGACCGATTCGCCAACGGTGCCACGACTCGGGGCTGTCCCCCCGCAGCCGGCCTGCAGCGGAATCGCCAGGGCGATGCGTTCGTCGAAGGCGGCGGCCAGGAGGGCGGTTTTTCCCAGGCGGGAGTGCCCCACCACAATGATGCGCTTGGCATCGAGATCCTTATCGGTGACGAGATAATCCACCACCCGTTGAATTCCCCAGGCCCAGGCGGCGATGGTGCCCCAGGAGTGCGGGCCTGGCCTGTCACGGGCCAGATGCGGCTGAATGCCCTCGCGCCGGTCCGGTTGATCGGGGTCGATATCGCCGTTGTAGAAGGTGGCAACCGCATAGCCGCGATCGATCGATTGTTCCAGCGCCCAGACATCGATCTGAGTTCCGCGGCCCGCCTCGGTGGCGCGATTGTTCTTCACGCCAGGATAGTTCCCATAGATCCACGCCGTGGGGAGCGGGATGGCCGGATCCTTGACCAGGGCATGATTGCCACAGAAATTCATGCCGACAAAGACCGGCGCCGGCCGTTTACGCTGATTGGGGAGGACCAGCAGCACCGAGGTCTTGGGACATTCGCTCTCGCCATAGGAGAGAACAATCTCCTTCATGGTTGCCTTGCCGCCGAAGTATTTCTCGTCGGTGCGCACCACCTTCACGCCCAGTTTCTTCGGCCCGGCGGGGATGGAGCCATACATGTAATACTGGAAGAGCTCCTTCAGTTCCGGGCGGCGTTTCTCGTTCCATTCCTTGGCGGATTTGACCCGCTGACCATTGAGCATCACCAGCGGATCGGGGAGGCCGGGGTGCGAGGGGAGCTTTTCAACCGGGGGAAAATCGCCGGCCACGGCGAGGGATCCTCCCGCGAGCAAGAGCAGCAATGCCAGGGTGAGTTTCATCGTGCGAGTTCTCCGGGTTCTGTTAGCGAGGCGGAGTCCAGAAACGCAGGATGCCATCTTCGCCCGCCGAGACGGTCGAATGCCCGTCGGGAGCGAAGATCGCGGTCCACAGCTGGGAGGTGTGCTCCTTGAACTGAGCGAGTTCCTTGCCGCTCTCCACCTCCCACAGGCGAACGGTTTGATCGAAACTGGCCGTGAGGAGTCGTTTGCCATCCGGGGACAGCGCCACACTCCAGACCTGGCTGGTGTGGCCGCGAAAGGAGCGAATCTCCTTGCCGGTGTCGAGGTCCCACAGGCGCGCCGTCCGATCCCAGCTGCCTGAGACCGCTCGTCGGCCATCTGGTGTGACTGCGACACTCACCACCGCCTCGGCATGTCCCGAGAGGGTGCGTATCGTCTTGCCCGTGCCTCGATCCCACAGGCGCAGGGTTCGATCCGCGCTGGCGGAGAGTACCGAGGCGCCCGACGGGGTGAAGGCGACTCCATAGACGGTGTTGGTGTGTCCCTGCAGCGTCATTCGTTCCACGCCGCGTTTCAGATCCCAGAGACGCACGGTGCGATCATCGCCCCCCGAGGCCGCCAGGCGTTCGTCGGGAGAAAAGGCGACACAGTTGACATCTTCATGATGCCCCAGTAGCACTCGAATCTCGCGATTGCGCAGCAGATCCCACAGCCGCACCGAGCCATCGTAGCCGGCGGAAAGGGCCTTGCGGCCATCGGCAGAAACGACCACGCACCGCACCAGCGCCTCGTGCCCCAGCAGCTGGCCGATCTCCTGCTGCCTGGCGAGATCCCAGATCCGGATTGTCTGATCCCCGCTCGCCGAGAGGAGCCAGCGGCCATCGGGGCTATAGGCCAGACTGAGAACGCGTCCCTTGTGGCCAGCGAGGGTGCGCAGGGGCTGCGGAGGGGCCGACCGTCCCGGGAGCACAACGAGCAGACTGAGCAGGGAAGACAGGACAAGCGCTTTCATGGCCACTCCGCGATGCTGGTAGAGGCGGCGGATCCGTCGTATGATAACCTGGGCCAGGGTGGCTGGCGAGAAGCAAACTCTCTTTTGCAAAACCGTGTGCGACATGATCGGCTTGCTGCTGGGTCCGCTCTGGGCGCTCCACATTAGCGATAACTTTCTGACTCCGTCCTGGCAGGTGGCCGGCTTTGCCCTGGGCGCGCTCCTGCTCCTTTTCGGAGCGTATGGCCTCCGCGAGGAAGAGATTGCCCCAACGGCGGTCCTGACCGCGGCCTTCTTCGTGGCCTCCCTCATTCATGTAAAAGTGGGGCCAACGAGCGCACATCTGTTGTTAAATGGTCTGCTTGGGGTCATGCTCGGTCGCCGGGCGGCGCTGGCCATTCCTCTCGGCCTGGTGCTGCAAGCCGTCCTCTTGCAACACGGCGGCTATGGCACTCTGGGCGTCAATAGCTGCATCATGGTGATCCCCGCCCTGGTGGTGGGCGAACTCTTTGTGTGGCTGCAACGGCCCTCCTGGGTGCGCCATCGCTGGGCGCGCACGGGGTTGGTGGTCGCCACTGCTCTGTTGTGGGTGCTCAGTCTGGTCTTTGTGGTGGCTCTCCTGTGGACCAGCGGGACAAGCAGTCTCTCCGGAGAGACGATCGAGCCGGCCTGGCGTATCACCCAGCATCCCGCTACCCTGACCAGCGCCTTGGTGGTGGCCGGGTTGGCAGCGTGGGGAGAACAGAAGCTGGAGAATACCCCGGAGTTCCCGCTGGGGTTGCTCCTGGGACAGGCGGCGGTCTTGCTCACCCTGGTGCTCAATGGGTTGGTTCTGGTCTACGGCGCGGAGAACGACTGGCATTCGATCGTTCTGCTGGTATTTGTGATGCACATGCCTTTGGCGGTCATCGAAGGGGTTGTGCTCGGGTTCGCCGTGGGCTTCCTGGCGCGAGTGAAACCGGGTCTCCTCCGCCGAGCCCCCGACGAGGAGAACTTCGACCTCTCTTCCTCTCTCCCGCGTTAGCGAGGCGTTTGCTCTCTCGGCGCGAGAGAAGTCGTTCGCGCTGTCCAGTTTCCGGTTCCAACAAACGCCGTTACCCGTCACACCCAGCTACGTTCCAGAACCTCCACCACGGCCTCACGGCGCTTGCCAAAGGGGGTTCTGCGCCAGGATCGTTCCGGTAGATCGGGATGAAACAGGCGGCGCCAGCTGGACTCCAATTCCCCCTGGAATGGTTCGGGGAAGGGGACGCTCTCTTCGGCAATTCTGGCGACACGGAGGCGTTGGCGCCACGTGTGCTCCTCCATTCGATTCAGGGCCAGATAATCGCCAAGGAAGACCACATGCCACGCCCAGCAGGGGAATGTCACAAAGGCCCCCGGGGGAGGGAGAAACTCGATTCGCACCTCGCGCGATCCAGAAGGGCGCGAATGTCTTACCCAGCGAAGATCGGGGCGCTCACAATAGGCCCACCACGGCAGAGCACCGCGTGAGTTGGAGATGCGCGTGCGTAATTGCCACACCAGCCACGAATACTGGGGATGAATCCAGCGCTCCGGGTTGACTCGTGCAGGATCCACAAAGACCTGGCCCGCGCGACAGAGCTGTTCCCAGATCGCCAGCGGTTGGATTGTCCACAATGGTCGACGCAGTGCCTTTTCCATACACTCTGGAAACTCCCCTTTCTTCAATGGCACCACTCTCTCAGCCGTCGTTTCTCTTATCCCGCGATGAGCGAGGGGCCAATTCACGCGTCGAGTTATCTTTCCTCAATTCTTCACCACTCCCCCGCACATTTCAAACATTCGCTGAATAAACATTCTGTGATTCGCCCGAACTCGCAAGCAATGAGGTTTCTTGCAATGCACCGTCTTGGCCCCCGTCGGCGCGCTGGCTTCACCCTGATCGAGTTATTGGTGGTGATCGCGATCATTGCCATCCTCATCGGTTTGCTTCTGCCTGCCGTGCAGAAGGTGCGTGAGGCTGCCGCGCGTCTCTCGTGCAGTAACAATCTCAAGCAATTTGGTCTGGCGATTCACAACTACGAAAGCACGTACGGCGCTCTCCCCGCCAGCCGTATCACCTCGCCGGTGACACGCTCCTGGACTCCGCTCGGGCTGGCCTACATCGAGCAGGACAATGTCAGCAAACAGTGGGATTATAGCAGCAACTGGAACGTTGGCTCCAACCTGGCTCTGTCCACGGTCAACTTCAAGTTGTTCATCTGCCCGTCGGCGCCGGGTGGTCGTCTGGCGCCGCCGACGGGTCCGGTCCTGGGTTATGGCGACTACGGCTCGTTCAACGAGGTGAAGCCGGATTTCTACGCCGCCAACGGGCTTGCGCCTCCTGGAGATCGCTCCGGGATTCTGCAGAAGGATGTGGTCTCCAAGATCACCAGTGTGCTCGATGGCCTTTCCAACACCATCATGCTGTGTGAGGATGCCGGACGTCCCAGTATCTACATCAAGGGGCGGGCCACCGGCGGGGTCACTGGCGACGGCTGGGGTTGGGCCGATCCCGACTGTGGGTACAGCCTGAACGGCACCAATCCCGATGGCACCTATCCTCCCAAGCCCAATCCCAAGGGCGGGCCGTGCATCATCAATTGTAACAACGACAGCGAGGCCTACAGCTTCCATAGCGGCGGTATCAACGTGTGCATGGGTGATGGCTCGGTGCGATTCATTCGTGAATCGATCGGGATCACCGTTTTTGCCGCGATGGGCACCGCCCGTGGTGGTGAAGTTTTCAACGATAACTGACACGGCTCCCTCCAATCTACACCCTCCCTGTCTGGCCCGAGGGACCCTCTGCTCGGGCCAGACTTTTCTCACGAGTCGCTTCATGAATCGTCTTCTTGCTTGCCGTGTCCCAGCGCTTCGCATTCTGATCCTCTGCATGGCGTTGGCTCTGCTTCCAACTCCGGTCCGCGCCGACATTATCTTGCTTGGAGAAGCACAACTTCCCGGCGACAGCACGGATCTCTCCGGGCTGACAGGCAAGCTGAGCGATGGCACTCCCGCCAACCGTCTGGGGGGGCTTGGCTCAGCGATTGCCTACACAGGCCAGGGAAATCGCTACATTCTGGTTTCGGATCGTGGTCCACACGATGGGAACTCCAACTTTCTGTGCCGCTTCCACACCCTGCAAATCACGATCAATCCGCGTGGGAGCAAACCGGTGCAGGCCAGGCTGATCGAGACCAGGTTGTTGACCACTGCAGAGGGAAAGAACTTCGTGGGTTCGTTAAAGGCTTTTGATTCGCGAGAGCCGTCGCGCTCGCTGCGCCTGGATCCCGAAGGGGTGCGTATCGGTCGCACGGGATCGATCTTTCTCTCAGATGAGTATGGCCCTTCCCTTCATGAGTTTGATCGCCAGGGTAAACATCTTCGTCCACTGACCATCCCGGCGCGATTCCTCCCTGAGCATCCCGCCCAGATGCCGCAAGACGAGCTGCCGCCCAAAAACAACAAAGGACGTCAACCCAATCGCGGGATGGAAGGGCTGGCAATCTCCCCCGATGGCAACAAGTTGTTTGCGCTGATGCAGAGTCCCCTGATCCAGGATGGCGCGCTCGACAAGGACAAGAAACGCATCGGCATCAACGCGCGCTTGTTGGAGGTGGATCTGGCCACCGCCAAAACGAGAGAATTTGTTTATCAGCTGGACGCGCCGGGGGTGGGTTTGAGTGAAATTCTTGCCATCAACGATCACGAGTTTCTGACGGTGGAACGCGATGGCAACGGCGGAAAAGAGGCCCAGATCAAGAAGATCTACCGCATCAATCTCCAGGGGGCGACCGATGTGAGCATGGTGGCATCTCTCCCCAGCCGGAAACTCCCAGGCACCATCACCCCTGTGTCCAAACACCTCTTTCTGGACCTGCTCAGTGAGCGTTACCATTTGAAGGGCGAGGCCTTCCCGGAAAAGATTGAAGGGATCGCCTTTGGTCCGGATCTGCCCGATGGCCGCCGATTGTTGCTGATCACTGCAGACAACGATTTTGTCGCCACGGTTCCGCTACGTATTTTTGCCTTCGCCGTCGATCGCAAGGATTTGCCCGGCTACAAGGCGCAACAATTCTCCCCCACCCGTTGACGAATTTCCTCGCGAGGGATGGAGCGCTCAGCCGTCCCTCGCATCTTTCCTGTCCCCGTCGGTTCCCAGACTTCCTGGAGACCCGCTCGGCAGCTTATTGCAGTGCGTGCGGCGTTGGCTACAATGCTCCTTGTCGGACGATCTCGCTCCCAGGACAAGGAGATACTCTCATGTTGCGTCGCAGTTCTCTCGCGCTGGCCGTCCTCGCGACCGGCCTTCTTGGCTTCACCCTGACCACCTCCACACAGGGCGAGGAAGCCAAAACGATCAAGCTGTTCAATGGCAAGGATCTGACCGGGTGGAAGGTCTATCTGAAGGACAAGGACGCCAAACCCGAGGAGACCTTCAGTGTCAAGGAGGGCGAGATTCACTGCACCGGCAAGCCGAACGGTTACATCATCACCGACAAGGAGTATGGCAACTACGAGCTGCGTCTGAAGTGGCGCTGGGCGAGCAAACCGGGCAACAGCGGGGTGTTCGTCCATGTGAGTGGACCGGACAAGATCTGGCCCAAGGGCGCCGAGGCCCAGTTGATGGCCGATCACGCGGGCGATTTCTGGCTGGTGGACGGCTTCAAGCTGGAAGTAGACAAGGAGCGTCAGGATCCCAAGGTCGCACGCCACTACTTCCGCATGAAGAAGGACGAGAAGATCGAGAAACCAGTGGGTGAATGGAACGAATACGTCATCACCTGCAAGGGCGACACCATCCGCCTGGTGATCAACGGCACGGTTGTGAACGAAGGAAAGGGGGCGGGGGCGACCAGAGGGAAGATCTTGCTTCAGTCCGAAGGGGCGCCAGTCCAGTTCAAGGACATCACCCTCACACCAATCAAGTGATTCGTTTTGCCAACTGGCACACTCTCCACGGGGACAGTCCTGTACTGTCCCTTCTTGGTTCTTGTAGTTTCGCGGGCGCTCCGGAGAGCCGCTCACGCGGGACGAAGGAAGAGGAGCACTCCTCAGGGTGCCTCCCCCGGCACGGTTCAATCGCGATCACCTGGTCACGCAACCGCATCGTTTTTCCTCCGAGGAAGTTTCCATGCACAGGATAACCCTGGTTTTGATAGGATTTGCTCTTGTGAGTGTTCTCTCCGCCGCTGATGAGATGCCATTGAAATATCCCGAGACGCGCAAGGTGGATCATGTCGATACCTACCACGGTATCAAGGTGCAGGATCCTTACCGCTGGCTCGAAGACGATGTGCGCAAATCGAAGGATGTCGCCGACTGGGTCGCTGCGGAGAACAAGGTGACCAACGCCTATCTCCAGGCGATTCCCGAGCGCGCGGGGATCCAGAAGCGATTGACGCAACTGTGGAACTACGAACGCTACTCCGTTCCTTTCAAGGTTGCCGGGCGCTACTTCTACTCCAAGAACGACGGCTTGCAGAATCAGGCGGTTCTGTACACGCTCACCGAGCTCGATGGCAAAGCACAGGTTTTGATCGATCCAAACACCTGGTCCAAGGATGGCACGGTCGCCCTCGGGGGAGTGTCGGTGAGCCCCGATGCGCGTTTCCTGGCGTACAACGTCAACGAGGCTGGCTCGGACTGGTCGAGTATTCGCCTGCTCGATGTCAACCATGAACGCGTTCTCGACGATCATCTCAAATGGGTGAAGTTCAGCAATCCGGCGTGGACCCCCGACAACCGCGGTTTCTTTTATTCGCGCTACGAGGAACCGAAAAAGGGAGAGGAATTCCAGACGCTGAATCTCAACCAGAAGGTGTATTATCACCGAATTGGCACTCCCCAAAGCGCCGATGAACTGATCTACAAACGTCCCGATCATCCGGACTGGGGTTTCCAGAATGCCGTCACCGAGGATGGGCATTATCTGGTCATCACAACCTGGAAGGGAACCGACGATAAGTATCGGATCACCTACAAGGATCTGTCGATCCCCGACAGCAAACCCGTCGAGCTCATTGATCACTTCAATGACGAATATTCCTTCATCGGCAACGACGGCCCGCTCTTTTATTTCAAGACGGATCTGAACGCCAAGCGCGGGCGCGTGATCATGATCGATATTCGCGATCCGAATAAGGATAAATGGAAAGAAATCATCCCCGAGGCAGCCGAGAACCTGATCGGCGTGGATATCGTGGGGAATCTCTTTGTCACAAGCTACTTGAAGGACGCCCGCAGCCAGATCAAGCTCCACGATCTGCAGGGAAAACCGGTGCGTGAGGTCGAGTTGCCAGGGATTGGCACCGCCAGCGGATTTGGCGGCAAACGCACCGATACCGAAACCTTCTATACCTTCTCCTCGTTCGCCACGCCGCCGAGCATCTATCACTACGATCTGCTCACGGGTAAGAGCAAGCTCTATCGCCGGTCCAAGGTGGAATTCAACGCCGATGACTACGAGGTGAAACAGGTGTTTTATCCGAGCAAGGATGGCACCAAAATTCCGATGTTCCTCACCGCGAAAAAGGGATTGAAGCTCGATGGCAACAATCCCGTGCTGCTCTACGGGTATGGCGGATTCAATATTCCATTGACGCCTGCTTTCTCGGTGGCGCGCGTGGGATGGCTCGAGATGGGTGGGATCCTGGCAGTCGCCAACCTGCGGGGTGGCGGCGAATATGGCGAGGACTGGCACAAGGCGGGCACCAAACTCAAGAAGCAAAATGTGTTTGATGATTTTATCGCCGCTGCCGAATACCTGATCAAAAACAAATACACGCGCACCGAGAAACTCGCGATTCAGGGGGGCAGCAATGGGGGACTCCTGGTGGGGGCGGTGATGACTCAACGTCCCGACCTGTTCGGCGCCTGTCTCCCAGCGGTGGGGGTGATGGACATGCTGCGCTTCCAGAAATTCACCGCCGGACGCTACTGGGTAGATGATTACGGTTCTTCGGATAACCCAGAGGAATTCAAGGCGCTTTATGCGTACTCCCCGTATCACAACCTGAAAAAAGGTGTGAAATATCCGGCAACGCTGGTAACAACTGCCGACACCGACGATCGTGTGGTCCCAGGGCATAGCTTCAAATTCATTGCGCGATTGCAGGAATACCAGGCGGGCCCTGCGCCGGTGCTGGCGCGGATTGAAACTCGCGCGGGCCATGGCGCAGGGAAGCCCACCGCCAAACTCATTGAAGAGGTGGCGGATCAATATGCCTTCCTGGTAAAAAATCTGCACATGACAATTCCGTCACGCTGAGTGATGGACGGAAGACCGACACTCCGTGAACCCGGATTCACGGAGTGTCGTTTTCAACCGTCATAAAACGCGACATCCCCCAGCTGACCAGGACGGCGACCCCTCCGCCTGCTAACACTTCCCCCGCTCGTTTGAGGGCGGTATACAAAGCCACCTGCCCGGAATGTTGCAGCACGCCGGCGGACATCACCAGGGCAACCGTAACGGGAGCGATCCGCCAGTTCCCCGGGAGCTTGACCAGGTGCGTGCCCACGAGCACTGCCATTCCCATTCCAAGCGGAATCTGCCAGAATCCCGATCCGGGAAGTGCCACCATGAGCAATCCAATCACGCATCCCAGCAGCGTGTGGAGAACGCGCGAGAGGGTTGCTGCCTTCGCCGATTGGACCTCCGGTTCGCAGACAATGGCGACCGAAATCATCGCCCATACGGGGTTGGCATCCCCCAGCGAGGCGAGCAACGCCCAGACGATCGTGGTCCCCAGCACGATTTGCAAGGCGTGTTGCGGGGTGGACAGGGAAGTCGGGGTACCGGGGGCGGTCATCGCGTGCCCTCGTGGAAAATGAAGCCGGCGGATCGGGACGCCGGATCTCCTCTCCACTAATCTATTCCTCCGAGCCGATCGATTCCCTTCTGCATCCTCGTGGAGATTGCTGCGATGACTGCCCGTTCGTTCGATATTGGCATGGTTGGTCTGGGAGTGATGGGACGCAGTCTGGCCCTGAACATGGCCGACCACGGCCACGCGGTCGCAGGCTACGACAAGGACGTTAGCAAGGGTCAACTCCTGCTGACCGAGGGGACCGGGAAACCCGTGGGGGCGGCTCAGTCCCCTGCCGAGCTGGCGCAGCTGCTTCGCACGCCGCGGGCGATCATGATCCTCGTCGCCCCAGCCCCCGTGGTCGATTATGTGATTAACGACTTTGTTCCCGTGCTGGAAGAGGGCGACCTGCTGATCGATGCGGGTAATTCCTACTTTCGCGATACAGATCGTCGAGCGAATGCGCTCGCTGGCAAGGGCATCCGCTTCTTTGGGATGGGGGTGAGTGGAGGAGAATCGGGGGCACGCCACGGCCCCAGCATGATGCCTGGCGGGCCACCCGAATCGTGGGAACGGGTGCGACCCATCCTTGAATCGGTGGCAGCCCAGGTCTCTGGCGAACCGTGTGTGACCTATGTGGGACGCGGCTCGGCGGGGCACTACGTCAAGACGGTCCACAACGGGATTGAGTATGGTTTGATGCAATTGCTGGCGGAGTGCTACGATCTCCTGAAACGGGGATGCCAGCTGTCCAACCACGAGATCGCCCAGGTTTTTCAGGGTTGGAACGAGAGCGAGCTGAATTCCTACCTGGTGGAGATCACCGCTCGCATTTGCACCAGGAGAGACGACCTGGCCGATGGCGATCTGGTCGATCGGATTCTAGATGTTTCACGCCAGAAGGGAACCGGCAAGTGGACATCACAGGAGGCACTGGATCTGGGAGTTCCCATCCCCACCATCGATGTCGCGGTTAGCTTGCGCAATCTTTCAGGGGATGAGCAGTTGCGCAAGGCGGCTCACCAGGTGCTGCGTGGTCCAACCCCGTCACCTGGAATCCATCGCGCGACCTTCCTTCCGCAACTGCGCAACGCCTATGCCGCGGCGATGGTGCTCACCTATGCTCAGGGGATGGAACTTCTCAGCCATGCTTCCAAAAAGTACGATTATGGCCTGAATCTTGCGGAGGTGGCTCGAATTTGGCGTGGAGGATGCATCATACGCGCCGCGCTGCTGAACGATCTTCGTGCTGCTTATCAACTCCAACCAGCTCTGCCCAACCCAGTGCTGGATCCCACCTTGGCCGCGCGGTTATCCGCGTTTCAGGCTGATCTGCGAGCCGTGGTTGCGACGGCGGCCGGCGCGGGAATCCCGGCTCCAGGGTTGATGGCGTCGCTCGTCTATTACGACAGTTTGCGCGCAGGGTGGCTCCCTGCGAACCTGATTCAGGCCCAGCGGGATTATTTTGGAGCCCACACCTACGAACGCACGGATCGACCTGGGACGTTCCACACCCACTGGGAGTGAACGGCGCCCACGGATCATCGAGCGAGGATCGCGGCAGGAACCATCACTGAATCAGCTGAATGCGCATCGCGGTCAACAGGTTGGCCCGAAGCTCTTCGCGGAAACTCTGGGGGCCGTACAACTCGACAGTCCGATTGATGTAGGGATCGAGACTGACCCCCGGCCCTGGGACCACGTAGACAAGGGGAATGCCGCGGCTATTTTCCAGTCGATAGATCTTTCTTGTCTCATAATAATAGCCCTGCGCCATCAATCGTCCAGGGCTGCTCTTGACCCACCCAGGCGGAATGGCATTGGGCGGCACGGGCGCAGGTTGCCCGGAGCCAGCAGGGGGAGCACCAGGGTAGAGCGCCTGAGTGTGCTGGGGCGAATTGGGCGTGAGCGGCTGTGCGCCCCGAGTGTAACGCGTGAGCCACTGGGCCCGATTGTACGCCTGGACTGCCAGGGCGTGATTGGTGTTCACCACCTCGTTCCCCAGTTGCATGTACAGTTGCGCGGCCTCCTGGTAACGGCCCGCCTGTTCGGTTTGCTGGGCGCGCAACCAGCGCGGATCGTTGGTGGGAGGCGCGACCGGCGTGGGAGTAGTTGGAGCAGGTGTTGGAGCTGTCGCAGTGGGTGTCCCCGCTGGAGCAAACGCCGGCGTGGGCGCCGGTGCACTCGTCGGTGTGGGGGCAGCAGTGGGAGTACCGTTCCCTGGCACCCCGCCTGGTGCTGGTACAGGCAACGGAGCAGGCGTGACGGGAGCACTGACCGCCGAGGGGCCGCCCGAGTAGACCGTGGCGGGAGTTGGGGTGGTGGCCGTGCTGGTGGGCGGCAGACTCACCTGCTCCTTGCGGATGTAGCGCACCTCGGCGGGCGGTGGTTCGACCGGGAGCCACTTGCCATCCTCCGCGACGCGCTCGGGTCCAATGCTGCGCAGCTGAGTTCCTCGTTCCACCCGGGCCCCTTCCACGGTGGGTTTTTCACTGCGCAGATCGCTCCCCATGAGCAGTGGCACACGGGTGTCCGGCGTGGCCTCAATCACCCACATCGGTTGGCTGGGAACCACCTGGCGCACAAAGCGTGTGTTGACCCAGCTAAACGAGCCAGCAGGGGGTTTGATCGCCAGCCAGCCTCCAGGCAGCTCCTTGACCACCTCCACGCGGTCGCCCTTGCGCAGGCGATTGGTGGGGTAGAGTTGCGGATTATCGCCCGCGCCAGAGCGCACCTCTGCCTCGGGGACCGTGACGGTGGCGGTGTACAGGACGGTGTCTGCATGGGCCACCGCTCCAAGCAGGACGACACCCAGGCCGACTCCGAACCTGATGATCCGCAGCATGTCCCCTCCCGCGTTAGTTCATGAGATTTAGCGCGGGTTATACCCTCTTTTTCACGGAACGCAACCCCAGTTTGGAAGTCGACGAGATCTGTCACTTTACCCCGTCGCCACCGGCACGGCACTCAGCGTAATCTGGGCAAGACATCCGGTCGAACCTGATACGCCTCAGTGCGGCAGGAGATGGCGTTGGACGGATCTCTTCCACGCCGCTCTGGTGTCGAAGCGCCAATTGTGGATGATCTCCGCCGCCTGGCTCAGCAGGTCCAACTCATGCGCCTGTGGTCTTTTCGTTCAGGCGCAATCGGCGAAGAGAGCGGAGCTCATCCCTCCGGGGAGGGAACGCTCTCCTGATTCTTCTGACTCGGGATGGGTTCGCTCGGAGCGGGCGGTCGGGTGAAGGTGGGATGCGAAAAGAGGCGGTAACCCTCACGCAGGCTGTCCCACCACGGCGTGGTCGGCAGACTGTCCTGAACGGGGGTCACTGGGAGGGGAACCTCTTCGCCCATCATGCAGGTGGTGAAGTTCGCCTTGGCCAGCAGTTCGATCAGCGCCAGCGAACCCGAAGATTGAATGGGAATGCAGGCCAGAATCTCACGACGGAGCAAACGCAGGGGACAGCCAACATCCTGGTAGCGAACGCCAAAGAACACACGGGCCGCCAGGTGGGCGAGATGGCCGCGCCAGCCCAGCCATCCGGGGAGTGGGGGTAAACGCAATCCAAGCACCACCGTCAAAAACAGGCGATAGATCTGGCCCAGAAGGCGCAGCAACGTCGGCATCGGCTGACCAGCACGATAACCCGAAACCAGGTGGACGCGGTCGATCGCCGCCAGCATCTCCTTGAGGAATTCCGGCAGGTAGTGCGGAGAACACGGCGCACAGGCCACCAGTGGACGCGTCGCTGCCGCCAACCCCAACCGCAACGCCTCTCCCACACGCCCCGGCGCAACCATCCGCTCCAGTGCCACCGACGGATACTGAGACGCCAGACGCTCCAGCAGGGGGATCAGGTCGGGAAAACTGCCGTCCTCCACGACAAGCAACTGCTCCGCTTGTTCGCCCGCGGAAATCTCGGACCGGCGGCCTTGTAGATAGGTCAACCAGCGCAGCAGCACCTGCTCGTGAGCGCTGGCTCCGCGCAGGGTCAGGAGAACCACGCTCAACGGGGCATCCGCAATCGGGGGCAATTCGGGAAAGTCAGGCATGGTCGCGTCTCAGCGCTCCTCGGCGGCGGGGAGAACAGGCAAGGGGATCGGTTGCCCCGCCAGCATGCCACAGGCGCCGTGGACATCCTTGCCGCCGCTGTAACGTCGCACCACGGGCATGCCCAGCTCCGCCGTCAAAGCATCGCGGAAGGTGTTCAGTTCGTCCCGATCCGGGGGGAGAAACGCACCCGTCGCATCGTTCACATCGATGAGATCGACCAGCACGGGCAGCCCCGCCGTCCACTCTGCCAGCCGGCGTGCATCCTCGGGGCGCGTGTTAATGCCCCCCAGCATGGTCCAGGCCAGCGTGACGCGTTTACCCGTCGCCTGGTGATACTCGCGCACCGCCGCCAGCAACTCTGGGAGCGGGTGGATCTTCTCCACGGGGAGGAGGTCGCGTCGTTGCGCCGGGTCGGCGCTGGTCAGCGAAACGACCAGCCGATACGGGCGGCCTTCGGCAGTGAAGCGACGTATCATCGGCACGATCCCCACGGTGGAGATGGTGATTGCCTTGGCATCGATCGCCAGCCCGCACGGCTCCGACAGGATGCTGGCGGCCTGCATCACCCGGTCGTAGTTGAGCATCGGCTCGCCCATGCCCATGAACACCACACCGCGCACTGGATACTCGGAATCGGCGCGAATTTGCATCACCTGATCAACGATCTCCCATGTCGCCAGGTTGCGCCGAAAGCCCATCTTCCCTGTCGCACAGAAAACACACCCCATGGCACAGCCCACCTGCGAGCTGACACAGACGATGTACTTGCGATCGTCGGGGCGATGCAGCAGGGGGATGCGGACTGTCTCAAAAGGTTCGCTCCCCTCGCCCCGGAAGAGATACTTGGTGAAGCCATCGCGCGGCGAGGTGACGCGGTCGAGCACCTCCAGGCGAGGAATGGCGGAAGCGGCGCGAACCCGTTCCAGCACGCGCCAGGAGACCCCGGGCAAGGTCGCGGGGACCTCGGGCCGACCGCGCTGGACCACCTCGGCCTGCAAGCGCCGCGCCAGCGCCAGGTCCACTCCCACAGACTCCAGACGCTGCTGCAGCTGGTCGGCGGAGTGTTCCTTGAAGAGAACAGGTTGTGCAGACGTGGTCATCGGGAATCCTGGTTCAGGGTGCGCATCACCACCAACGGTTTCTCGTGCTCGGGCTGACCCAGCAGGGCATGACTGAGCACGCGCTCCAGGCACCGGGGGTGGAGCCGTCGCGCACATTCGTCGGCCACTGCGGCGGGCATCACCACGTAAGCCGGTTCGGCGCGCGGTTCGTTCGCCCACCGCTCCAGATCTTCCCAGTTTAGAAGAATTGTCAGCGGCCGGCCCAGGTGAAAGGCGAGCAAATGAGACTCTGTGCGAAAGAACACCACTTCTCGCAGTTGCGGTGAGCGCGCGTGAATGGCACAGGCAAGCGTGCGTTGCTCCAGTCTGGGCTCCACGCCGGGCTGCACCAGGGTTATCCGCCCCCACCAGGCAACCATCGCCACTGCCAGCCCGCCAGCTCCGAGCCACGCCACGCGCGCCTCGGTCCAGCCAGAAGCAACGCGCTGCCGGAGCCGCCAGAGCGACGCTCCCAGAAAGAGCGCTGCCCCGGGATAGGCCGGCACCAGATAGTCCGCTCGCTTGAAGCGTGACAGTGACAGAACACTCGCGACGGTCAGCATCCAGAGCAAGCCAAAGCGCCCCACCGGATCGTCGCGCCAGCCACCCGTCCGCAGCCACCACCACAGGAGCGGAAGGAAGAGCAGGCTCCACGGGAGAAAATCGAGCGCCCCTTGCGGTACGTAGAACCACCAGGGATGAGCGCGCAATCGCGAGCCCCCCAATCCGCGTTCCACGGTGTGATACCAGATAAACTCGCGAAACCAGGCGCCCTCGGTGTGTTGCTGCACCCACCAGCACCAGGGCCCCACCAGGAGCAGCACCAGGGCAGCCCCCCACCACACCCCCTGCCGCTGAAGCAATTCCCCCCACGCCCGGACCCGCCAGGGCGCCGGCACCTCGCCCTCGACCAGCAAGATCGCTCCCCAGACCGCCACCGGCAACACCATGCCGATCGGTCCCTTCAGGAAAAAGGCGGCCGCCAACGCCCCATAGCCGCTGAGATGGAGCCCGGTCCGCCAACCTCGAGAGGTGGTCTGCCGAGCCAGGTACATCGCTCCCAGCGCCAGGGTGGTGGTCGCGGTCAGGGGCATGTCAATCCGGGCCACCCGGGCCAGCCAGGTAAAATGGATCGCCGTCGCCAGGATCAGTCCGGCCAGCAGACCGACCGCGGGGCACTCCAGCAATCGCCCGAGCAGAATCAGCAACCCCACACAGAGAAGCGCCGCCAGCGCCGCGGGCAGACGAGTTGCCCAGGCATCAACGGGGGTAGCCCGCAGTTTCGCCGTCAGCGCAACCAGCCAGTAGTAGAGCGGGGGTTTCTGCAGTTCGGGACGCCCATCGTAAAGATGGGGCAAACGCCAGTCGGCGCCCGTGAGCAGGCTCTGCGCGTCCATCGCCGCGCGCGCCTCGTGGCTATTCCACAGATCACGATCGCCCAGACGGTACAGGAAAAGGAAGGCACTTCCGGCCAGCAGGGCGAGCGCCAGCCCCCTCCACACGGTTCGCGCCAAGAATTGAATCCTCCGCGACGTGATCTCCCAGGTGAGGGCTCAGGCACACAACCGCTGGTCGTGGGCCTCGTGCAAGCGCTGATAGAGCGAACAGGAGAGCAACAACTCCCGATGGGTGCCGACCGCCACAATGCGGCTACTGTCGACCACCACAATGCGATCGGCCATCTCCAGCGTGTGCAGCCGGTGGGTGATCACAAACGTGGTCCGCCCGCGCATAAAATCCTTGATGGCGCGATTGATCTCCATTTCGCTGGCCGAATCGATCTGGCTGGTAAATTCATCGAGGATCAGGATGGCGGGGTTGCGCAGAATCGCGCGGGCCAGGGCAATGCGCTGCTTCTGCCCGCCCGACAGCTTTACCCCGGCCTCGCCCACATGCGTGTCGTAGCCCTGCGTGAGCGAAAGGATGTGATCGTGAATCTGCGCCTGCCGGGCCGCTTCCTCGACCTCCTCACGCGTGGCGCGCCGATTGCCGTAGACGATGTTGTTGTAAATCGTGTCGTCGAACAACATCGTATCCTGGGTCACCACACTGATCTGGCCCCGCAAACTCCGCAGGTTCGCCGTTCGAATGTCCACCCCATCGATCAGGATGGTGCCGTGGTCCGGATCGTAAAAGCGCGGAATAAGACCAACCAGCGTGGTCTTGCCACACCCATTGCGCCCGACCAGCGCGATCGTTTCGCCGGCGCGCACCTGGAGATGGATGTTGGTTAAAATAGGAGTTTGCGGATCGTAAGAGAAGCAAACATCGCGAAACTCGACCGCGTGATGATGCCGTGGCAAACGCGGGCCCTCGGCATTGCGACGCACCGTCGGTTGCCGATCGTAGAAGAAGAAGATGCGATCGGCGGCCGCAAACCCCGACTGCAACCGCGTGTACACGCTCGACAGCTTGCGCACCGGATCGGCGATGGCTGCCAGCAAGGCGTACAGTTGCAGGAGCGCTTCGGCTTCGAGCGGTTGCATGGTCATGCGCATGCCAAGCAGATGCGTCTCACGCGAGAGCACCAGATACGACCCGACCAGCAACGCCCCGGCGATGGCCGCCACTCCCAGCACCTCGATAATCGGGCTGGCCAGGGCGTCGAGGTTCACCACCTTCATCGCCTTGTGGTAGTAATCCTTGGTCGCCGACCGGAAGCGACGGCGCTCATAGGGTTCCATGGTGAACGCTTTCACCACGCGAATATTCTTGAACGATTCCTGCAGAATCTTGTAAATGTCCGACATGCGCTCCAGCAAACGGTGCGTCGCCCGTTTCATCAAGCGACCGACCTTGTTCAGGATGAAGAGCGCGATCGGCACCAGAATGAGAAACATCAGGGTGAGTTGCCAGGAGATGTAGCAGGCGACCACCACACAGGCGAGGGCGCGCAACGGTTCGGCGACCACCTTGCCAAAGAGCGTTTTCAACCCGGCGCCGAGCACCTCCATGTCGTTGGTGAAGCGCGCCATCAACTCACTGGTGCCTTGCTGATTGAACTGGTCGACGTCCAGGTGTATCACATTGCGGTAGAAGCGGTTACGGAGATCGAAGAGTGACAGGTTGACCACGCTGCCCACCAGCGATTCCTGTCCAAACTCAAAGACGCCCTTGATCCCGACCGCGAGGACCACGGCTCCCAGAACCAGCGCCAGAGTCTGGAAACAATCGGCGGGCACAAAGCTGTAGATGTATTTGCGCGCAATCTGATTGTGGTAGAGGGTGCGCCGAGCCACCTCCAGGCGACTTTGCACCTTCACCAGCGCGGCGTTATTATCGCGTTCGCGCCGGTCCTTGAAGTTACTCGGCGGGAGTTTCTCCAGCTGTTTTTCTTCCTCGCCCAGCCGATCGGCCTCGCTCTGCAGCTTATCGATGTCGCGCTGATATTCGGCAATGCACCCATCGATCCATTCCTGCGGCGTCTGTTCAGTACGCAGGAGTTTCAGGACCGGATAGATGGCGGTGAAGTTCAACCCCCAGAAGATGGCGGCGAACACCGCGCACAGAACCGACACCACCAGGCGCTTGCGATAAGGAACTGCGTATCGAAGGGCACGCAGGAAATTTTTCATGATCCAGAGCCTCAGCCCAAAGTATCCGCCGGCCGCTGCGAAGACAGGGGTGCGGGCGGGTTGTAGCACAATCACGAAAAGAGGACAAGACGGTCTCGCGCAGGGGCCGTGCAGCGAGCAGTCCAACTCACTGCGGGCAACCCCGTACTCCGGGCCAGGATGCGCAAAATCTGCCTTTTCTCCCTCTTCGCTGTCTTTCTCCCGCGAAATCCCACAACTGCCTGCGCACCCCTTTGCATCTGGGCGTTCGATTCGTTATCCTTGCATTTAGCCATTCTGTCGGCACTGTCGGGAGTGACTCGCGAATGGACAGGACGATGCAAGCGCGGCATGAGATCATTTGCCAGTGGTTGGGGTTCTCCCCCGATCTCTGGCCGCCCGATCACTACACCCTGCTGGGGCTGGCCGCCGGCGAAACGGACGTCGATCTCATCGAACACCGTGTGCAGGAACGGCTGGAGGCAGTTCGCCGTTACCAGTTGGCCAACCCCGAGCCCGCCACCGAGGCAATGAACCGTCTGGCGCAGGCGTTTGCCTGTCTGACGGATCGCCAGGCCAAGCGCGCTTATGATCGGCAGTTGCTGGGGTCGGAGGCCGTCGAGGCGGACCCCGCCCCGGCTCCGGCGCAAAAATCGCCGGCGTCCGCCCCGCCCGCTCTCTCGGAGGCAGAGACCTGGGTCGAGAATGGGTTGCGCAGCGGATTCCGACGAACCTCGATGGCCACCCAGCGCACCCAGCTGGATCTTCCGGTTTCCGACCCATCCCGAGACACCCCGACCGAATCGCCGCGCGTGGTTTTGTGGCAGGACAGGGATGCTCCGCCCCCCTCGATCAGCGCTCCCCTCTATGAGCCACCTCCAGTCAATGTCGAGCCGTTGGAGGTGCCCCCCGAGGAGGAGAACGTTGTCGAGGTCACGCCAGTTGAGAAGGAGGCCACCGCGCTCGATGCAATCGTGGCGGCGGCGCAGACCTCGCGGCGAGCCACGCGTGGATTGGGGACCAAACGCGCCCTGTACTACCGCCTGACGCGCACGCGCGCCTTGCTGCATGCCTGGGAAGCGGTTGGCGAATACCTTGGTCAACCCCAGCGACGGCTCAACCGTCCCTCCGAGGCGCGCCGTCTGATCGGGCAACTCAACACCATCCGCCAACTGCTGGCGAGCTTTCCCCCCTTGCTGGGCGAGGCCGGCCAACCAGGGTACCTGGTGGTGTCGCTGGCGCGGCAACAGGTCATCGTGCCCACCTTTCAATCGCTCCTTCCCAGTCAGCGGGAAGCTCTGGCACGCGACTGGAACGCTGCCCAGCGTTTGCTCCTTGCGCACAAGGATTTTCTCCGTCAGGAGATTCGCGCGCTGCGCCGCAAGCCCTTCCTTTCACGCCTGATGCGCCCCGTTCTGTCTTTTCTCGATGAACACCCGGTTGGGCTCCTGGTTTGCCTGGGCCTGGTGGCCCTGGGGATTGCCGCGATGCGCGAGGTCCTGCGCTGAGCTCCGCCGTCTCTCTCCACCCACGTTGCGCGGAAAGTCTTCCGAGCGATGTTTGCCTTTTGCTTGTTCCCTCTTTATGCTGGCAGGCATTGATCCTTTGGACTCTCGCTGGAAAGTGCCGCCATCATGATGCATCGTGCTCTGCTCGTTGTGTTGCTCGCTGGGGCTCCTCTCTTCGCGGCCCAGAAACCGACCGTTCTTCCCCCCACCGTTTTTGCCATCCGCGATGCCCGGGTGGTGCTCGAAGCAGGGAAAGTATTGCCCCGGGCGACCGTTGTCCTTCGCGACGGCGTCATTGAGGCCGTTGGGGCCGAGGTGAAGGTGCCTGCTGATGCGCTGGTGATCGAGGGGAAGAATCTCGTGGTCTACCCCGGCTTTGTCGACACCATGAGCAACTGGGGGTTTGACAATGCGCTGCGGCGTTCCGAGGGCGGACCGGCCGCGACCGAGGATCTTGCCAGCGGTCCGCTTGCGGCCACCAAGGCAGACAATCGCAAGGGGGTGACTCCCGAATTTGTGGTCGCCACCGCCCTGAAGAACGACGACCAGGCAGACAACTGGCGCAAGATCGGCATCAGCGCGCACCTGATCGCTCCGGATGGCGGCTATCTCGTCGGGCAAAGCGCCTTGCTCAGTCTCAGCGGCGCCACCCCGCGCGAGGCGGTGCTGCGCTCGCCGGTGGCCCACCACCTCTCCTTTCGCGGCGTGGGAGGGACCGATTATCCGCGTGCTCTGATGGGTGTGGTCGCGCACTGTCGCCAGACGCTGCTCGATGCAGGCTACTATCGCGCTCTGCGGCAGTACCACGAGAAAATCCGCGAAAAGGGCAAACGACCTCCCTTCGATCCGGCGCTGGACGCCCTGGGAGCAGTCCTCGATCGCAAATTGCCGATCGTGATCGAGGCCGATACACGCGATGAGATTCATCGGGCCCTTGACTTTGCCGAGGAGTTCCATCTGCAGCCCATCATTTACGGCGGACGTGATGCCTGGAAAGCAGCCGAGCGTCTCAAGCGAACCCAGGTGCCCGTGTTGCTGCGCCTGGACTTCACTCCGCCCGACAAGGAAGCGGACAACAAGAATCTCCCCCCTCGGGTGAAAGAAGACCGCCAGCGCAAGGACCGGGAAGAACAACGCTGCGCCGCTCTGTTGCAGCAACAGGGAGTTCTCTTCGCCTTCAGCACCCAGGGCCTGCCGGGAGACAAGCCAGCCGAGCAGTTTCGCGCCAATCTGCGCAAGGCGATCGCCGCTGGACTGAAGGCCGACGAGGCCCTGCGGGCGCTGACTGCCAACGCCGCGCGCATCCTGGGCATCGACAAGCAGCTCGGGAGCATCGCGGCGGGGAAGGCAGCTCACCTCGTGGTGATGACTGGCAACTTCGACGAGGCCGACAGCCAGGTGCGTTATCTCTTCGTCGACGGCATTCGCTTTGAGTACGAGGTGAAGGCAAAGCCCGAGAAAAAAACCGCGCCGAAGAAGGATGACTCCCCGGGCAAGGAACCCAAAAAAGACGAGAAAAAAGATCCGAAAAATCCAGAAAAGCCGGAGCAGGCCACCGAGATCGAGGCCGATCGCAAACCAGCCAGCCACACCGGTGGGAATGTCCTCTTCAAGGGCGCCACGCTGCTCACCGTGACTCACGGAACGAAGGCGAAGACCGATCTTCTCGTGCGCGCAGGGAAGATCGCGCAGATGGGCGTGAATCTCAAGGCTCCCGAGGGGGTGACGGTGATCGATGCCACCGGGATGTTTATCATGCCCGGGATCATCGACACCCACAGCCATTTTTCGATCAGCGGGGGAGTCAACGAATTTTCCCTCTCGGTGGTTCCCGAGGTCCGGGTGCGCGATGTGATCAACAGCGAGGATGTGCAGATCTACCGCGCGCTGGGGGGCGGAGTTACCACGGCGCGCTTGCTCCATGGCAGCGCCAACGTCATCGGGGGACAGGACGCTGTCATCAAGCTCAAGTACGGTCTGCCGGCCAGTGGGCTCCTGCTCGCCGAGGCGCCGCGCGGAGTCAAGTTTGCGCTGGGCGAAAACGTGAAACGCACCGATGGCCGTTTTCCCAATACGCGCCTGGGGGTGGAAGCGGTTCTGATCCGGGCCTTTACCGAGGCGCGCGCCTACCAGAAGGCGCGGGAAGACCATCAGAAGGCCAAAGCCCAGGGGAAGGAGGTCCCGCCGTTCCGCCGCGATCTTCGACTGGAAGCGCTCGCCGATGTGCTCCAGGGGGATCTCAAGGTCCACTGCCACTGCTACCGCGCCGATGAGATCCTGATGCTGCTGCGCACCGCCGATCGCTTTGGGGTGCGCATTCAATCGTTGCAGCATGTGCTGGAAGGGTACAAGATTGCCCCGGAGATCGCAGCGCACGGCGCGTCGTGCTCCAGCTTTAGCGACTGGTGGGCCTACAAGATCGAGGCGTTTGATGCCATCCCGTTCAACATGGTTTTGCTCCATGAGGCCGGGGCGCAGGTGTGTCTGAAATCCGATAGCCACGAGTTGATGCGCCATCTCTACCAGGAGGCTGCCAAGTGCATCAAATACGGCGGAATGAGCGAAACTGAGGCGTTGAAGACGATCACGCTCAATGGCGCCCGGCAGCTGGGGCTGGACAAACGGATCGGTAGTCTGGAAGTGGGCAAGGATGCGGATCTGGCGATCTTCAATGGCCATCCCCTCAATGGCTACAGCCGTGTGGAAATGACCGTGGTCGAGGGGGAGGTGTACTTCCAGCGTACCAAAAAACTCGAACCGTTCGCCGCGGCCCAGGCCGGCCCCACCACCCCCGCCCGACAGTTCGCCCTGCCAATGGAACGGTCTTCCGACGGACGCTACGCCCTCGTCGGCGCCACGGTCCATCCCGTTAACGGCAAGCCGATTCCCAGGGCGACGGTGGTCATTGAGAAAGGCCGCATTCTCGACGTTGTCAGTGGCAGTCAGGTCAGCACCCGAGCCGTGGGGAAGGTGCTGGATGCCCGCGGATTGCACCTCTATCCCGGGATGATCGATGGCGGCACGATCCTGGGGCTGACCGAGTTGGGCTCGGCGCGAGAGACCCAGGACTACGCCGAGGGGGGCGATTTTCAACCTGATCTGCGCGCCAGTACCGGGATCAATCCAGACTCGGAACTGATCCCGGTGACGCGCGCCAATGGCGTGACCACGGTGGTGACCCATCCGCTCGGTTCACTCCTGGCCGGACAAAGCGCCCTGATCGACCTGTCGGGGTGGGTGCCGCGCGATCTGATTGTGGTCGACCCGCTCGCGCTCCACATCGACTTCCCGGCGCCCCGAGGGGGATTCCTGATCGATCCCTCGATTCCGGTGGGTCGTGCCATGGCGCGCAAACAGCGTGACGAGAAGATCCGGCGTTTGAAGGAACTCTTTCAACAGGCGCGCGTTTACCAGGCGGCCCGCACCAGTTCGCCGGAGTATCCGCTCCAGCCTCGTCTGGAAGCCCTCCTGCCGTACGTGCGCGGCGAACGTCCGGTGACCATCCAGGCGCACCGCCAGGCCGATATCCTCGAAGCGCTGAAGCTGGCCGAGGAACTGAAGGTGAAGATGATTTTGATGGGCGGAACCGATGCCTGGAAGGTCACCGAGGAACTCAAGAAACACAAGGTACCCGTGATTGTCGGCCCGGTGATGGCGATGCCCAGCGAAAGCACCGATCCCTACGATGCGCCCTACGCCTGCCCGGCGCGACTGTGCCAGGCGGGGGTTCGTTTCGCGATTCACTCCACGGGGAGCACCAACTCGCGCAACCTCCCCTACGAGGCGGCGATGGCAGCCTCCTACGGCCTGCCTCCCGAAGAGGCGCTCAAGGCGGTTACTCTCTACCCCGCCCAGATTCTCGGTGTCGACAAGGAAGTGGGAACAATCGAGAAGGGCAAACGGGCCAATCTGGTCATCACCAATGGCGATCTCCTGCAACCGTCCACCCAGGTGCTTGGCCTGTTCATCGATGGCCGGCCGCTGCAGCCAACGAGCAAGCAAACCCGGCTGTACGAAAAGTATCAGGAACGGCTGCGCGAGGTCAAGGAAGGGCGCGCCTCGCTGGGCACGCGACCTTAAGGGTGTTTCTCAGAGCGACGCTGCGCCTGGGGGTCGGTCAGCGGATAGTGGATTTCATAGACCGCATAACGAGGATCTTCGGGCAACGCGTAGGCCAGGTGCACCTGATTGGGGTAGTGGTTCTGGAGATCCTGTACCCAGGTGCGAAACTCGTTCTCGCCGTGGAAGTTGGCGGTGAGAGCGAGGTAGCGCGGCCGGTAGTGTTCCAGCCCGCGCACGCCCACAGTGAAGATCTCGTCGCGCGGCCACTCGAACTGGTAGAAGACTGCCAGCGGAGAGCAGATGATGGGATAGTACGCCCGGCGCCCCGTGTACAGATTGATCATTGGATCCGCGCCGGACGCCACCACGTCGGTGGTCTGCGTGTGCGTCTGAATCCACTGCAACAAATGCTCGTGGTTCTCCCACTTGTGCGCCTTCGCTTCTCCCAGTTCTGGAAACGGGGTCTGCCAGACATGGCGGTGATAGCTCATCTGCGCCATGAATCCCACATTCAAAAGAAGCAGGAGAGCCGCGCCCCCTCCCGCCACGAAGGGAGCGAACCGAGCCAGCCGTGGTCGTAGCTGAAGGAGACGCCAGCCCGCGCGCATCTGGTAGATCGCCAGGAGAGGGAGAACGGGCACCAGAAAACGATGAGGCATCCACGGCCAGACCAGCACCAGCACCAGGTAAGCCACCAGGAGCGTCGCGAGCGGACGACCTTGGCGAACATCGTAGACGAGAACCGCCAGCGTCCCCACTCCCAGCACCGAGAAGACCATGGCCAGCAAGCTGTCACGGTGAGAATCCATCATGGGGCGCGCCAGCCCCTCCAGCGGCCCGAGCGCCATCCCCGTGATGATCCACGTCAGGTTGAACGTCACAATCCGGGGCAGGGCAGGCACGCCATAGGCGAGCCACCAGCCCAGGTAATCGGTGTAGTAGTCCTGGAGCGGATCCTTGCTCTGTCCACGCGAGGCGGTTGCCATCCAGCACAACCAGGGGGCCGTGGCGAGCACCACGCCCGCGATCGTCCACCTCACGCGCTTGCCCCTTTGCCAGAGCAACAGGAGGCTCACCGGAAGAAAGAGGATTCCGATCGAGCGACACAGAAACGGCAAGGCCAGTACCACGCCACCCAGAGCTTCGCGCCACCAGTGGTTCTCTTCAGAGCGCAGGGCCCCTTCGAGATACCAGAAGGCCGCCAACATCAACACGGCAAAGAACATTTCCGAGAGCGTGACCACGCTGAAGAACACCCAGGAAGGGGCAGTGCCAACCAGGAGACAGCCAAGCAGCGCGGCTGGTCGCGCAGCATAACGGAAGCGCACCGCGAGCAAATAGGAGAGCGCCAGTGCTCCCATCCCGCACAACAGGGTGATTCCCTTGAGAGCGAGGAGATTGGCCGGGAAGTCGGGCCAGAGTTTCCAGACCACGGCGAGCATGGCGGGCCAGAGAATGGGATACTTGGTCTGCGGCGGCGGCGGATCGCCCGGCAGATTCACCAGACGATATCCTTGTCCCTCCGCCAGGCCGCGCGCCGTGGCAACGTAGATGGCATCATCATGACACTGTCCGCAGGCCTGGGGATACATCCGGCTGCCCCCGGCGACCAGAAGCACGCTCGCCAGGAGCACACAGGCCCAGAGATCGCACCGTTGCAAGGGTTGCGGTGATTCCATGAAGTCAGCCCCTGGGAAGAAGGTCGGTCCGAAGCCTGGGCAGGTCAGGGCTCCCTTCTAAATCTAGCTTGCGATTTCTTTCCAGGAGACCAGGGTGCGCGCACCCCCTGTTGACACAACCCTTGCTCTCGGCACAAATGGCACTACCATCAACAACATCAGCATCCCCTGGCTGCGATGCGCAAGGAGGAAACATGAATACCCTCAGCGAAACCCCTGGTTCAGATCGCCCCGCCCCCAGTGACGCGCCCGGCACCCTCACTCTGGCCCTGATGGCGTTGCTCGGCGCTATTCTGTTGCGCCTGGTTCCGCATCCCGCCAACCTTTCCCTGGTGGGCGCCCTTGGACTCTACGCCGGCGCCCGACTGCGCTCCTGGCAGGCGATCCTTCTGCCCCTGGCTGCCATGGGACTGAGCGACGTGATCCTCCTGCTGGACAAGGGGTATCCCTCGTTCAACCCGGTCGTCTACACCAGCTTCCTGATTTATGCGCTGGTCGGGGGAACGGTGGTGCGCCAGCGCGGGGCCGCCTGGATTGTCACCGGAGCAGTGCTGGGGAGTGTGCAGTTCTTTCTGTTCACCAACCTGGCTGTCTGGATTGGGGCCAGTGTGGACCCCGCGACGATCCCTGGCGGGGAGAGTTTCATGTATGTGCAGCATGGCAACCCCTATTCGTTCCCAATGATCCGGTATGCCCAGAATCTCCAGGGTTTGCTCACCTGCTACGCCATGGCTCTCCCGTTCACGCAGACCGATGCTCCCCCGCTGGGTTACTTTGGCAATTTGCTCGCGGGCGATCTGGGGTTCACGGGCCTCCTTTTTGGCTCCCACGCCTGGCTAACACGCCGCGCACGCCGGCCCCTGCCACGTCCGATCCACTAAAATCTCTCCCGGCGTCCTGGCACCTTCACCATCGGGCCGGACCGCTTTTTGTCGAGGATCCGCACATGAAGTTTGCCGCCATCATCGAGTATTTGCAGGATCGGGAGAAGGTCCAGCACGTTCGGCCGGTGCATCGGCAATATCTCGCCACGCTCAAGGCCAACGGCCAGCTGGCTGCCTCTGGTCCGTTCACCGACGAGAGCGGGGCACTGATCATCTATGAAGCCGCCACCGCCGAGGAGGCAGAGAAACTGCTCCAGGGCGATCCGTTCCACGCCGCCGGCATCTTTCTGAGCTACAAGCTGCGCCCGTGGAATCCGGTCATCGCCAATCGTGAAGCCTTCCCCGCCAGCTGAGAGGCCTGAAAACGCCAACGCGGTGCCAGGGAGCAAGCGTCTCCCTTGGCACCGCGTTCCTTTCTGGTCGGGCGTCGCCTTAGCGTTTCAGCTGTTTGTCGAAGAAGGCGAACACCTCGGGGAGTGCCACCTGCACCACCACGAGATGATCAATGCCCTTGTATTCCTGGTATGCCAGCATTCGGATCGTGGCGTTCTTGAGGGTTCGTTGCAGGGCCCGCGCCCCGGCGACCGCGAGCCGATCCTCCGTCCCCACACCGATGAAAACGGCGGCCTCCTTGATGCCGTCGGAGACGCGCAGTCCTCCACCCCCACCCAGGGCCGCCACCGCACGATACTTCTCCGGGTGGCGACTCAAATATCCAATCGCCTGGCCTGCTCCCATCGAATGGCCGACCAGGAAGACCTTTTTGCGATCAATCGGATAGAGCTTCTCCACTTCATCGAGCAGGGTGTTCACCATCTCCGTATGGGCGTAGCGCGGGGCCACCAGCAGCCAGCCCCGTTCCTGGCACAGCCGCACAATTCCCCCCGCGCCATAGGCGTCGAACCACATATTCTCAGTCACCCCCAGGCCATGCAGGGCAATCACCACCGGGAGCGGATCGCCCTTCTTGACGGCGTCAGGGGCGAGCATGCGCAGCGGGAGCGTGGACTTGCCATCGGGAATCGTCAGCCAGAATTGTCCCGGCTTTTTCTGTCCCAGCGCGCTTTCGCCACGCCGCAGGGCTTTCACACACTCCTCGGCCTGGGTGAGCAACTGGGAAGCGGGATAATCCGTCTCGGGAAATTCGCCCCGGGCCAGCTCTGTGAGCGTCTCGTGCAACTGGGTCGCGGTGCATCCGTCGGCGCAGCGGCGTTTCTCGCTCGGAATCTTCTCCAGCTCGGCGTGCAGTGTTTTCAGCCGATCCTCGAGGCGATCCACCAGCGAGAGCGTCTGGGTTCCCCTGGCCAGAACCGTCTTGCCCGCGAGGATCTCCATGCGCAGCGTGTAATCCCCTGGCTTGAGGTCCTTGAGCGGCACCTTCCCCGCGAGCGGAAGTTTGTCGATGTCCACCGTGCCCAGGGAGCGCGACAATGTGTCGTTGATCAGGGTGAGCCGAAGTTGCACCTTCTCCGGCTGGTCGGTTCGCGGCTTGTAGAACGGTTCGAGGCGATAGGAAAGCTCACGAGTCGAAGCATCCAGCAAATGGCTCTGCGGGCGCAACGACAGGCTGGCCGCCCAGAGCACCTCAGGCGAAGCGGGTTTGGCGGAGAGCAGGGCGAGGCGGGCCAGGTCGAGCGTGCGGCCAGCCTCGGGGAGGTTGAAGGCGAAGAACTGACTGGTTGCCGGGATGGTCTTCTCGGCCGCGCGGGCGCGCGCCTGGGGATCGGGCGTTTGGTCCCAGGTTTGCTCGAAGGTGCGCAAACGTCGGCCCAGTTCATACCGTGTCCACTGGGCCGACGCGGGTGACACCACGACGACAGCGAACATCCCCGCGAGCAAACCAATCCACCTCGGCATCGAACACTCTCCTGATTCATGGCAGGGGGACCAGGGCAAGCCAGGAGGGCGACTCTCTCCACACTATTTACCCGACAATTCAGATGAGGTTTCACCACGCGGAGGGCGTGGACGCTTCCACAGTCCAACAGCCGCGCGGGCCGGAAAGCCGTTGACCAGCACCGCACCATCCTGCAGGCGGATCTCCAGGGTGTTCGGCAAGAACCAGCGCGGATCGGCGGGATCGCAACGTGCGCTCAGATGGTGAATGCGCTGGTTGGCCGAGCCGATCCACCGTCGGTGGGTCTCTGGTTGCTCGCGCAGATACGGGCCATCGACGAGGATATCGATTTCACCCAGCAATTGCTGCCGCACGGGATCGGGCTGGGCGCGCAGCTCCTCCAGGGTGTGGCCGCTGAAGACCATCACCGACAGATCCAGCGCGTGTGCCACTCGCGCCAGCGCCAGTGCCGCCGGCGCATGAGCGAACGGTTCCCCTCCCAGCAGGGTGATTCCTTCCAGGTCGGGGTGGTGCTCCCTGGTCTGGCGCAGCTGGGCGGCCAGAGTGCCGAGTGACATTGGGGTGCCACCCTCGAACAAGAGCATCTCGGGGTTGCAGCACCCGGGACAGCGCAGTGGGCAGCCCTGAAACCAGAGGGCGAACCGTTTGCCCGGTCCCTCCGCCTCAGTGCAGGCGACGAGCTGAGCTACCCGCGCCTGAAGATCGTCCGCCGTGAGCGGCAGATTCATCATCGCCTCCTCTCAACTCTGGGGAGCCATGCGCACCCGGCCGATCTTCCCTTCCTCCCCTTCACAGACAATCTCCCGATCCAGAAAGGCACGAAGGACGCCGAGGTTAGTCAGCAGATGGGGGGTTACCTCCGCCACGGCGAAATCCGATGCCGGACGCGCCAGCGCGAGCGGCAGCACCAGTTGATCGGCGCTGTGGGGATCGACCAGCTCCGTTTCGCCCTCGCGCCGCCGCCCCAGGTATCCCAGCAAGGCGTCGACCGCCTCATCGGCAACACTCTCGGCCGGTTTGCCTCGTGCTCCCAGCCCGAAGAACAGCACCGGCGCCGGGGTGGTATCGACAACCAGGGCCAGCACCGAGCCGGGGCCGCCTTCCCAGGTTTCTTCGTGGAGATGCGCCTCCAGCGATTGGTCGCGGAGGCGGTTCACGGCACGCCGCGCTTGACGCCGAGCGACATGATCCGGCAACCCGGCAATGGCGCTGAACCCGGTGATTCGTACCGGGCCGGCGCGCCCCGCGGTGAATCCCAACGCCGCGGGGCATGGCTGAATCTGGACCTCGATTTCCCCACCGCCGCGCGGATAGAACCCTGGCCGTACCATGCGCATCCGGATGCGCATCCCCAGATGTTCGAGGTAGGCGCGCCAGGTGACATCGAGAAAATGGAAGCACGGCGCCGTGGTGGTGTGCGTCCCTCCCGTGATGGTCAGAGTACTGGGGGCGTCGGTATCGAGCGCGAGGGGAAGGGCGAGCGTTTGCAGAACCAATCCGGTGGCGCCAGCGGTGCCGATCTCGAAGCGATAGTTGCCCGCCTGGATCTTCCCCGGCTCGAACACCAGCTCCTGGCTCCCCTGGCGATCCCCGCGCACCTTCGCCTGGCCGATGGTGCCCGCAGCGCGGACGCTCATCAGATGTTGGGGTTGCAAGCCGGGCTTCGTTCGCCCGGCGCGAATGTGGCGAAGATGAAACGATTTGCCTGTTAGCAGCGACAACGTCAGACTGCTGCGCAGAATCTGTCCTCCGCCCTCGCCCATGGAGCCATCGAGTTCGACCATCCCACCGCTCCTGCCACAAGATGCGCGGAATCCTCCGCCTTCATGGTAGCAGGAAGAGAGGACCGACAGAAGCGCGAGCACCGCTTCTCATGGTTCAGGCCAGAGCGGGGGGTTGAAGGATCTGATCGAGGATGGTCAACACGCGAGTCAGCGCGGACTCGTCGAGCACCGGGGTGGCGCCGTCGTCGGGGAGCGGTTGATCCAGCTCGACCCAGCTGCGGCACCCAGCGTAGGCGTCGGTTTCACGCAGTTCGAGCGGGGTTGTCAGCTTCGCCAGGCGCACAGCCAGCACATGCAATCCGGGTTGTTTGTAGGCGAACCGTGCGCGCACGGTCTCTTCCGACCAGAGATGCAAGGGCGCGAGCTGGAGCAGCGGTGCCAACTCAGTGACGTGATACACCTCGACAATGTCGGCGACCAGATCCAGGCACACGTTCCCCGTGGGCGGATGCGCCTTCTGCACCTGCTCCAGCAGGGGAATCGCCTCGGCGCGGACTCCGGTCGCCTGCTGATGGACATAGGTGGGATAAAGCCAGAAACGGCGATGCTCGATCTCAAAATCGCCTCGTTTCTCGGCAATTCCGCCCTTGCGCAACAGGATCGTCTGTTCTCCACTGGCCAGCGCCCGGCAGATAACCGCCCACTCCTTCAGCGCGTACCGGAGCATCGCCTCTTCCTTTGTTCTCGCTTCCGCCCATGCGCCGATCAACGTGGCGCGGACGCTTGCTTGAGTTGTTCCCACTGCTCGGGCTTGAAGAGCACCTCGCGAGCATTGCTGCCATTATACTCGCCCACGATGCCGTCTTCCGCCATGTAATCGACCAGGCGCGCGGCCCGTCCATAGCCAATGCCAAGCACGCGCTGTAACAGCGAAACACTGCCACGCTGTTCCCGAACCACGATCTCGATCGCCGCCTCGTAGAGTTCATCGCGTTGCCGCACCGTCTCCAGCAGATTGCCGCTCTGTCCTGCCAGCGGCAGATGCATCAATTCCTCGGCGTAACACGGCTCCTCGCACTCCAGATGCGTGACAATCCGTTCGATCTCGTCGTCGCTGGCATAGGTGCATTGCCCGCGCACCAGCGTGCTTGTGCCGGGAGGGAGAAAGAGCATATCGCCCTTGCCCAGCAGCTTGTCGGCGCCCATCTCGTCGAGAACCACGCGGCTATCCGATTTGTTCACCACTCGGAAACAGATGCGCGAGGGAAGGTTCGACTTGATCAACCCGGTGATCACGTCGACCGTGGGCTTCTGGGTCGCCAGCACCAGGTGGATTCCTGCCGCACGCGATTTCTGCGACAGCCGAATGATGTGGCCTTCCACCTCCTTGCGGAATTGCAGGATCAGATCGGCCACCTCGTCGAGGAAGATCACGATGTAGGGCATGCGCTCGGGAATGCGCTCGCGTTCGTCCTCCTCGGGCTGCACACGGCGCAGAATCTCCTCGTGCGACAGATCGTTGTACCCGGCGATGTTGCGCACCCGGGCGCGGCTGAGCAAATCGTAGCGCTCCTCCATCTTGTCCACCGCCCAGGCGAGAATGGCCTCCGCCTTCTTCATGTCGGTGACCACCGGGTGCATCAGGTGGGGAATCTTGCTGTAATCGCTCAGTTCCACCACCTTCGGATCGACCATGATCATCTTGACCTCGTCAGGGCGGCGCGTGAGCAACATGCTCAGAATGATGGCATTCATGCACACCGATTTGCCGGTGCCCGTACTGCCGGCGATGAGCAGATGGGGCATGGCCGCCAGGTCCTGAATCAGCGGGCGTCCCTCGGCATCCTTCCCCAGAAAGAGGGGGATCTTGTATTGCTCCAGCTTCTTCCCCGCCGCGTGCAACACCTCCTTGATGCGCACAATGGCGCGGTGATCGTTGGGCGTTTCCACTCCCACGGTGTCCTTGCCCGGAATCGGCGCCACCATGCGCACACTGGGAACCCGCAGGTTCAAGGCGATGTCATCCGCCAATCGGGTCACCTTGCGCACGCTCAATCCCTTTTCCAGGGCGATCTCGAATTGCGTGATGACGGGGCCAGTGTTGATCCCGACCACCTGAACGCGCAGTCCAAAGTCGGCGAACGTCTTCTCCAGCAGGGAAGCACGCTCGCGCAGGATGCGATCATGTTCATCATGCGGGAAGGGATCGGCGTCCTCCAGCAAGGTCAGCGGAGGCAGTTCATAATCGGCAAAATCCTCCTCGGCGGCACGGGCCGAAGTATGGCGCGCCCCTCCATGCTCGCCAGGCCCCGGGTCGGTGCGAACATCGTGATGCCGGATCGGAATGGTCCGTGGCGTGGCGGTGATCGCGGTCGGCGGCACCTCGGGAACCGGAGCGTCGGGGGTGTCTTCTTCTTTCCTGTCCTGCGCGGGGGGAGTCGCTTCCAGCCGGCGCACCGGAATCGGCGTTTCAGCCCGCGCGGTGGCGGCCCGTGGCTCACGACGCAGTGAACGGCTCACGCCGCGCCAGAGCACCCGAGCGACCCACCGCAAGACAAAATCAAATGCCAGCATCGCACAAAGGATTCCCACCCCGATCAGGACTCCTGCCTGGACGAGTGGGTCGAACTGGCTTTGCAATTCATGGGCGAGCCAGGCGCCGATACTTCCGCCGGCGCCGGTGCGCGGGATCCACAGCGGCGCTTCCCCCTCCAGCTGGGCGGGGAGGCCGTCAAGCAGGGTCGCTGTGAACGGGAGCAACAACAACCACCCGGTGAGTCGGAGTCCCCAGCGCAACCAGGAGCGACGCAGCAACAGGAGGACCACCAGCACAAACCAGCACGCCAGGAGGATGTAGACCGTCCACCCCAGCCCCTCGAACAGGGTGTGTGCCAGCCAGGCTCCCGGTTCGCCCAGGAGGTTGGTCGGTTGTTCGTTCAGCGGATAGACCGTATCGCCAGGAGGATCGGCTGGATCGTGACTGAGGATGACCACAGTCAGCAGCAACCCCAGGAGCAAAAGGATCCCGGCGGCGAGGTCCAGGCGCCAGGGCGCGGGCGTTGGGGGCGGCGAAGGAGGAACGACAGGGGGAGTGGAACGCGTGCGCCTGGCCATGACCGGGGTCCTCCAGGAGAAAGAAGCGACCGTCTCTATTCTGCCTGGTGAAACTGGTCATCTTGATGACATCTGCGACAATGAACGAGAAGAGGCCACGGCGCCGCCCTGAAGAATCGTACCATTGCTGTTGTCGGGAAAACTGGTGTTACAGATCGCCTTGTGGGAACCGGAAATTCCGCCCAACACGGGCAACATCGCGCGGACCTGTGCCGCGACCGGCGTCCCGCTTCACCTGATTGGCCGTCTCGGCTTTCGCCTCGATGAACGCTCGCTGCGCCGCGCTGGGCTCGATTACTGGCACGCGCTCACCCTTGGTCAGCACCTCGATCTGGCAGCCTTCGAGAAGCACGTGGGCAACGGGCGCATCATTTGCTTTTCTGCCCGTGCCACAAGACGTTACACCGAGATCGCCTACCAGCCGGGCGATTATCTCCTCTTTGGCAAGGAGTCCGTGGGGCTCCCTTCCGCGTTACTGGAACGCCATCGCGAACATGCCGTCACCATCCCCATGCCTGGCAACGCGGTGCGCAGCTTGAATCTGGCGGTGGCGGTCGGCATCGCCCTCTATGAAGCCCTGAGACAGGTGAAGCACTGGTAGCCATCTCCAAGAGGGAACGTGACTTGGGGTGAGAAGGGGGCGGTGCACTGCTGCGTCCTTCTCTCCGTTCTTCAATCATTCCGCTCCACTGTATTTTCCCTCCGCACTTGTCGATAACTCATCAGCGGTCGCCCAATGGTTCTTCTCCTGCCCACCCGGCTTGCAGCGCTGACCCGCTTTACGGAGCTGCCATGGACGAGGTTGCTGCTCTACCCACCCTGGACGATCTCCGCACCCATGTTTTTCTCACCCTGTGTCACCATGATAACCTCGATCCGCAACAGACTCCGCTGGACCAGGCAGTCATTACTCGTTCCGGCAAACCCTGTGGCCTGTATTTCCAGGTGAGCGGACCGCGCCTGTTACGCACCCATGCGATCTGGGCAGGAGAAGAAAACCGTGTGCTCTTCTACGATGCCCACGGGGTGCGCTTCGCCGAACTTCGTCTCAGCGAAGCGCCCGATCCCATGAAACTGGCCGGTTGAAAGGAGTTCTCGCCATTCTACTCACGCGTGGTGCGAGCGGGACAGCCCGCTGGCACCACGCGGTTTCTCTTTGCCCTCCTGCGCGAGGGATTCCCTCCCCTCTTGTCCTCCAGCCGACGACTGATACATCCACCTTATGTTCCCATGTGGTGTCAACGGGTGAATTCCAGAAGCGAGGTCTCTCTGGCGCTAACAGCTCGAGGACGGTTCGCGCTTGATCGCCCCTGAATTCGCCTGCGATGCTGGATCTCTCCTCAATAAAGCCATCCATGATAGACCCTGTTGATTTGTCCGTTGATCCGGTGGCGCGCTGGGCTTTCCAGCAGGCCAACGACGCGTTTGTCGTCTTTGATCGCCGCAATGGTCAGATCACACAACTCAACCCAGCCGCCGCTTTGCTGACGGGGCGAAGCCCGGTCACGGCGTGTGGCACCCCGGTGGCGAGCCTTTTCAAGGTTGCTCCAACCAACGGCCACACCCCCTGGGGCACAACCAGCGCCCAGGAATTTGGCGCCGTCCTGGGGTTGCTCGATGGTCGCGAACAACCAGTACGCGTTCGGCTGTGCCCCTTGCCAGCGCACACAGCGCCGCTCACCCTGGCGATTCTCACTCCCTGTCCCCCGGAACCCCCTGGCACGGTGGTCCGGCCCGAACTCAGTCCGTGGTTGGGCGCGGTAGATCAACTTTCAGTGGGCGTGGTGCTCTGTGATGCCCGCGATCCCGAGGTGCCGATTCTTCACGTCAACCCGGCTTATCGCCGCATGGTGGACTGGGAGGACTCTTCCCTGGGACGTCCGCTCCTGGGGCTGCGAACCGACGACCCGAGCCGGATTCTCCTCCGCCAGGCCTTGCGCGAGCAGCGAGCTTTTCAGATGGAGGTCGCCCACCAGCGCGCGGATGAAAGCGAGAACTGGCTCCATCTTTCGGTTGCTCCCGTGGGGGCTGCCCCGGGACCGGCGTCTTACCTCCTGATCACCGCAATCGAGATCACCGGCCAGCGTCAGAGCGCCGAGGAATTGCGCCATCAGCGCAGCTTGTTCCAGGCAGCCCTGGAGAGTCTTCCCGTGCAGGTCTGGATGCGCGACGAGGAAGGTCGGGGAGTCGTGCAAAATCTGGGCTCCATTCAAACCTGGGGCGATGTGCGCGGGCAATTGCTGCAAAACAGCCCGCTGGCGCCCGAGGTGGTCTCACGCTGGCATGAGAATATTCATCGCGCGCGTCGGGGCGAGGTGGTGCGCCGACAGGTGCGTCACACCATCGGTTTTTCGCCGCGCGCCTTTGAGGAGATTGTCGCTCCGCTCTGGCATGAGAATCGAATTGCCGGAGTGATCGGTGTGCACATCGACATTACGGAACGGATGGAACTGGAAGATACCCAGCGCCGGCATACCGAGATTCTGCAAAACATCGTCGAGCATATCCCCTTGATGCTGGTTTGTTTGGATTCGAACCACCAGGTGATCTGGGGCAACGCGGTGCTGGAGAACACGCTGGGCTGGTCGATCGACGAATTGCGCCGCCAGGATCGCACCCCGGAACTCTATCCGGACCCGGGCGACCTGGCCCGCGTGCACGAACATATGCGCGAAGCGAATGCGATCTGGCGGGACTTCCAGACGCGCACACGCGATGGCCGGTCCATTCACACCACCTGGGCGGGCGTTCGTCTGTCCGATGGCAGTCTGCTTGCCTTTGGCAACGATATCACCGAACGGGTTCGCACCGAGCACGCGCTGCAGTCCCTCAACACTCGCTATCGGTTGGCGAGCCAGTACGGTCGCGTGGCCACCTGGGAATCGTGGGGCGATTCTACCACCTGCGCGGTGGATCCCATTCTCTTCGACTGGTTAGGCTATCCCCCACGCACCGAGCGGCTTCTCTGGGCGGAGTGGCAATCGTACTTCCACCCCGACGACTGGGAACGAGCCATGCAGGTGGCACTGGCCTACTGGAAACGCGAGATCCCGGATTACAATGTGGAGATGCGGTTGCGTCATCGCGATGGCAGCTGGCACTGGTTTTTGTCACGCGGCTGCCTGATCCCTGGGATGGACGGCGAACCCGCGCGCATGTGTGGGGCGATCATTGATATCAGCGATCGGAAAAGTCATGTGAACGCGCCGCCGGAGCATCCCTCGCCGTCGTGCGCGCAGTAACCGTTTCCAAACCCCTGTGGCCTCGGGTTCCGGTATGTGAATGGGAGGATGACTGATGGTGCCCTGTCGTTGGACTGGCTTCCTGGCTGTCCTTTTCCTTGCGGGCGCTGTCCAGGGCGAGGTGGTCACGCGCCCGGGGCAGCCTGGTCAGAACCCCCTGGTTGTGGCGTCGGTTGCTCACCCGTCGGCGGAGACTCCGAGCCATGATCGCGCCGAACCGCTCGCGCGCCTCGTCGTCCAGAACACCCCGGCTGTGCTTCCCAAGGGGGTCCCCGAAAAGGTGGGGAAGGTGCTCAAGCACATCGACGAAAAGGGGGAGGCGCCACCCGGCTATCAGGGGGGACGAACCTTTCTCAATGTCGAAAAACTGCTACCCCAGACGGATGCGAAGGGGCGACGCATCAAGTATCGCGAATGGGATGTGAACCCGCTCAAACCGGGCGTGAATCGGGGGCCGGAACGACTGGTAACCGGCTCGAACGGGAGCGCCTATTACACTGCCGACCATTACAAAAGTTTCAAAAAGATCCGGTGAGCCGATGGACCTGCAACTCCTGACCGCCTCCCAGGGCCCCGCGTTCCATCTCCTGGCTGCTCCCGCCGCCGAGGCGTGCGACGCCCTGGGAGCACTGGAAAGCACCCCTGCGCTTCGGTGCGTAACACGATTCCTTCGGGCGGACAGGGCGCGCACTGGACATGCCTTGCTGGACGAGTGCGCGGCCGCCTTGCAATTTCCTCCCTACTTTGGTGATAACTGGGATGCCCTCCACGACTGTCTGACGGACCTCGCCTGGCTTCGCGCGGATGTCGTGGTGCTCTGTTTTACCGAGGCGAGTCAACTGCTGATTCACGCCACCGAGGAAGATCGCCAACGTCTGGTGCTGGTGCTGCACGAAGCGGTGAAACACTGGAGCAAAACGAAGCCGTTTCACGTGGTCTGGCAGGTGCAACCTGGCGAGGAGGACGTGGTCGCCGCCGCCTGGAAAGCCCGGGGCCTGCATTTCTCCCCGTTGCGCTAACTAAACGCCCGGGGGCTTCTCGCGGTCCGTGGCCCCGGCGGTGTACTCCCTGAAGCCAAGGACAACGGCGCGGCAGGGAATCCCTTACACGCGCGTATCTACATCTCTCGGTTGCCCCCCTCCCTCACGAAGGTCGGGGGGCGCCGTCCGTTCCTGCACAACGTGCTCGCTACAACCGAATTTTCCCTTCAACTTTTCGTTGTCGATGCAAAGCGTCAGCTAGACTTGCGCCAGAGGACGAGGGGAGGCGGTGCTGGGAGCGCGTGGCGCCTGCCCAGAGATGACTCTCTCCGCACCTCGTCCGACACCTGCCTGACCAGGGATCGGATGGCGTTTTGCCCGGTGATCGTGACCGGCTTGTGGGTCGGGAGACGCGTTGGACAGAAGCGATGCGTTTCCTCCTCCTTTTCGCCGAGGAAGTCGTGAGATCCGCTGCCAAGACGGTTGTCATTCTCTTTGGGACGCGCCCCGAGGTGATCAAGCTCGCTCCCATTCTGGAAGCGCTGAGCGACCATCGCCAGGCGGTTCGCGCCCTGGTGGTTTGTTCTGGCCAGCATACCGATCTGGTACGTCCCTTTATCGACCTCTTTCGGATTGCGGTCGATCATGATCTCAACGTGATGCAACCGGGGCAAACGCCGGCACAGGTGCTGGCCCGAGCCCTGTCCGCCCTCGATCCGCTTCTCGCCCGCGAGCGCCCCGAGCTGGTGCTCGTTCAGGGTGACACGACCACGGCACTGGCCGGCGCGCTGGCGGGGTTTCAGCGTCAGATTCCGGTTGCCCATGTGGAAGCGGGGTTGCGTTCGGGCGATTCCAGCAGCCCCTTCCCCGAGGAAATGAATCGTCGGCTAATCACCCGACTCGCCCGCTATCACTTTGCCGCCACCGAGGACAATCGCGCCACTCTGCTCGCCGAGGGAGTGCCCGCCGAGGCCATCTTCCTGACCGGCAACCCGGTGGTCGATGCGTTGCACACCATTCTGCGCCGCGAGACCCGTTCGCCGTTGCTGCGCGAGATTCTCGAGCAGTCGCGGCCCTACAAACGGTTGGTGCTGACCACGCATCGACGCGAGAATCTGGGCGCGCCGATGCACGAGAATCTGCGTCAGGTGCGGCGCTTCGTTGAAACCCACCCCGATGTGATGGTGCTCTTTCCGGTGCATCTGAATCCGGGAGTGCGCGGCCCGGCCAAGGACATTCTCTCCGATCATCCGCGCATCCTGCTCTTGCCCCCGCTGGAGTATGGCGATTTCATCCCGCTGCTCGCGAATGCCTGGTTGATCGTCTCCGATTCGGGGGGAGTGCAGGAAGAAGCCCCCACGCTGGGCACCCCCCTGCTGGTGCTACGGCGCACCACCGAACGCCCCGAGGCAGTCCGCTGTGGGATTGCGCGGCTGGTGGGTGACCATCCAGAAGCGCTGGGCGCGCTGCTGGAGGAACACTATCGCTCCGACCCTGGCAAAGTTCAGGGACAGCCAGGTGTCAATCCGTTTGGTCAGGGCGATAGCGCGGTGCGCATTGTCGCAGCGCTTCAGTCGATCCTTCACGCCCACGCTTGAGAATCACCATGCCTGCGCTCCCTCCTGAACCCGACCGCGCCAACCTCCTGACCGTGGCCCTGGAGGATTACTTCCAGGTGGGTGCGTTCACGCGCTGGATTCAGCGTGGCCAGTGGTATCGCTTTGAGACGCGCTTGCACCAGAACGCCCAGCGCACCCTTGAACTGCTCGATCAGTATCAGATCAAGGCGACCTTTTTTGTCCTTGGCTGGGTGGCCGAGCAGTGCCCTGAACTCGTTCGCGCGGTCGCCCAGCGCGGCCATGAAATCGCCAGCAACGGCTATTATCATCGGGGCATCGCGCAGTTGACTCCCGAGGAGTTTCGCGACGATCTGGCGCGCACGCGCGCGGTTCTGGAACGGGCGAGCGGCCAGCGCATCGTGGGCTACCGCGTCCCGGAGGGGTGGTTCGGTCCCCGCGATTTGTGGGCTCTGTCAATCCTTGCCGACGAGGGTTACGCCTACGATGCGAGTGTTCTTCCCCGGTTGCGTGCCTTCGCCGAGCAACCGCACCGGCGCTTTGTGCACCGCGAAAAATGCGGCGACAAGGAACTGTGGGAGATTCCTCCTTCCAGCGTGCGCCTGGGCGGACTGAGCCTTCCGATCGCCGGCGGAAACTATTTTCGCCAGTTACCCCAGTGGTGGCTGCGCCGGGCGGTCGCCTCGTGGATGGCTACGCAGCAGCATCCCTTTGTGATGTACTTCCATGTCTGGGAACTCGATCCGAAGCAACCTCGCATCGATGCTGCCCCCCTATTGACACGCATCCGTCACTATCGGAATCTCCATCGCATGCAGGGAATTCTGGAACATTACTTCCAGCGTTACCGCTTCACCTCGATCGCCAGCTATCTGGGGCTGGATACCAAACTCCAGGAACGCCCCGAACCGAGTACCTCGCGCCCGGTGCCGAGCCTGGCTCCCCCGTCGCGCCCTGCGGAGGCGGAGCGACGCCCCGCCGTGACGATCGTGATCCCCTGCTTCAACGAGGAGATGGTCCTTCCCTACCTGGCCAACACCCTGCGGAGCGTGCTGCAAACGCTGAGCAACCGCTACGATCTGCATCTGCTCTTTGTGGATGATGGAAGCAAGGATGGCACCGCCGCGGCGCTCCATGCGCTCTTTGGTTCCTGGCCGCAATGTGCGATTATCCATCACGAAACCAACCAGGGAGTGCTGGCGGCGATCCGCACCGGAATTCGCAATGCTCGCACCGAACTGGTCGCCTCCCTCGATTGCGATTGCACCTACGATCCGCACGAACTGGCACGCATGATCCCTCTGCTCACCGAGGAGGTGGATGTGGTGACAGCGTCGCCCTACCATCCGGCGGGAGAGGTGCGCAACGTGCCCAGCTGGCGATTGCTCCTTTCGCGCGGTTCCTCCTTCCTCTATCGGTGCATCCTTCGCCAGAAATTGCACACTTATACGAGCTGTTTTCGCCTTTATCGGCGCCAGGCAGTGCTGGCCCTGGACATCGAGGAGAAGGGGTTTCTCGGTGTTGCCGAACTGCTGGGAAAACTCGATCTGCACGGCTCGCGGATTGTTGAGATGCCCGCGGTGCTTGAGGTGCGCATGCTCGGGCAATCCAAGATGAAAACCGTGCGCACCATCCTGGGCCATCTGCGCTTGATGGCCCGGTTAGCCTGGCTGCGCTGCCGCAAGGGAGCGATGCCCTTACCGGAACCGTCTCTTCCGGAACGGTCGGTGTCCACACCCACCCCTGCCACTCCACCCACCTACCAGGAGTCCCACCCATGAGCATCCTTCCTCCGCCTCCCCACCCCCTCTTGCCTTTGCCTTCCGACCAGGACGCCAGCGGGCGCACCCTGGGTGAGGCAGAAATGGTCGCGCTCGCCGAGGTGATCGCGAGCGGCACGCTGACCAGCACCAGGGGAGAGTTTGTCAAGCGCCTGGAGAAGGGATTCGCCGAGCGCCTGGGGATTGCCCATGCGCACGCTGCCTCCTCGGGAACGGCGGCCATTCATACCGCGCTGGCTGCGCTTGATCTCGAACCGGGGGACGAGGTCATCACAACCGGCATCACCGATATGGGAGCGCTGACACCCATTCTGTACCAGGGCGGAATTCCCGTCTTTGCCGATGTTGATCCGCGCACGTTCAATGTGACCGCCCAGACGATTGCTCCCCACCTGAGCGAACGCACCCGCGCCATCATCGTTACCCATCTCTTCGGCAATCCATGCCCCATGGATGAGATCCTGGCGCTGGCCCGGAAGCAGCAGGTGCCGGTGATCGAGGATTGCGCCCAGGCGTTTCTGGCGCGCCACCAGGGACGCCTTGTCGGCACGCTCGGCACGCTGGGATGTTTCAGCCTGCAACAGGGCAAGCACATCACCACCGGCGAGGGCGGACTGGTCGTCACCGAAGATCCGGCTCTGGCGCGGCGGTGTTTTCTCTTCATCAACAAGGCGTGGGGATATGGCGATCCGCATCCGGATCACTATTTTCTCGCTCTTAATTATCGCATGAGTGAGTTGCAGGGCGCCGTGGCGGTCGCGCAGCTGAGCAAGCTGCAATTCGCGGTGGAGCGGCGACGCGAGACCGCCGCCTGGCTGACCGAAGCGTTGCAGAGCATCCCCGGGATTGAAACGCCCCACGTCGAAGCTGGCGACACGCATGTGTTCTGGAAATACTGTCTGCGCGTCGATCCCAACCTGGTCCCGGGAGGCGCCCAGGGGCTGGGCAAACGGCTCAAGGAACGCGGAATCGCGTCGGCACCGCGCTACATTCAAAAACCGGCGTTTCAGTGTGAAATCTTCCAGAAGCAGCGCACCTTCGGCACGAGTCGCTATCCGTTCACCCTGGCGCGACCCGAGGCGCTCGACTACGATCCCGCTCGTTTTCCGGGCACCTTCGCCGCCCTGGCGCGCATTCTTGTGCTACCCTGGAATGAACAGTACACCCGTGAGCATGTGACCTACCTGGCCAACGCCATCCACGAGACGGTTCAGCCCTGAAGGAAAGCCCCGATGTCTTCCCCCCTCCGGTTTGCGCTCCTTGGCGCCGGGCGAATTGCCCAGACCTACGCCCAGATGTTCAGCGGGGCGACCGATCTCGTCCTCGCTGCCGTGGTCGATGTCAACAAGGCAGCGGCAATCGAACTGGCACGGCAAGCAGGAGGTTCCGCCTGGCCCGATATCGACACGCTTCTGGCCGCCGAACGCGACCGTCTCGATGCGGCCATTGTGTGCACCCCGCCGAACACGCATCACGAGCTTACCCTCGCTCTTGTCCAGGCGGGCATTCCGGTTCTGTGCGAAAAGCCCTTCAGTCTGGATGTTCCGACGGCCCGAGCGATGATCCGCGCCGCGCGGCGGGCCCGGGTGCAGCTGACCATGGCCTCCAAGTTTCGCTACGCCGACGATGTGCTGGCCGCGCGCCAGCTCGTGCAGTCCGGTCTCCTGGGCGAGGTGATTCTCTTTGAAAATGCCTTCACCTCGCGCGTGGACATGAGCGAACGCTGGAATGCCAATCCGGCGATCAGTGGCGGCGGGGTGCTGATCGACAACGGCACGCACTCGGTGGACCTGATGCGTTACTTCCTCGGCCCGCTCGCCGAGGTGCAGGCAGTCGAGGGCAAACGGGTGCAGGATCTGCGCGTGGAGGATACCGTCCACATCTTCGCACGTTCGGTGAGCGGGGTGCTCGGTAGCATCGATCTGTCGTGGAGCATTAACAAGGAGCAGGAAAGCTACCTCACGATTCATGGTTCGCTCGGCACGTTGCACGTTGGCTGGCGTGAGTCGAAATATCGGCTGCACAACCAGAAGGACTGGGTGGTCTTTGGACGGGGTTACGACAAGATACAGGCGTTCCGTAGCCAGGTGACCAACTTCGCCCGGGCGATCCGGGGCGAGGAGGGGTTGCGCATCACCACCGAGGATGCGCTCGCCTCGGTCCAGGTGGTGAGGGCGGCCTATCGGTCCCTGCGTCGGTCCCAGTGGATCGCCGTTGCCATGCCACTCCCGTTGCCAGGCGCGAAAGCACGTAAACGCAGGGGTTCGCCCGCAGGGACGAATGGAACGCACTAATGGGCACGCGCATCCATCCAACCGCCCTCATCGAAGAGGGAGTGATCCTCGGCGCCGGGACGGCGGTGTGGGATAACGTCCACATTCGCCACGGCGCACAGATCGGAGACGACTGCCTCATCGGCGAGAAAACCTATCTCGCTTATGACATTCGCATCGGCAATCGCTGCAAGATTAACGCGTTTGTCTACCTCTGTGCAGGGGTCACTCTGGAAGACGGCGTGATGATCAGTGCGGGGACGGTCTTTACCAACGACCGTTTTCCGCGCGCCACCACTCCCGATCTGAAACGGCTGCGTCCGTCGGAGCCTGACGAACACACGCGCTTGACGCTGGTGCAGGAGGGGGCAACCATCGGCGCGAACTGCACCATCGGCTGTGGTCTCACCATCGGGCGCTTTGCGATGGTTGGCATGGGATCGGTGGTGACGCGCTCGGTGCCGGCGTTTCACCTGGTGCTGGGGAGTCCGGCACGCTCGGTAGGTGTGGTCTGCCGGTGCGGCGAGTTATTGCATCGCTTTGTGCCGGGCGAACCCGCGATTGCAATGGAAGCAACGTGTGTCTGTGGACGTGGCTATGTCATCACTCCAGAGCATTCGGTGAGCGAATGCAATCCGCTGGCCTGACCCCGTGGCGCTCCCGCGGGGACCGACCGTTGCCCCTCGTTACAGGAAACCTCCGCACATGAACACACCAGGAACACGCTGGGCGATTGTGGGAGGGGGCATGCTGGGGATGAGGCTCGCGCAGCAGCTGACCCAGCAAGGCAAGCAGGTGACGCTCTTTGAATCCGCTCCCACGCTGGGGGGACTTGCCAGCGCCTGGGAACTGGGCGGTGTCATCTGGGATCGCCATTATCATGTAATCCTGCTCTCGGACCTGCATGTGCGCGCGCTGCTCGGGGAACTTGGCCTGAGCGACGACCTGGTGTGGAAGGAAACCCGCACCGGGTTTTATGTCGACGGCCATCTCTACTCACTCTCCAATACCCTGGAATTTCTGCGCTTTCCGCCGCTGGGACTCCTCGACAAGTTGCGCCTGGGCGCCACCATCTACCGCGCCTCGCGACTCAGCGACTGGCGTCAACTGGAGCAGATCCCGGTCACCGACTGGTTGCGCCGCTGGTCCGGGCGTCGCACCTTCGAGAAGATCTGGCTTCCTCTGTTGCGCGCCAAGCTGGGTGAGAACTACCACAAGGCGTCGGCTGCCTTTATCTGGGCGATCATTGCGCGCATGTATGCTGCACGCCGCACCGGGCTGAAAAAGGAGATGTTCGGCTATGTGCGTGGTGGATATGCGCGAATTCTCGAGCGCTTCGCGCAGCACCTGATCCACGCGGGCGTGATTGTTCGTCCAGGCACACCCATCAAGGAGGTGCGCTCGACTGGAGCCACTCAGGTGGTGGTGGAGACAGTGGGTGGTCACGCCGAGGGTTTCGACGGAGCGATTCTCACCGGGCCAGCGCCCGTCGCCGAGCGCTTGTGTCCCGCACTCACCCTCCGCGAAAAAACGCTTCTGCAGGGCATCACGTACCAGGGAATCGTGTGTGCTTCGCTTTTGTTGAAGGAACCGCTGGCAGGTTACTACGTCACCAACATCACTGACAGCTGGGTGCCCTTCACCGCCATCATCGAAACCTCGGCCCTGGTGGAGCGCACCGAACTGGGGGGACATTGCCTTGTCTATCTGCCGCGTTATGTGGTCCCCGACGATCCGCTCTTTTCCCGCAGCGACGACGAGATTCGCGCGGAGTTTGTGGCCGCGCTGGAGAAAATGATCCCGACCTTTCGGCGTGAACAGGTGCTCGCGTTTCGTCTCGCGCGCGTGCGCCAGGTACTTGCGCTCTCCACGCTCAATTACTCGCAGAATCTGCCCCCCATGCAGACCTCGCTCCCTGGGGTGTGGATCGTGAACTCAGCCCACATTGTCAACGGTACGCTCAACGTCAACGAGACGCTGGCCCTGGCAGATCGTGCGGCCGCCCTGATCGGGTCGACCGCTCCCTTGCCGGCGCCTGTCCTGGTGGGAGCCGTGTAGTGTCCCAACGCAAGCCGCTCGCCAGCCTGTCGCTCGATCTGGACAACCAGTGGTCGTACATGAAAACGCATGGCGATCCCGGGTGGGAGACGTTCCCCACCTATCTGCCCCGGGTCGTGCCACGCGTGCTGGAGATGCTGCACCAGCTCGGGGTGACGATCACGTTTTTCGTGGTGGGACAGGATGCAGCCCGCCCCGAAAATCATGGCGCGCTACGCAGTCTTGCCGAGGCAGGCCACGAGATCGGCAATCATTCGTTCAAGCACGAGCCGTGGTTGCACCTGTACTCGGAAGACGAGATCGAACGGGAACTTGCCCAGGCCGAGGAGAGTATCGCCGAGGCAACGGGGGTGCGTCCCACTGGTTTTCGCGGGCCAGGATTCAGCCTCTCGCCCACGGTGTTGCGGATCCTGTCGCGGCGTGGCTATGACTACGATTGCTCGACCTTTCCCACCTTCCTCGGCCCCCTGGCGCGGCTGTACTATTTCTTCACCGCGCGGTTGTCGGCGGAGCAACGTGAACAGCGCCGGTTACTTTTCGGCAGTCTCGCCGAGGGATTCCGGCCTTTGCAGCCGTACTGGTGGCAGACCGCCGAGGGGCCGCTTCCCGAAATTCCCGTCACCACGCTCCCTGGGCTGCGCGTTCCCATCCACGTAAGCTATCTGCTTTATCTCAGTCGTTTCTCAGAGAGTCTGGCGTTTACCTACTTCGCCAGCGCGCTGCAGCTTTGTCGCTGGAGTGACACTCCCCCCTCGCTGCTGCTCCACCCGCTTGATTTTCTGGGGGGCGACGAGGTGCCCGAACTGGCCTTCTTCCCCGCGATGAACCTTCCAGGGGAGCGCAAGGTGGCCTTTGTCCGCCGGATCCTTGCGCACTTCACGCGCCACTTCAGGGTACTCCCCCTCGGGGAGTTTGCCCGTTGCTACCCACCGCTGGTCCAACGGCGCACCCCGTTGGTGCTGGCACGTTAGCGCGGGAGACTTGCCGTCCCGCGCCCCGCCTTCTACACCCTATCCTTCAGAGTCGACAGGTTCCGCCTCCTTGCCTGGAGCGCGGACGAAGAGGGAAAACGGTGTGAATCCGTTGCGGGGCCGCCGCTGTGATCGGCCAGGCTCCTGAACCACTCCAAACCACTGGATCACCGGATCCGGGAAGGTTGTTCAGGAACCGTCACGAGCCGAAAGCCAGAAGACCTGCCTGCCGAACAAGGTGTTCCCATGCTCCGGCCTCGAGCGTGCGGGCAGGCGATGGTCCGCTTGTCGGGCCCCTTGCTGCCTTGTGGCCGAAGCAGTGTTTCTGGCCCGGCCCGGCAGAAAGGACTATTGCCATGGCTCCCTCATCTCTCCCCCGTCGGCGTGCCTTCACCCTGATCGAACTGCTGGTGGTGATCGCCATCATTGCTATCCTGATTGGCCTCCTCCTCCCTGCCGTGCAGAAGGTGCGCGGGGCAGCCAATCGCGTCAAATGCCAGAACAACCTCAAACAACTGGGGCTGGGCATTCACAACTATGTCGCCACCTTTGGCGATCTCCTTCCGCCCGCGCGCACGGTGGAAAATGGGATCGATCGCTGGTGGTTTGGGGCGGTTGCGCCAGGAACGATGAACGTGGATGTGCCGCACGGTCATCTGATGCCGTATCTGGAGAACAACGTTGGTGTGCTTCGTTGTCCCAATGTGGATTCGGGGAAGATCCAGCAGAAGTATGCCGGCGGGACGGGCGGGTATGGCTACAACTATCACTACCTGGCTCCGCTCAGTTATCCTCCGCCGAGCTTTCAGCCTCTGTGGACGCCAGTGAAAATCCTGCAGGTGAGCAGCACCAGCCAGACGATCGCCTTTGCCGAGAGTGCGGGCACCTGGATCGATCCGTGGCCGTCGGGCA
>JAKOSN010000098.1 GCA_029777335.1 Planctomycetota bacterium
GCCCGGTATGGTCGCTCGCTGCTGCTCAGCGAGGCCCTGCCCCCTCTGCGTGATCCGCAGGGCCATCTGGTGCCCAGTCCGATCATCGACGCATACAATCTGCTCGCCAAGACAGCGGGGTGTCAACAAACCAGCTATCGCATGGAACTCTACACCACCGTGCGCGATGAACAACGTGCCGAGGAGGTCTGGCAACGCACGGGCCTGCGCACCCATCGGCGAGTGGTTTGTTTGAACCCCGGGGCCGCGTTCGGGGCAGCTAAACACTGGCCCAACGAGTATTTCGCGACCCTCGCTCGACGCCTGGCGAGCGAGCAAGCGTGCGGAATCCTCGTCCTGTGCGGACCGACCGAACGCGAGCTGTGTCGTGCCATTGTGAAGCAGGCTGCTCACCCGGCAGTCCACGGGCTTGCTGACGAGGCACTGTCACTGGGTTTGACCAAGGCCTGCATTCGCCGCTCCCATCTGCTCATCACCACCGATAGCGGGCCCCGACATTTTGCCGCCGCCTTCGCCCGCCCCGTGGTCACGCTCTTTGGCCCAACCCACATCGCCTGGACCGAGACGTACACCCCCAATGCCATCCACCTGCAAAAACCCGTTCCCTGTGGGCCCTGCCAGAAGCGAGTCTGTCCACTCGATCATCGCTGCATGAAAGAGTTACTCCCCGACGAGGTCTTTGCCTCGGCAACCCGATTGCTCGAGCATTCCTTCTCCGCGGCCAGCTGACAGAACAGTGTCACTACCTTCATGAGAAAAGAGCATGACGCCAAACGCGGGATTCACCGCTGAGATTGTCGCCGGCTCTGGGAAACCTCCGGGATGGACGAGGCTGGGGGCCCGCCTGGGAATGGGACCGTTCCTGGTGATCAACGAACGCTACCGGGAGTTGCTTGCATCGTTGGGTCTGACCACCCCCAGCGCATTTCTCGCCTTGCCCGAGGAGATCGTCAGCGGGCACCCCGACCGGCAGGTGAGCCGGGTTCTCCTCGGCAGCGGAGCGAGCAGCATTCGCGCCTATCTGAAGCGCGAACATCATGTCCCGTGGCAGCAGCGGGTGGTTAATGCGTGGGACGGTTTTGGGCTGGCCTCCAAGTCCTGGCGCGAAACCCAGGTTCTCTGCCAACTGGGCAAGACTTCCGTGGGCCATCCAGACTGGATCGCCTGTGGCGCGGATGAGCAGGGCCGCGCCTTTCTCCTTTTGGCGGCGCTCAGTGCGACGGTCGATTTGCGCCAACTTCTCGAACAAGGTCACCCCGAATCTCCCTCCTGGGATCGCAAGTTGAGCCGCCAGATCGGTGTGGCGCTCGCCCAGCTGCACCAGGCGGGTTTTGTGCATCGCGACCTGTATCCCCACCATGTGTTGCTCGATCCGGCAACGGGAAAGGTCATCCTGCTCGACTGGCAAAGAGCGGTTCGCCTCGCCAACCAGACGGACCGCTGGCGCGACCTGGCATCGCTCCATGCCACTTTGCCCACAGAACTGGCAAGCGTGCGTCAGCGATTCGCCTGTCTCAGGGTTTACCTGCGAGCCTCTTTCCCGCAGGACAAGCGGAGAGTTTCCCTGCGCGAAGCAGCCCGGAGTATTCACCGCATCGCCCTGACGCTGAAACGACGGCGACACATCCAGGCGAAGCGCAATGCCACACGTGCGACTACCCTCGATCAACGCTTGTGGGTCGTCGCCGCGGGAACCGTCTGGCTCACTCACCGAGCACGGCAACTCTGGCCAGCAACGCTGCCCGCGTGGATGACGACCGCTCAGGCACGCGCTGCCCTCGAGCGGGTACCCTTGCCCAATGGCGACCAGGCACGTCTGGAATCAGCCTCTCGGCAACAATCTTGGTGGGAACGCTGCGTGCGATCGCGCCAGCCCTGGACCTCGCCCGAACGCCGACTGCTGGCAATCCACTTTCGACTACAGCGCCTGGGGATTGTCACTCCAGAGATCCTGGCGGTTGGAGAAATTCCCGTTGGCGAGGGGCGCTGGTCGACCTTCCTTCTGTGGCGCGAATGGAGTACAGTCACTCCCCTGTCGTGCTGGTTGAAAGCCCTCAACCACTCGGCAACCGAGCGAACCGCGGTCCTGAAGGAAGCTGAAGCCCTGGTCGAGCGATTATCTCTTCACGGCTTCACGCTCAGCAATCCCCTGGAAGCGCTCGGCGTGGAAAGCAAACCGGGATCGCTCTCCGCGGTGGTGGTGCGCGATCTGGCGCAAGTCCAGAGGCGAGCCCGTGGCTGGGGCAGAGGGATCCGCTGGGTACAGTCCCTTCTGTCAAGGATCCATCAGCAGAAGTATTTTCGTCGACCGAATGCGCTGGCACTCGGGAGTGTCCTGGGACGCTCCGAGGCCAAAGTTGTCGCGGAGATGCACTCCGCCGGGGTACCAATGCAACGCTCGCCCTCGAGAGTCGCCACATCATGAAACGAGATACCTTGTGGGAGCGACTGGCACGAGGAGTTCATCGACTCCAGCACCGTTCCGACTGGTCTGCGCATGTGACCGCCGACTGGCCCGAGCGGATCATGCAAACTCCCGTGACCGATCGCTACCATGCCAAGCAAGGCCGATCGACCGGGCGACTGATCCTGGACCAGGGCGGGCGTCGGCTGACTGTCTACCTGAAGAGGCATTATCAGTTGCCCTGGTGGTGTGGCTGGCTGGCGGCCCTCTGGCCGGACGGGGCCTGGTCCCCTGCCTTGCAGGAAGCCCAGCATCTGGAGCGGGCGCGTCAGATTGGCGTCCCCGTGCCGCAGGTGGTTGCGGCCGGAGAGTTTATCGGTCCGTGGGGGAAATTGCAGAGTTTCCTCGCGGTGGAAGAACTGACCGACATGCTCCCTCTGCACGAAGCCATCCCTCTGGCCGCGACACGCCTGGCACCCAGGCAGTTTGCCCGCTGGAAACGAAGCCTGATTGGCGAGATGGCCCGGTTGACGCGCCATTTGCATGAGCAAAATTACTACCACAAAGATCTCTATTTATGCCATTTCTACATCGCTCGTGAGGATACGGCTCGCCTCCCCAGATGGCGCGACCGCGTGCATCTGATCGATCTCCATCGACTGGGTCACCATTGCTGGATGGGTTGGCTGTGGCAATCGAAGGATCTGGCCCAGTTGCTCTATTCCTCGGCTCTCTCCGTGATCACTCCCCGCGACCGCCTGCGCTTCTGGCGTGCCTATCTGGGGGTAGCGCGGGAAACGCCCCGCTCGCGCTGGTTGCGACGCCTGGTGTTACTGCGTTGGCGCCGCTACCGCGATCACAATGCCCGTCGTCGTTTCTTTGGATTTCTTGGCCCACAACGAGACACGCGGTCCCTGGTTGACGTCTCCAGTGTGGTCCGCTCCTCAAGTTAAGACGACCCAGGCGAAGCCTACAAGTCGGGTCGCCCCCAAGAGTTCCTTTTAAGAGCGCGTATCACTCTTGACCTGTGCGCCCAGATGAGGCATATCGGTTGCCCCACATGACGGTGCACGTGGGACAGCAAGGCTGACGGAGAGGGAGGCCATCCCCGAGCAGATCGGGACAATCGCCATGAAGATCGCATTCTGCTACGAAAGCGTTCTGCCACAGCGTGGAGGTTGTGAAACCTACATCGCCAGCCTGGCGCGTCGCCTGGACATGGATGGGCATCAGGTTCATCTCTACGCCTGTCGTTGGGATGCCGCCGTCTTGCCCTCGTCGATCCACTATCACCCGATTCACCTGCCGCCGGTCCCTCGCTTTTTACGCCCCTGGTGCTTTAGTGCCGCCTGTGTGCACGCGCTGCGGGAAGCGCAGCACCATGTGAGCGTGGGCTTCGACAAGACCTGGGGACAGGATATTTTGTATCCGCAAGGAGGCCTGTACACCGCCACCATTGCGCATAACCTGCTCAAGTATCGCCAACCGTGGCGGCGCGAGTTGATTGGCGGGTTGAAATGGCTCGATCCCACGCACTGGTCCTATCGGGCCCTGGAACGACGCCAGTATCTGACTGCCCACCGGCCGCAAATCATCGCCATCAGCAAGATGGTGGAGCGACATTTCGAGGAATACTACCAGATTCCCGCGGCCGAGCTGCGCGTGGTGCGCATCGCCACCGATCCGCATCGGTTTAGCGAGCAGGACCGGCCGCGCCGGCGCGTGGAAACCCGTGAGTTGTGGAAACTGGATCTCAACGATACGGTGGCGCTCTTCGCCGGGATGAACTACCGCCTCAAGGGGTTGGAGCCATTGCTGCACGCGATGCGGCTCATCCCACACCCCTCGCGGTTCCGTCTCGTTGTCGCGGGGAGCCCCGAGGTCCGCGGCTGGGAAAGTCTTGCTCGCCAACTGGGGGTGGAGGAACGGGTTCGCTTTGTCGGCTACTGCGGTGACATGCGCAGTGCCTATTTTGCCTGTGATTTCCTGATCCATCCGACTTTCTACGACCCCTGTTCCCACGTCGTTCCCGAGGCGATGGCCTGTGGCCTGCCCGTGATCACCAGCGTGCATAACGGCGCCAGCGAATTGATGCATCCGCCGCGCGAAGGCTACGTCCTCGAGGATCCGCACGATCATGAGCACCTTGCCTGGTGCATCATGCAGCTGCTGGATCCAACGCGGCGCGCGGGCTGTGCCCAGGCCGCACGGCGGACCGCAGCGCTCTGGACCTTCGAGCATCACTACCGCCAGATGCTGGCCGTCTTCTCCGAGGTCGCGGCACGGAAACAAGCGGCCTGATCGTGCTGACTGCGTAAACTGTATGGTCTGTAGCGGCTGTAAGTCCACCCGGCTCTATCGATCCCATCGCTTTTTCCTTGCAGGCCGACTCTTCCTTTTCTACGCTGAAAAATAGTGGTGCCGTTGGAGGGTCTCCGCCTAAACATGGCACTGCGCTTGCATCCAGTCCACCCAGACCAAGCCTTCTCCCTCAGGAGGACACGCCATGAGACGCCACGCACTGCTTGTTGCGGGAGTGGTTTGTGCAACCCTCGTGCTGAGCGTCACGCGTCTACCCGCAGCGGACACGGATAATCGCCAGCCTGAACCTCAGACGGCCGAGGCGCTCAAGAAGGAACTCGACGACCTGAAGAAAGAGATGCAGCGCCAGGCGGAAACCTTGCGACTGTTGCGTGAGAACCAGGACCTGCGGCAACGCCTGGACGCCCTGGAAAAACGCGTGGATGCCCTGGAGAAACGCTCCACCACCAGTGCCCGACCGAGTTTCTACGAACAGGGAAGTGGAACAATCCGCCTGCAGAACCGCTTGCCGGTTTCTGGTACCATTGTGCTCAACGGCATCTCCTATCGTCTGGCCCCCAATGAAACCCGTACCCTCACGGGCCAGGCATCCGGAGCCTTCACCTACGAGGCGCTTGCTGATGGCATGGGTGTTCTCCAGCCCCGGTCAACACGCACCTTGTTGCCCAACGAAACCTACGACATCTACCTCTATCTCCGCTAAAAGACCGACGGCCCAAGCGCGCGCGCCTCTCTGTCCTGCAGGAGCGACAGGGACGTGCGCGCTCCACAATTTGCGTCCCCCCTCTTGCCAATCCTCCCTTCCCTTCGCAAGTTTTCCTCATCTCGCCTGCTGCCAGCCAATCGGGAGTCCAGGCATGATTGTGACCATCGATGGTCCGGCGGGTGCCGGGAAGAGTAGCGCTGCGCAGGAACTCGCTCAGCGCCTGGGTTTTCAGGTTCTGGACACCGGAGCGATGTATCGCGCCGTCACGTTGGCGGTGTTGCGCAAGCACGTGGCGGTTCACGACGAGACCGCGCTGGAAAGGTTGCTCCAGAACCTCCGCCTGGAATTAAACCCTGGCCAGGTGTTGCTCAACGGCGAGGATGTCACCCTTCCGATTCGTTCCGAGGAGGTGACGCTGGCATCCGGTGCCATTGCCAGCAGTCCTGTGGTGCGTCGAAGACTTGTTCATTTACAACGCACCCTTGCCAACGGGAAGAACTACGTCTGCGAAGGACGCGATCAGGGAACCATTGTCTTTCCCGATGCCCTGTGCAAGTTCTTCCTGGTAGCCGATCCGGTGGAACGCGCGCATCGACGCCAGCGGCAACTGGTGAAGCGCGGGCTCACGGTCACGGTGGAGCAAATTCTGCACGAACAGGAGGAACGCGATCGGCGTGATGCAGCGCGGGACCTGGCGCCGATGGTGCCGGCCGCCGATGCTGTGGTCCTCGATAGCACCAAAATGACCTTGCCCCAGGTTGTGGAGACCATGGAACGCATGGTCCGCAGTCGAATTCAAGCGCAACGATCTCCTTGTTGAGAGAACCCCCCTTCATGCCTCCCTGGCTGTCCGCGATCTGGTACGAAACGTGTCGGCTGCCGATTTACACTGCTCTAACCCTTGGGTTGAGTCATCGTTGCCGCGGAGGGCATCACATTCCACGAAGCGGGCCTGCCCTGCTGATCGCCAACCATCAGAGTTTCCTGGACCCCATCGCCATCGGGGTTGCCACCGAGCGTCAATTGTTCTATCTGGCTCGCAAAACCCTGTTCAAACCGTACTTTGGCGCCCTGCTGCGGAGTGTCAACTGTGTGCCAGTCGATCAGGAAGGGGTGGCCAAGGAAGGGCTCAAGGCGATTCTGCATCAGTTGCACGCGGGCCATGCCGTGCTCGTTTTTCCCGAAGGCGAACGAACCCGCACCGGAGAGATGTACCCGCTGAAACCGGGAATCCAATTTCTGATTCGGCGTGGTCATGCGCCCGTGGTCCCGGTGGGGATCGCCGGGGCGTTTGCTGCATATCCTCGCCACCGCCTGCTCCCTCGTCTGTCTCCCCTCTTCATGCCAGCGACCGGCGCAACCACTGCCGTGGTGATTGGAAAACCGCTCGCTTCAGAGAAACTGGCGAAGTTACCACGCGAGGATCTCCTCGCCGAGTTATTCCGTGCCATCCAGAAGGTGCAACTCCAGGCGGAGAATTTGCGCAAGCGATAACCTCAAAACGGGATACGCAAACACGGTCGCTCATCCCGAGGTCCTGGAAGAAAACCGAACGCGGACCGATCAGGTCGCGTCGCGCTCCTGTAGATATGTCCGCAGTTTGCGAACGGCTTTGTATTTCTCGTCACTGACGCGCTCGGGAGGAGTCCCGAGTTTGGTGCCGATCTCGTGGACCGACCAGCCCTGCAGCGCGAGCTGGAGGATTTGTTGCTGACGAGCGCTGAGGACCTCGGC
>JAKOSN010000099.1 GCA_029777335.1 Planctomycetota bacterium
ATGCGGCGATCGCGCAGGAAGGGCCAGTTGCGCCGCACCTCTTCCACGCGCGCCCGTTCGCAGGGAACCACCAGCACTTCCTCGCGCTCGTGGGAGGATTCGCCCAGCAACACGCCAAACGGATCGCACACAAACGATCCGCCCCAGAATTCGAGGCCGTCGCCCACGATCATCTCGTGGCCGACACGATTGATGGCCGCCACAAACACCCCATTCGCGATGGCATGCGACCGCTGGATCAATTGCCAGGCCTCGTGCTGCGCCTCGCCAAACTCCGCTTTTTCCCCGGGATGCCAGCCGATCGCCGTCGGATAGAGGAGCACCTCCGCGCCCTGCAGCGCCGTCAACCGCGCCGCCTCGGGATACCATTGATCCCAGCACACCAGCACTCCGATGCGACCATGGCGTGTATCAAAGGCGCGAAAGCCCAGATCGCCCGGTGTGAAATAATACTTCTCGTAAAAGAGCGGATCGTCCGGGATGTGCATCTTGCGGTACAATCCGCACAGGGTTCCATCGGCATCGAATACCACCGCCGTGTTGTGGTATATTCCAGCGGTGCGACGCTCAAAGAGCGAGGCGACCACCACCGTGCTGGTCTCCCGCGCGGCGCGAGCCAGGCGTTCGGTCGAGGGGCCGGGGATCGGCTCCGCCAGGTTGAATAACTTGGGATCTTGCCGCTGACAGAAATAATGGGAGCGAAAGAGTTCCTGCAAGCAGATGATCTGAGCACCCTCGTTGGCTGCCTTGCCGATCGCCTTGATCGCCTTGTCCAGGTTGGCTTCTGGCTCGGGTTCGCAGCGCATCTGGACGAGGCCGAGCGTGAAGGTATCGGGTCGTTGCAATGCCATTGCCTGTTCCCTGAGATGAGGTGCACGCGCGGGGTTGCGCGCCAGGAGTAAGCCATGTCCGAGCCGTCTCGTCCGACCGCCGTGGATCTGTCCCGTGTTCTGGAGCAGCACCTGGAGAGTCTGCAGGCCGCGGGGCTGGAGTGGGTGCCCGCGAGCAAGGAACCGCTCGCGCCGCCCAAACTTCCCCAGTCGACCGCGCTCCCGGCCGCCGCTCCGGTCGCTACCTCGTTGGCGGGGACTTCGAGTAGCCTACCTCTTTTGCAGCCGAGCGACAACTCTGCCCACACCCTGGACGCGCGACGCCAGCAACTGGACCTGCTGCGCCAGCAGGTGGCGGCCTGTACACGCTGTGCGGCGCTCGCCTCCACGCGCACCCAGACGGTCTTTGGCGTGGGTCCGCTCGATCCCGAGGTCTGCTTCGTGGGCGAAGCGCCGGGCGCCGACGAGGACGCCCAGGGAGAACCCTTCGTGGGGGCCGCCGGCCAGATGCTCAATCGCATCATCATGGGCTGTGGCATGCGCCGGGACGAGGTCTACATCTGTAACATTCTACGCTGCCGTCCGCCCAGCAATCGGCAACCGCTCCCCGATGAAGCAGGCAACTGTCGCGAATGGCTGGAGCGTCAACTGGAGCTGGTGCGTCCACGTCATCTGTGCTGTCTGGGGGCGGTCGCGGCGCAGAATCTCCTGGGAACTCGCCTTTCGATTGGCAAGTTGCGCGGGCGTTTTCATGATTACCAGGGAATCCCTGTTCTCTGTACCTATCACCCCTCGTACCTGATCCGCATCCCCGACCCCGCCAAACAGCGTGAGGCGAAGGCGCAGGTGTGGGAAGATATGAAACTGCTGCTCACCCGGATGGGTCGGCCCATTCCCACCTCGAAAAAGTGACAATGTCCTGTCACCAATGCGAGTCCTCGCCGTGCAGGTGCGGGGGATTGGCTTCCTGCTCTTCAGCCGCTTCTCTCTTGCTCGCACTTCTGACCGAATGCGCTTGCGGGCCAGCGCGCTCCCTGGCTAGAATGCGTCCATACTCGTGAACCCCCAGGCGCGCGCCGGGGGGTGTTATTCCTGACTGATTCGACTCGCGCTCACTTTCCCTGGTGCGCTCTGTGTCTGCGTTTGCTGTTACTCCCGCTTCGGTTTCGTCGCGTCGCCGGGTCGTCGTCCTCGGCTCGACCGGCTCCATCGGTACCAGTTGTCTCGATGTTATTGCGCACCTTCCCACGCGCTTGCAGGCGCTTGGGTTGAGTGCCCATGCCAGCTGGGAGGCGCTCTCCGAGCAGGCGCAGCGCTTTCGTCCGCGCTGGATCACCGTGACCGATCCCGCACTGATGCCGCGCCTCGAGCGCTCTACGCTCCCTGCCAGCTGTGCCTTGCTCTGCGGCGATGAGGGGATCGTTACCATGGTCAGCGATCCCGAGGTCGATGTGGTGGTGAGCGCCATTGTCGGCGCCGCGGGGTTGACGGGCACCTGGGCCGCGCTCGAAGCCGGAAAAACCGTGGCCTTCGCCAACAAGGAAACGTTGGTAATGGCCGGGCCTCTGGTCATGGATTTGGCGGCACGACGCCAGGCGCGCCTCCTTCCGGTCGATAGCGAGCATAGCGCCATCTTCCAGGCGCTGCAGGGAAGCTCCCCGCGCGAGGTGGAACGAGTGGTGCTCACCGCCAGCGGAGGTCCGTTCCGGGGACGCACGCGCAAGGAGCTGGCGGACGTTTCCGTCGAGCAAGCGCTGCAACACCCCACCTGGCGCATGGGGCCGAAGATCACCATCGATTCCGCCACCTTGATGAACAAGGCCCTGGAGATCATCGAGGCGCGCTGGCTTTTCGATCTCGATCCCGCCAGGATCGAGGTGATCATCCACCCCGAATCAGTGATTCACTCGTTCGTGGAGTTCACCGATGGCTCGATCCTGGCGCAACTATCGCCCCCCGATATGCGCTTGCCCATTCAGTACGCGTTGACCTATCCCGAACGGCTGGCGGGGCCCACGAAACGGCTCAACTGGCGCGAGCTCTCGGCGTGGCACTTTCAGCAACCCGATCACGACACTTTCCCTGCTCTTCAACTCGGTTTCGAGGTGGCCCGCCGCGGGGGCACCTGCGGGGCCGTTCTCAATGCCGCCAATGAAGCGGCCGTCGGCCGGTTCCTGGTTGGTGAATTGTCCTTTCTGGATATTGTGACTGCCTGTCGAGCAGTTCTCGAACACCATCACTTCAGTGCGGCGCCTTCACTGGCCGAGCTCGCCACTCTCGACCGCTGGGCGCGTCAGGAGGTCATGCGTTGGACACACCTGCATCACTCGACAACCCGAACGTGAAACCTCTTGGCAAACGGCGAGTGCGGATCTACCCCGCCGCGCGCGCCCTGATCAGCTGGTTTGTGTTGACCTCTCTCTTCCTGATGATTCTTCTGGCTCTGGCCATTGGCCTCTTTGCGTGGGTGGGCGGGGGCGGGGTGCTGGGGGGCTTCGTCTTTCTCTTTTTGTTCAACGTCGTTGTCCTCGTCCACTTGCTCGGGCATCTGCTGGCGGCACGCTGCTTCAATGTCCAGGTGTTGTCACTGAGCATCGGCCTGGGCCCGGCCGTCCCCTGGTGTCGCTTTGTCCTTGGCGGCACGCTCTTCAAGGTGGGCGTGTTGCCCCTGGGCGGCTGGGTTCGCCTGGTGCGTCGTGGCACCGATGTGGGGATGGGCGCGGACTATCCGCGTGCCCTGTGCAACCGTCCGCTGTGGCAGCAGGCTCTGATCCGGGGCGCGGGGGTGGGCGCCAACCTGGTGCTGGCAGCCGGCTGTTTCATCGCCATCACCTACAAGCAGGAGAATGTGCGCATTACTGGCGTGGTGGGCACCGTGGATGCCGGCTCGTCAGCCTGGATGCGCGGAGTGCGCAGCGGCTGGATCCTCACGCGTGTCGAGGACAAGGAAAACCCCTCGTTCGAGGATCTGACCGCCAGCGCCGAACTGACGACCAATAGCCGACCGCTGGAAGTGGAGTTTTGCGATGGAAAATCGCTCGATCGGGTGCCGATGATCCTCACTCCGCGCTGGCAGGAGAATCAACCGCGGCCCACGGTGGGAATCGGTCCCTCGGAGCGCTTGCAGCTGGTGGCCCGCACGCAGGCGAATCGGTTGCCCCTGCCGGTGTTGCCCGGGAGCGCCGCCGCCGCAGCGCGCACGCTGGAGCTGGAGCCCGACGAGGTGATCCAGGCGACCACCGATCCCGACGCCCCGGACCGGCTCAAGGCTCTCCCCTATCAATTGAATCCCCCTCAGTGGGATTATGAGGAGTTCGGGCGGCGCCTGCGTCGCTTGCGTGACCGGGCGGTGCGCATTCAAACCCAGCATGGCGAACGAGTCCTGACCACCGGCTTTGCCTTCGAGGATCAGATCATCGCCAGCAGCGAACGGAACGCCGAGGGGACCTACGATCCGATGCGGCAACAACCGGTCCCGGGCAATCTGCGGAACGTGATCGCTGGCATGGGGGATCCCTTTCTCTTTCGTCGGCGCCTGGAAGGACTGACGGCGCAACCGATCGTCGTCACGGTGCGGCGCAAGGACAGCGAGGGGACACTCAAGGCAGCTCACGTCTTCGTTCCCCCGGCGTATTATCGCGTTTTCCCCGGGATGCGCATGACCATCGGGGAAATTGCGGCAATCCGTCACTATGGGCCAGCCGATCTGGGCGGCGTTCATCCGCACATCACCGGACGCGCGGGGGATGTGCTTCAGACCATTGCCCTGAAAACCGAGGCCGGCGAGGAGCTTTTCCGAGTTTCCGTTGACCGGCTTGATCCGCTGCGCCTGCCCACGCAGTTGCGCCAGGCGGCTGCCCGACGCCCGGGGACGAAACTCAAGGCGCATCTCGAGGTGCTTCGACCCATCTCGGACCAGGATGCAACCCTGCGCGCCGTTTCCCTGGTTCTGGACTGGGATGACAACTGGGCATCGAATCGGGAGGTGCTCAACGGTCCCCGTGCGCCGATGCCGATCGCCGAACTGGGGCTGGCTTACTGGGTGCGGGGCGAGGTGGCCGCCGTTGACGCACAGTCTCCCGCTGCGCGCGCGGGGTTGCTCCCCGGCGATCAGATCGTGGCGATGCGCGCCAGAGTGACAACCCGGGAGGGCGCCGTCACCTGGGGCAGCTGGATGTGGCTCGTGGATCCGCTCCACAAAAACGCCGCGGTGAGTGATCACTGGGCCTTTTTCTTTTCGAGTTTGCAGACGGTTCCCTGGCAGGAGATTCAACTCCGGGTGCATCAGCACGGCGACCAGCCCGAACGGCTGATTTCCTTGACCCTGGCGGAGGACGAAAGCTGGCCCTTCAAGGAGCGCGGCTGGATGTTGATGAACGATACCCACATCCAGTGCATTGAAAGCCTTCGCGAATCAATGCGCCTGGGCATCGTCGAGACGCTTCACTGGGATCGAACCATGGTAACGCGCGCCAGGGCATTGCCCTCGATCAGTCAATACATCAGCCTGGTTGTGCTCACCTCGGCGTTGACCGACCAGGATGCGATTCGCATGATTGGCTTCCTGGTTGGGGTATTGAGTCTGAACCTGGCCTGTCTCAACGTGTTACCGCTGCCGTTGACCGATGCCTTCTCTTTCTTCGCTCAGGTGTGGCGACGGTTCTCGTTCCCACGGCGACGGCCCGGAGGGACCGCTTCTCCCTGTGGCGCGGCCAAGGAAGTTGTGGCGACGGCAGGAACGGCGGGGGAGGCGCCGGGTGTCCAGTGACCTCCCCTTGCGACAGCCGGCGCTCAACAGCTACAATGCACCTGGGAAGGGAGCGAGGTGACTGCGCCCGCGACTCTCCCCTGGATTTTGTTTTCACGCAGTGCCAGGTTCGTTTCGGTCTGTTAGCGCTTCCGCGACTGCCCTGGCGCGACAGGAGGTAGCTCGTTGGACACGTCTCCGACCCCCGATAAGGACCGCTCCGCCGATCCAACTCCCGAGCAAGCACCCGCTGCCGCGGACCCGCGCGCAGCCGCGACCCCCTCCGCGGAGGAGACGGCGCCTCCCGTCCCTCTCACTCCGATCGGCTGGCTGACGCAAAACGGGATCTACATTGTGGTCCTGGTGGTCGCGGTGGGCTACTTCTACTCGCGCGGGGGCCTGGAGGCCATCTTCAACGCCCTCCTCACCGTCCTGGGCCTCAGTTTTGTGGTTTTTATTCACGAGCTGGGGCACTTTCTCGTTGCCAAGTGGTGCGATGTCCACGTCCTTACCTTCAGCATCGGGTTTGGCCCCGCGCTTCCGGGGTGCAGTTTCAAACGGGGTGAAACCACTTACAAGATCGCCGTTCTCCCTCTTGGCGGTTATGTGCGCATGGTCGGCGAGGGGACGGAAGCCGACGAGGACGAGGATTACCCGCGCTCGTACAAGAACAAATCCGTCGGCCAGCGCATGATGATCATCTCGGCCGGGGTGATCATGAACGTGCTCCTCGGAGCGGTTCTGCTGATCTTTGTTTACCGCACTCATGGAATGCGTCGAGCGCCGGCGGTCGTGGCACGCGTCGACGATGGCTCTCCGGCCTGGGTGGCGGGGGTGCGCACCGGCTGGACCATCAGTCGGATTGGCGACAAGAACAACCCCACGTTCGACGATCTTCAGCGCAAGGTGAAACTCTCCGGGGCAGGCTCACATATCCCCTTCGAGTTCAAGGAAGTCGGCACCTCGCGCACGGTATCGCTGAATCTGGAACCTTCGCGCGATGAGAACAATAGCTGGCCGGTGATTGGGGTTTCTCCGCCCGATCGTTTGCAACTGCTCACCGAACTCTTCAAACGCGCGTATCGGCGCCCGGTTCAGGGGCAGAGTTCGGCCGCCGCAGCCCGCGAGCTGGATCTGAAGCCCGGCGAGGTCATCCTCGCCACCACCGATCCGCTGGCGCCTGCGCAGTTGAAACCGCTCGCCCACAACGCGAATGCTGGCACCTGGGACTACGTCGAGTTGGCGCAGCGCCTCCGGCGCCGGAGCGGCCAACCCTTCAAGATTCAGACCACCCTTGGTGAACGGGAGTTGCCGCCGGACGGTTTCCAGTTCAACGATGTGATCGTGGGCACTACCCAGCCGAATCAGCCGGGGAGTTACAATCCCTACCTGATCGAACCCTTGCCGCTCGATCCGCGTGCCACCGAGCCGGGGTGGTGCGATCCCTTTGTCTATCGCCAACGGTTGGTTCAGCTCGCGGGCAAGCCGATGGTTATCCAGGTGCGCCGAGGGGGACAGGAGGGAGCAGTCGCCAACCTGTTTGTTCCGCCCTCGTATCACCTGGTGCTGCCGGGCGTGCGCATGAAGATGGGCGAGGTCGGCGCCGTGCGTGAGAATTCCCCCGCCACGCGTGCGGGTGTCATTCCACGCCAGGGAGAGGACCAGCGTGGCGATGTGGTGATCAGCGTTACCCTGACCACCGAGAAGGGGGAACCGCTGCTCACCGTGGGCGAGGAGGACCTGGATCCCATTCGTCTGCCGGATCAACTTACCCGGGCGGCCATGCAGCATCCCCATGTCAAGAAGCGGGCTCAGCTGACCGTCCTGCGCCGCAACAAGGAAGAAAAAACCCCTTCGCGGCATACGCTCCAGCTCGACTGGGACGACAGCTGGACCTACGACAACGAGGTGCCATTGAGCCCCGCCGCTCCCCAGGCCATTCCTCAACTGGGGCTCGCCTACTGGGTGACCAGTCTGGTCGATCACATTGAGCCGAACTGGAAACCCACCATCACCCTCGAACAGGCCAGCGCGTGCATCCCCCTGGGTGCACCCCCGACGCTGGGGACCCAGTTGCTGGCGCTGCAGCGGTTGTCGGACCTCACCGAACCGCAATTGCAGGAAGGTGATGTGATCACACAGGTCAACTTCAAACTGGAGGAGCGCAAGGGCGCCTGGGGCGAGGAGAACTGGGAAGAAAGCTGGGGCAAGGCATCCAAGCTCGAAGCCCAGCGCGGTTCGGAAAAGAAGAATGATACCTGGGCGCATGTCGCCGCCGCCATGCAGCGCACCTCCTTCCACGAGATTCAGTTGCAGGTGCGGCGCGGTGGCAACGAGGAAACGGTGACGATGGCCCTGGTCGAGGATCCCACCTGGCCGCGTGCTCAACCGGGGGTCCAGCTGATGATGGACACCTACCTGCAGCGTGCCGACAACCTGGGCGCGGCGATGCGCCTGGGGTTGAACGAGACGGTGGGCTTTATCCAGGATATGTACCTGGGGCTGTTGCGCATGGTTACCTTGCGCATCTCCGCCAAGACGGTGGGCGGACCGATCTCCATCCTGTCGCAAACCTACGACCTGGCCGGTGCCGATTACTACAGCCTGATCGCCTTTCTGGGGGTGATCAGTCTCAATCTGGCGGTGGTGAACTTCCTCCCCATTCCGCTGCTCGATGGCGGGCACATGGTCTTTCTCCTCTACGAGAAGATCCGGGGGAAACCGGCTCCTGAACAGGTGCAGGCTGCGGCTGCCTATCTTGGGCTGGCCTTTCTGCTCTTGCTGATGGTGTGTGTCTTCGTGATTGATATTCGACGCTTGACAGGTGGTCTGTAGAGGAGCGATCATGACCCGGTCTTCACGGCGCTCCGCCTCGGTTCAGGCCGATCCCGCGCGGAGCGCCGCTTCGACACAACCTGAAGAGGTCGAGATCCTTGAGACAGGCCGCGCCTCCGTCGCCCCGGAGTCGCGCCCGTCGTCCCCCCAACCGCTACGCCCCCTGATCTGGCTTGTGGTGTTTCTCTGGGTCGCTGCCTTTCTGGGTTTGTGCTTCTACGAGGCGATCGCGTCTCTCTTCCCCGGCTAACCCGCTCTTGATCGCTCTGGACAGCGTTGCCTTGAACCTGCTACAAGCGGGTCGCCACGACAGGATGTCACGGTGCCAACATGGATCAAGGCCACACATCATCCCGTAGGCGTCGACTGCGCCTGCTTCTCTACTTCGTCCTTGGGTTGCTCCTGGTGGACGGCGTGGTCCGTTCCCAGGAGGACCGCTGGCGACGATGCGACCCCGATGATTATCAATTCCGCCTGGAGGGGTGCCAGCGCGAGCACTGGGATCTGGTGCTCGTGGGTAGTTCCGTGATTGCCGAGAGTGCCGATCCCGCCATTCTGCGCGGCCTGTCCTGGGAAGGGCACCCGCTCGACAAGGTGTACAACCTGGGCCTTCCCGGTGCGACCACTTCCGAGGTCTGGCACGCGGTGCATCACGGGCTGGTTCATCCCCCGCGCGTCCTGGTTTATGGCATCACCGCCAGCGATCTGAATGGCAGTCGCAACGAGCCTCACGGCCCCAGTACCCTGATGACCTGGAGCGACTGGCCCGGGTGGTTACAGCAGCGCCCGGACGCCGCCTGGTGGTGCACCCGCCATCTCGTGGAGGAGCAACTTCAGCAGTGCTGGGGGCTGTATCGGTATCGCAATGGCATTCGGCTGTGGTCGGCCTTGCAGCTGGAGCGTTGCTGGCCCGGCACCTGTCCCGACGCAGCGGCGGAGGCGCGGGGGGGCGTACAGACCACCGCGGCGTTGCGTCGCCCCGATGGTTATGCGCCCAACCCCACCTTTCAGACGATGCGCTTCGATCTGCGCAAGGCGAGCGGCTGGGATGGCGAGCCGTTTCAGTTTCTCAACAACTATTCCATTGGCACGCATCTGAACTATCTGGATCGATTGATCGTCTGGGCCAGGGACCAGCAGGTGAGGCTGGTGCTCGTTGATATGCCCGTGACCGACGATCTGGAAGGTCGGCGGAATCCTGCGGAGTTTCGTGCCTATCGCCAGGCGCTGCGCAAACGCGTGGCCAGTTCCGGGGTGAGTCTCCTCACGGCGCAGCGGGATCGAGTGGGTTTAACCAATGCCGATTTTGCCGATCTGATTCATCTGAATAAATCGGGAGCAGCACGCTTCAGTTCCTGGCTTCGCCAGGAACTGGAACACCTCTCTCCGCCTGGAGCGCGGCCATGAATTTCGCCACGCGCGCTTTTTTTCTTTTTTTGCTCGTGGTCTTGCTCGTTTACCACAGCCTGCGCCAACGTCAGCACAAGTATCTTTTTTTGCTCCTCGCCAGCTGGTTTTTTTATGCCTCGTGGAATCCCTGGTTTATCGGGGTGCTCCTTGTTCCCACTCTCATCGATTACACCGCGGGCTTGCTGATCGAACAGGCGACCACCCTGCCACGCAAACGCCTGTGGTTGACTCTGAGCATTGTCGGCAATCTTGGCCTGCTCGGGGTCTTCAAGTACACCGGCTTTCTCGTGGACAACGGGCTGTCACTCATTCGTTGTCTGGGTGGACAGGTTCCCTCCTGGACCGTGGAGTTGATCCTGCCGCTGGGAATCAGTTTTCACACCTTTCAGGGCATCAGTTATACCATCGATGTCTATCGCGGGAAGATTCGCGCGGTCCCTCGGTTTGTGGATTTCGCTCTTTTTGTGGCGTTCTTTCCCCAGCTGGTCGCCGGACCCATTGTCCGCGCGGTTGAGTTTCTCCCCCAGATGACCGAACCACCGCCAGTGAGTGGAACTCAGGTGATCGAGGGTTTGCACTGGTTTGTGCTTGGCTTGTTCAAGAAGGTGTTGATTGCCGATCGTCTGGCCGAGTTCATGGATCCCATTTTTCAGCAACCCGAACTCTACGATGCCGCGACCCTGCGCTGGGCGATCCTGGCCTGGGCAGCGCGCATTTACTGCGATTTCAGTGGCTACAGCGATCTTGCGGTTGGCTGCGCCAAGTGGTTTGGTTTTGAATTGCCGCTCAACTTTAACTTTCCCTATCTGTCTGAAAGCATCACCGAGTTCTGGAAACGCTGGCACATTTCCCTTTCAACGTGGATGCGCGATTACCTGTACATCTCGCTGGGAGGGAGTCGCCAGGGTGTGCTGCGCACCTGTGCCAACCTACTGGCAACGATGACCCTTTGCGGGTTGTGGCATGGCGCGAGCTGGAATTACGTTCTGTGGGGTTTTTACAACGGTGTGCTCCTGGTCGTGCATCGCCTGTACGACCATGCCCTGGAGGGGGTGCCACAGAGCACGGTTGTGCGCCGACACCTGGTTTATCGGCTCTTCGCCTGGGCGTGCACCTTTACGCTGGTGGCGACCGGGTTGATCGTGGTGCGCGCACAAACCTGGAATGGTTGCTGGTTGATGGAGAAAGCGCTGCTGGGGTTGGGGACGTCCGAAGGATTGCGGATGGTTCCTCTCTGGGTTCCGCTCTTGATTGGTCTGGTGGTGGTGGGGCATCTTTATAGTGGGCTGAAGAATGTCCGCTGTCAGTTGCTTCTCTGGCCCGAGTTTCCCCGGGCGGCTGTCTATGTGATGGCCCTGGCTCTGATCGTTGTTTTTGGTCCCGGTTCCACCAAGGCGTTTATTTACTTTCAGTTTTGATGCGGAAAGACAGGCGAACGATCCGCGTCGCCCGTTAGAGCTTCAATCCCTTGACGGGTAATGGTTGCGGGACCGTGGTTTCCCCGGTGTTGACATACACTTTCATGCTTGCTTCAAGGGCTTTCAACTTGGCGGGGTCCCGTTTGCCATCCTTGAACACCACCTCAAGAGCAAACCAGTACAGGCCGTCTCTCGGGGCGGTGTAGATCACCTTCGTATCGCCTGGCGTGTAGTCCTGTTGATGAGTCCACGTCAGGCCTTGATCGGTTGAAGTATAAAGGCGGACACACTCAATCTTCTCTTTCCTTTTGGCATCGAGCTCCAGCGGCATGGCAAAGTCGCGCGTGTTGATTTCGTAAACATCGGCCGGCAGTTCCGCCTTTTGAGGGACCGGGGCTGCCAGCGTGAAACCGACGAGCGCGAGCGCGAATCCGTGCATGGGCTTCTCTCCTGAAAGTGGCTCCATCCGGGTGTCCCATCCTCGCGGTGCGGACATCCGACGGATCAATGGGGTGATTGTCTCCGAGGTGGGTTTCCTGTCAAGGGTCTCTAGGAGATTCCTTGCCGGTGGCTGCGCGCGCCAGAAGACGCGGAGAGAAACGCTGACTTCTCTCCGCGTCTTCTGCTGATTGCGTCCTGGTTGCCGATTACGCCTGCCCAGCCTCCGCTTCGACCGCCAGCCTGCGCTCGAAACGCGGGGAGCGCCGCACGCCAAGTCGATCAAACCAGTATTCTCCGACCGCGCCAAGTGTCCCCATGCCGTACTTGATGCAACGACGGAAGTTGATGCTGCTGGCTTCATCGAAGTAGCGCACCGGCACCGGCACATCGCCCAGCCGGAACCCCAGCCGAACCGCCTGCACCAGGAACTGGGTATCGAAGACAAAGTCGTCGGAGTTGCGCTCGAAGGGAATCTGCTCCAGCACTTCGCGCCGATAGACCCGGAAGCCACTGTGAAAATCGCCCAGATTCTGTCCCAGCGACAGATTCTCCACCGTGGTCAGAAAGCGATTGGCGAGATACTTCCACCAGGGCATTCCTCCTCGGAACGCTTCCTCGCGCGAACGGACCCGGCTGCCGAGAATGACATCACAGATTCCCAGTTCGATAATGCCGACGGCGTGAGGAATGATGCGGCTATCGTACTGGTAATCGGGGTGGATCATCACCACGATATCCGCGCCGCGCGCAAGCGCTTCGCGGTAACACGTTTTCTGGTTCCCGCCATAGCCGCGGTTTTCAGAATGAGCAATCACCGTCAGCCCCATTTCCCGAGCGACCTGCACGGTGCGATCGGTGCTCCCGTCGTCGACCAGGATGACCTCGTCGATCGAGCCGGTGGGGATGTCGGCCAGGGTGGCGGCCAGGGTTCGTTCGGCGTTGTACGCTGGCATTACCGCAATCACCCGGTGCTCCCGTCGCGGCACATCGCCCTCGGGGACCAGGATGCGATCCACATGAAAGATCTCATCCCTGATGGGTTGGAGAGGTGCGGTTCGCAGCAGAGGCATGGTGGTTGGCTCTTGGGTGCGCGAGGATCGCTCCATCCAGCCGTCGCGTCTGGAGAGCGGTCTTCTATCTACTAGATGCGCGGCTATTCCCGTACTTCCACGGACCCGTTGCGCAGATCGTCATGCGCGGGGGTTTCGCCGTTGAGATTAAGATACTGGCGCAGCTCGGTTCCTTCCATCACTTCTTTCTCAATCAGGCGCTGCGCCACCGCTTCGAGGACAGTTCGATGGGCAATAAGGAGTGTGCGGACGGCTTCCAGCGCTTCATCGATGATGCGGCGCACCTCGATATCAATTTCACGGGCCGTCCGTTCGCTATATTCGCGATCGCCATCCCGGAACGAAGCGCCCAGGAAGGGGACCGACGCACCCTCGCTAAAGTAGATGCGCCCCAGTCGGCTCATGCCAAACTCGGTCACCATGCGCCGGGCGATGTTGTTCGCCTTCTGCAGGTCGCTGGTCGCTCCCGTGGAGATTTCCTGAAAGACAATCTCCTCCGCCACCGTCCCCCCCAGGCAAATCTTGATCTGGCTTTCCAGCTGCGACTTGGTGAGCAGATGACGATCGTCGTCGGGGCGACTGAGCACATAACCGCCCACCCCGACGCCGCGTGGAATGATGGAGATCTTGTGCACTGGATCGGCGTTGGGGAGCGAACAGGAAACCAGGGCGTGCCCCGTTTCGTGATAGGCCACGCGCCGTTTCTCCTCGATCTGCATGATCCGACTGCGTCGCTCCAGACCGACCGCCGCCCGTTCGATCGCCTCGTTGAATTCGGCCATGCTCACCAGCGCCTTGCCCGCGCGCGCCGCCATCAGGGCCGCCTCGTTGACCAGGTTGGCGAGATCTGCCCCCACCGAGCCAGGCGTCAAGCTGGCCACATGGCGGAGGTCGACATCCGGACCCAGCTTCACATTGCGGACATGGACCTTGAGAATCGCCTCGCGCCCGTTGACATCGGGACGATCCACGACCACCGTGCGATCGAAACGCCCCGGTCGAAGCAAGGCGGCATCGAGCGTTTCCGGTCGGTTGGTGGCAGCCATGATGATCACGCCGCGATTGCTATCGAAGCCATCCATCTCAACCAGCAGCTGATTGAGGGTCTGTTCCCGTTCGTCGTGGCTGCCAACCACATTGCCCGCGCGCGATTTGCCCAGCGCATCGAGCTCGTCGATGAAGATGATACATGGGGCGCGCGACTCGGCCTGGCCAAAGAGGTCGCGCACCCGGGCCGCCCCCACCCCAACAAACATCTCCACAAAATCCGATCCCGAGAGCGAGAAGAAGGGGACTTCGGCCTCTCCCGCCACCGCCTTGGCGAGCAACGTTTTGCCCGTTCCCGGTGGCCCGACGAGCAGAACTCCCTTGGGGATACGTCCCCCCAGAGCCTGGTAGCGCTCGGGACGTTTGAGAAAATCGACCACCTCGCGCAGTTCCGCGACCGCCTCGTCGATCCCGGCCACATCGACAAAGGTGGTGGCGGTATCCTGCTGCGCATAGAGCTTGGCTCGGCTGCGACCAAAGGTCAGCGGCGACCCGCCTCCCGACATCCAGCGCATGAGGAGGATCAGCGCGACCCCCATCCCGAGCATCAGAAGGAAAAAGATCAACACCGAGTAGATGCTCTTGAGCGCCGACTCCTCGTCTTCGCCCTGGTAGGATGCCCCGACGATGTCGTTGAGCAGGGGATAGATGTCCTGGTCGTTTTCCAGTCCAAGACGCATGGTGCGGAAGGGCACCGTGCGCGTGAGAGTTGTGTTGGATTCGCCATCCGAAACGAGATCCGTGGTGGTGATCTTCCCACGAATATCGCTGTGACCGAGGCGAACGTCCTGCACCGAGATGTTGCTGTTATGGCGAGCCGCGGTGAGTACCTGGACCAACTCGCCATACTTGAGCGAGAGAATCGTCGGTTCCCGGCTCATCAACCAGTAGACGAAGAAGGCGGCGAGCAGAAGCGGGAGCAGCCAGGAAAGGCCGCTGTTCAACCATGGTCGTTTCCGCTCTTTGCCCCGTTTTTCCACAGACGCGTTCTCCATTCACGAAGGTGCAACTACCCATCTTACTGTAGGGCAAGCCGGCGCAGCGGTCAACAGAGGGCCCTCCCACCGCTGCGCCGTGTCCCATACATTCGTTCAGAGCCACAACTTCGAATCAGCGTGCCGGTTCGCGCAGAATCCTGGTCGTCACCAGGACCATCGTTTGCTCTGGTGCTTCCTTGAACAGGCGATTCACATATGGCACCTTGCTCAACACGGGGACCGTGGCGGAAGAGGCGGGCGTTTCCCAGGCGTGCAGCAGGATCGTGTTGCCATCGTGGATGTTCAGCGTGCACTGCACTTCGCGGTGCACCTTCCCGGCCTGGTCACCGGGAGCGGTGAGCTCATCCATGCTGGTCTTCAGGTTCAGCGTGACCGCGCTGCAATCGTGCGCCACCTCCGGAAGGAGGTTGAGACGATACTGCTTGGCCCCCGCTCCCTGATGGAGCATCTCAAAGGAAATTGACTGGGCATGGAGCGCGGTGATTTTGGGTGCGATCAACACGTTGGTACGCGGATCGGCCTGGGCAGCATTCAAGAGTTCGCGCATCTGGTCGGGTTCAAGTTCCGCCACATCGCAATACTGGCGGCGCACCGCCTCGGCCAGGGCACCAGACATGCTCACAAAGCGCATTTCAACAACAACTTGCGGCTGACAGCTCTCGATCGTGCCGATCAGCCACCACGCTCCGTCCGCGAGCAGATTCGCCGAGAGAGTGCCCACATCCCAGAAATGGGGCGTGGACCGGGTGCTTTTCACATCCGACGGAGCCCGCGGCGGGGCAACCGGAGGGCGAAGCGCTGCATCAGGCTGTGCCTGGATCGACGCAACTCCTGTAAGAAGTAGGAGAAGCGCATACGCAGTTCGATGGGCCATCGCTGGGCTCCTTTCCCGAACGGGACCGAAAAAGATGTGGTGAAGAGGCGAGGTCATAGCAAAGGGACCAGAGGCTGTCAACGAGCAAGTTGTGCAAATGGTCGGGTGCCCGCCCTCTCATTTCTCCGCGCTCACCTCAAGGAACGAGGTCCATCCGCTGCCATGCACCACCACGCGCTTTCTCTCTGCGGTCAGCCACAATTGAGATACCTGAAAATCGGGAAAGGTGAGGCAGGCCAGCTCCAGAAAAGTGTGCGTTTCCCACACCCGGACCTCGCCGAGGGCGGGATAGTCGTCCAGGCTGAATCCCCCGCTCAGCAGACGTTCCCCGTCCGGAGTCCAGCACAGACATTGAATCGGCCGCAGCGAGGTCCGCAGAACGTGCAGTTCCTTCCAGGTGGCGGTATCCCAGATGCGCACGGTGCGATCACTCCCTCCGGTCGCCAGCAGCTTGCCGTTGGGGCTGAAGGCAGCGGTGAAGATCTCCCGGGTGTGGGCCTTCCAGTGTCCCACCTCGCGCCAGGTTTGGGTATCCCAGAGGTGGACGTCGCCTGGGGTCCAGGCGGTGCCCGAACTGGTGACAAGGATGGTGCCACTGGGGTTGTACGTCAGCGTGTGGATCCGCGCACCGTTTGTAAGGGTCAGAGTGGCAACGAGGGTGCCATTGGCGAGATCCACGATCTCCACACTCCCATTTTCCGTGGCGGAGGCACCATGTCTGGAATCCGGACTCACCAGGAGCCCAAAAGGTCGTGCCTTGCCGTCGCCGAACGTGAATTCCTCCTTTCCCGTGGTCAGATTCCAGACGTGCACCAGCTTGTCGTTCTCCGCACTGCCGAGCAGTTTCGTGCCATCCGGGCTGAAACAGAGCTCGCGAATCGGGGGCGCTGCCAGGGTCAGACGCTTTTTCCAGGTCGCGCAGTCCCACACCGAGAGGGTTTTTCTCTCTTCCTGTGTGACCATCGTTCGGCCATTCGGGCTCACGGTGCAGGATCCCGTCCAGTTCAGACCCGGTCCCAGGGGGTGCGCTTTGGTGTCCGGAACGGGCCAGACCTTGATCTCCTCTCCGGCACAGCTAAAGAGCTTGCTTCCGTCGCGCGAGTAGACCACCGAGCGAACGGAATCCGTATGCCCGAGCAGGGTGCACAGCGTGTGCCCCATGGAAAGATCGCGAATGGTGATGGTACGATCGGTTCCGGCACTGGCCAGAAATTGTCCCTTGGGACTGCAGGTGAGCGCATTGACCGTTCCAGCCACCTTGAAGCGACGCCCTTCCATGCCGCTTTTCGTTTCCCAGCTCTGGATAAAGCCTTCCCCGCCCGCGAGGACCATCTTGTCATCCGGGGTGGTAGTCACAACGTGGATCGCTTCCTCTCCACCCTTGAGAACGCGCACTTCCTTTCCCGTTTTGGCGTTCCACAGATGCACCGAGCCACTGGAATCGCCGGCGAGGATGGTGTTGCCATCGCCGCTGTAGGCCACGCAATTGATCAGTTCCGTCGAAGGCTTGAGGGTGTACAGCAGACGGCCCGTTGGCGTATCCCAGATCTTGATCGCATTCACAATCGGAGTTGCGAAGCCACCGCCAAGCGGATCGCCCGGAGCACAGATCGCCAGTTGTTTGCCATCGGGACTGAAGCACAGGGCATGGACCGAGATCCCGGCCAGGCCAGCCTTCAGTGGTAATGCCTTGCCGGTGTCAGCGTCAAAGAGCTCAACGCCGAATCCACCGGCTCCCAGAGCGCCAGCAACAACCTCCACCTGTTTCCCATCCGGACGGAACGCGCCTGTTATCACGACAAGGGGAATGGGAAGGCCGCGCGTCAGTGGCACGGTTGTTTTCTGACGAGTAGAGAGATCCCATTTGGTGACCACTCCCACCTCGTTGACTACACGGACTTCCTTCTCGTCGGGGCTGAGCCAGAAGCCGCGCAGTTCGCCTCCTGGGGTTTCGAGCGTGAGAGTTTCCCGATGGCTTTCGTTCCACCAGTAATACCACTCCAGGCGCCGACGATCGATCCCGTCGGTCTTTTCCGGCCGATGGCGTTCCAGGAGTTCGCGCACCGTGGGAATGGTTCTCTGGTCGATGCAGCGCTGGACGGCAAGCATGTCGGAGAGATAGCCGCGTTCCTGAACCTGGCGGGCGCTGGCGAGGGCGTTCTCGGCTTCGTGGTCCGCCCGGTCACGCGCCGCTGAGGCCGCCTCTGCCTCGTTCGTGGCCCGCTCCGCGCTGGCCCGCGCCTGAAACGCCAGACTGGTGGAAACCACGGTCCCAAGCAGCAGGGCCAGGAAAACGGCGGCGATCAGTCCGGCGATCGCCGGGTTGCGCCGACCCCAGCGCCAGACACGTTCGACGCGACTGATGGGGCGCGCCGCGATCGGTTCGCCCGCCTGAAAGCGCTTCAGATCGTCCGCCAGCGCCAGTGCCGAGGGATACCGCCGGCCTGGCTCTTTATGCAGACATTTCAGACAGATTGTCTCCAGATCACGCGGTGTGGTGGGTTGTAACTGCGAGGGAGAGACCGCGTCGGTACTTACCACCTGGAGAAGTGTTTCCATTGCCGTCGCGCCCTTGAACGGCGGACGGCCGGTGAGGAGTTCGTAGAGGATCGCTCCCAGCGCATAAATATCCACAGCCGGTGTGGCCGTTTTCGCCTCGCCCGCCTGTTCAGGGGCCATGTAACTCGGCGTGCCCATGATGGCGCCGGAATGCGTTTGTCCCTCCTCGTCGAGCTTCTTGGCCAGGCCAAAATCACTGATTTTCAGCGTGCCATCTTCGCTGACGAGAACGTTGGCGGGTTTGAGATCGCGGTGCAGAATCTGAGCCTGATGAGCGGCTGCCATCGCCCGCGCCAGCTGTTCGACCGTGTGGGCGGCTTCCTGGGGAGGTCGCGGTGTGCCCTCAATGCGATCCTTGAGCGAACCGCCCGGGCAAAATTCCATGCTGAAGTAAGGCCGCCCCTCCTGTTCACCCACCTCGTATACCTGCACAATCCCCGGGTGTTTGAGCCGACCGAGCGCCTGGGCCTCGTTGCGAAAGCGCTGCAACTCCTGCGGGCTTGCCTGCGCACCAGCCAGGATCATCTTCAGAGCCACCAGGCGATGCACCGCGAGCTGCCGGGCCTTGTAGACCACGCCCATTCCGCCTCGTCCCAGTTCGTCGAGGATTTCATACCCCGCCAGGGTGAGCGGAGCAGTTTTGCTGTCCGTTGGCCTCGCCCGATTCGGAGCGGAGGTCAACTGGGTCTGCGGAATCTCCACCGGGATCGCTCTGTTTGTGACCGGATCGTACCAGTTGAGGGTGGAGGGGAGAGCCAGATCGTAGCTTTGATAGTTCGGGCGTGGATCGTTCGCCATGGCCGATTCCGTCACTGCGAGGGTCAGTGGACAGGCGCGGGGTCGCCTGCTGCGCACCGAGGGGTCTTCCTATTGGAGCAAACGTGCTTCGCTCTCGCAAGGTAAGAACCAGCGTTGCTTTTGTGACTTTTCCTGACGGGATCGGTTGTATCGGCGCGGATAACAGAATGGGGGGAGGGAAGTGCCCGCTGGCTGCCCCGGGCGTCAGGGGTATCTGGCCGGAGAGCTGAACCTTGCGAGGCCCAACCATGGACGAGCACAACGACGAGCAACCCAACCGTTTTCCCTGGTGGATTCTCTCGATCCTCGGGATGTTAATCTCCCTGGGAGCCATGCTGATGTCGCAGCAGGCGTCGCGCCAGGCACTGATCAATATGAATAATGTGCGTATCCAGCAAAATATGAACCGGAGTCCTGCGGTGCCGCCTGGGAGGTGAGGGGCGCGAATAGATCGCGCGTCCTGGAAGTCGGCGGTTCCGGAGGGACGAGGTGGAGAAGGTAGGGGCGAGGTTTCTCTGCGAGCGGGAGGATGTTCATGGCTCGATTTGTCCGGGCGCTGCAGACATTTCTCGCGTCGCCTCTCTTTCTGCGATGCAGCATCGGATTGCTCCGTGGCATGGCGGTTGTCGTCTGCTCTGGAGTGCTCGGTCTGGTGTTTCTCCTCTGGCAGGCCATGGCGCACGTTGAGGAGGCGTCCGCTCCGCAGGGAAACCAGCAACGCGAACGTCTCCAGGTTGAGGCGGCGATCGACCAGAAGCTCGGTGGTCTGCTGGGACGAGCCAGAACCGAGTATGACTTTGCCCAGCAATCGAACTGGATTACCGAGATCGATCTGACAGGGGATCGCGTCTCTGATGCGGCACTGGCCGATCTTGGACTGGAGCGACTGGAACGCCTTCGTTACCTGTGTTTGGACTCGACCAGGTTGACGAACGCGGCAATGGCTTCCGTGTCCAGGCTGTCGCATCTGACAGGCTTTCATCTTGGGCGAACGCAGATCAGCGACGCTGGGTTGGTTCCTTTGCTTGACCTGAAGCGCCTCCGTGCGGTGACCCTGGTCGACGTTCCCATCACTGATACGGGGTTGGCAATTCTCTCCCGGGTGCAAGGGTTGGAGGAAGTGAATCTCCACGGGTGCAAAAGGATCACCCCAGATGGCCTGGAGCGCTTCAAGAAGGCACGACCAAAATGCAAGGTCCACGTGGAGCAATAACCGTTCCGGGCGCGAGCCCTTTGTCGAGGTGCCCATGCGTCTTTCGCCACGCTTCCTGGTTCTGCTGGTGATGCTCCTGCTTGGCCTTGGGATCGGCGCTTATTTGGCCTGGTCAAGCCCGAGGGAGAATCCCATTCTCGCCGGGATTCCCTTGCGCGAGCGGATGAAGGGACTCGACAGCACCGATCCGCTTACCCGGAAGCGCACGATCTACACGCTCGCTGCTTTTGGTCCCAGAGCGAAGGGGGCACTTCCAGACCTGGTGAAACGATTCGACGAGGAGACGACAGGACTCGATACCGATGCCGCCGTTGCCATTGGGCGGATGAGGGAGGCCGCTCTCCCCGAGTTGAAGAAAATCCTCGCCGAAAAAAAACCGCCCAGCGAGCCCAGGCCGGAAGCGTGGGCGAAAGAAAGACAGTGGCACATCCGGCGTCGATTGGCAGTGGTGGCGCTGGGCTACGCCGGTCCCTGTGCTATCCCCACCCTCCGCGAACTCCTTGGCGACAACGACGAATACCTGGTCGCTACCGTGCGCAGTTCGCTGACCCGGATTGCGGCCGAACACCCGGAAACGATTCCCGATCTGGCGGCTGAACTTTCCTCAGTGGACTGGGACAGATTGAGACCAACCACAGAGGAACTTTACTCCGCCGCCCGGCGTTCTCCAGATGTGCGGCAACTGTGGCTCTCGCTTCTCAACCATCCCAGTGCTGCCGCGCAACTCACCGCCACGCGTGTGCTGTCTGCGCTTGGAGTGCTCGATCCACGGATGATCCCTTCGCTCGTGATTCTCAATGGGGATAGGGACGACTGGATCGAAAGGAAACTCCTGACCTTGCATCGTTCCGGGCATAACATCATTCCGGCGGTGATGGCTCGTTGGCGCGCACGCGCGAACACCGGCAGTGGGAATCGCCGGGCGTGTTTCAAGTTGCTCCTGGCCGTTGGCGCCGATGCCGACGGACTGGTGCCCGAGTTCCGCAAGCACCTCTGGACCGATGCTGCCGACGACGCCTGTTCCTTTCTCGCCGCTGCCGAGAAACGACGGGCTGAAAAAGAAACCCTTCCTGGAGTGGTTGGGGGAGTGGGAGTCACGGTGATTCAGCCTTCGTTGATCCCGGATCTCCTTGATCGGCTGTGTGCTCCTCTGGAGGGCAATCGGTGGGCGTATCATCGTGCCGCCGGTGCTGCGCTGGACGAACTCTTTCCCCACGCTCAACCGTACCTGAGCGCCGCACTCCAGGACGTGCCAACACGTCGCGATGCGGTGCTCAGTTACCTGAGCGCACACTACTCCGGGAACTTCGAACGTCGAACGAATGAAGAACCAAAAACCTTCACAGGCAGCCCTGTTCCAGAGAAAATCACTCGCGCGATCGTCGCCTTGCTCGCCGACCTGGAAACGCGTGAGAAAGCAATTGTGTTGCTTGGTGAGATGGGGCCCCCGGCTCGCTCGGCCGTGGTGGATCTTCTCGCACAGCTGGATGAAACACACCTGGACGCACTCGTGACCGCCATCGGCCGCATTGCCGAGTTCGATCCCACTCAGGCCGATCGCCTCACCCACGTTCGCATCGCCTTCGCCAAAAAGCCAAAGCGAGTGATGATCGTGCAGCGACTGCGCAAGAAACTGGCGGAATTCCGCGGCACCAATCGCCGTGAGGAGATACCCGGTTTCAGGGCGGCGATGATCCTGCTCGCCCTGCACGAATCGATGGATGAGGTCATCGCTGCATTCCAAAAACGCCCCGAGGGAAGTCCTTGTATCTTTGAGCACCTGCAACCGTTGGACTTCGCCGCCTCGCTCGCCGCCGCCGACTCTCTGGTGTTCGAGAAACTCCTCGATCTCAACCAGAGCTACCTTGATCAGGTTCTTCCCAATCGAGTTGTCTCCCAGGGCCCTCGATCAGAGAAGATCATCCCGGCTCTGCTACGACGCATGGAGCGGAGCGAATACTCCGTGCAATCGTCTCTCGAGGCGCTCGCCTTCCTCTGTGAACACCAAACGCCCCAGGGCGTGGCTTCTTCTCTTTCCAAACGTCTTGCCAACGATGGCCTCCAATCGGGTCACGCGGTGTTGTTGCTTCGCGCGCTGGCAAGGATTGCTCCCAACGGTGACCGGATTACCATCCCTGAGAAGTGGCGAAACGCGAACGAGGTGGGAGTACATCGCATGGCAGCCGCGGCCGCGCTCCGCTGGAATCCAAAAGACGCCGTAGCACGCCGAGTGGTTTTGGACTGGGCGTTCGCTCCTCAGGAGGCGGTTTCTCTCTGGTTTGATCCAGCGGGAGCGGTCGCAGCGCTTGCCCCACTGGCTTCCACCGATCCCGAGGCACTGGCGGCGCTGGTGCAGTTCTTGGAGAAAGCCCCTGCCGATCCCTCGACCTTGAAAGCGATCCTGACCTGTGGCAAGGGGGGCATCAACGCCGTGGTGAAGCGGTTCACCGAGACCGGGAATGAGAAGTTGGCCCAGGTGTTGCTCCAACTGGCGACCGACGGCCAGGTGTCGCTCCAAACCGTCTTCGCCGAGGCCAGGCGAGCGGGCCGTTCCTTTGCCATGCTCCTCCCGATCACCACCAACGAGACTGCCCCCGAACTTCTGGAGATGGCCGTGGGAGCGAACGGGGCGCAGTCTCCGCTGGAGTCTTTCACCATCAGGCGCGACAGTCCCACGGAATCCACGACGTATGCGCTTCGCTGGCCCACGACGTTCTCCAAACTCCGGCGCTGGGTGAGTGAGGATGATGTGAATCGGAGAGATTTTGCCTTTTCCATCCTCAGCCACACCCACCCGGACGATCCCGTGGTGTGCCAAACGGGTCTTGTGCTCTCCATGAAGCCGTGGTACGCCCGAACCTATGCGTGGACTTGGATCCAAACCCAACGTGAAAAGGGAGTGGCAATTCTGCGCGTTCAACTTGACTTTCCCAACTCGCACGATCGCGCAGACGCCCTGGACCGCCTTGAGCAGTTGTTGCGCGCTCTTCCAGATGGGTACGTCGAGGCCCTGCTGACTGACCCGGACGCACGGGTGCGCGGTGCCGCCGTCCGTGCCATGACCAGGCGACTATCCCGCGATCGCCAGGCTCCGCTTGCCCAACGAGACGCCCAGCGCACGCGCATCGTTCAGCGCCTGGGCCGCATTCTCTCCGAGGAGGGAGATCCCTCGGTGCGAACTGCCGCCTGGCACGGGATCAATGTTGCCCAGCAGGATGCAATCCAGGCGGCGCAGGAAGATGGCCATCCTCGTGCAGTGGTTCTCCAACTCCTCTCCGGCGAACAGCGCACCGCCTGGGGCAATCTGACCGTTGCGCTGTACCAGAAGGATAAGGCACGTCCCAACCGGATCGATTCATTTCAGCGCCACCTGGAGATCTGGGCTGGAATGCTGGATATTAGCGATGTATCGGATCTTCAAAATATTCGCATGGAACTGGAACGGACACTCCCACCTCCAACCTCCGAGGGAGCGCAGCGCTCAGCGCAGGAGGTGGTGAGCGAGTTCCTGGGCTACACAGCGGAGATGATGTACAGCGAGGACGGTGCCGCCAAACGTCGGCAGTTGCGTGCCGAGATCATCCGCCGCGGTGCGACCGAACCTGAGATCGCCAGGGCGCTCGGCCGAGCTAATTTCCTGGGCGATCCGCATGCCAGGCGTCCTCCTGTCACGGATCGCCGTGCGCTGAGCACCATGCGCGACCTTGGCCCACGGGCAGTCCCCACCCTGATTGAGTTGTGCAACCGCGCGGAGATGCCGTCGGCATTGCTGATCGAGGTCCTTGGAGACGGTGGTCCCACTGCCCAGGAGGCGGTGCCGTTGCTTTTGCCTCTCGCTGGCGATCCGCAATACGAACGCCGGCAGGCCGCCAGGGCTACCCTGCGCAAACTCGCCCCGGAAGCGGCCGCCGAACTGGATTAACCCCCTGGTTGGAAGCGCATCCGGGAGCGTGGAATTGGTCTCTCCCACGTTCTCCGGGAACCAGGACCCACGCCTTACGCGAGCAGGTCCTTCACCACCTTGCCGTGAATATCGGTCAGGCGGAAATCGCGGCCGGCGAAGCGATAAGTGAGCTTCTCGTGATCGAAGCCGAGCAGGTGGAGAATGGTCGCCTGCAGATCATGCACATGAACCGCCTTTTCGGCGACGTGAAAACCAAGATCGTCGGTGGCGCCGTAGGTCATCCCGGCCTTCACTCCTCCGCCCGCCATCCACATGGTGAACGCCTGCGGATGATGATCGCGCCCCAGGCTCCGTCCCAGCGCGGGGTTGGTCTCCACCATCGGCGTGCGACCAAATTCACCACCCCAGATCACCAGGGTGTCATCGAGCATGCCGTGTTGCTTCAGATCCAGCAACAAGGCCGCACACGCCCGGTCCGTCACGCCACAGTTTTGCCGCAGATTCCCCGCCACATCGCTGTGGGCATCCCACCCCTCGTGGTAGATATTGATAAAGCGCACCCCACGTTGGAGCAGACGTCGTGCCAGCAGACAGGCGCGCGCGAACGACGGTTTGTCGGGATCGGCACCATACAGATCGAGCACCTTCTTGGGTTCCTTTTTCAGATCCATTAACTCTGGTGCTGACGTTTGGAGTCGATGGGCCATCTCGTAGGAGGCGATCCGCGTGGCGATTTCCGGATCGCCCTCGCTCTCCAACCGTTTCTGGTTCAGTGCTCCAATCAGGTCGAACGAATCCTTTTGCATCTGGGCATCCACGCCTTTGGGACGGCTGACATTGAGGATGGGATCGCCCTGGTTACGCAGACGCACGCCGTTGTAGATCGTCGGCAGAAAGCCGCTCGACCAGTTGGCCGATCCCCCACTGATACCACTCCCCGTGGACATCACCACAAAGGCGGGCAAATCCCGGGTCTCGGCGCCCAGCCCATAAATCGTCCACGAACCCAGGCTGGGCCGCCCCGGCTGAGCAAACCCCGTGTTGAAGAAGATCTGCGCCGGTGCATGATTGAACTGATCGGTGTGCATGGAGCGAATGATGCACAGCTCATCGACCACCTTCGCCAGGTGCGGCATCACCTCGGACAGCTCGGCGCCGCTCTTGCCATGCTTGGCAAACTTGAAGCGCGGTCCCAGAACCGCGGCGTCCGCGCGAATAAAGGCGTAGCGCTGGCCGCCGATGATCGATGGCGGAATCGGTTTGCCCTCGTACTCCACCAGCTTGGGCTTGTAATCAAAAAGATCAAGCTGGCTGGGTGCACCGGCCATGAAGAGGTGAATAACCCGTTTGGCCTTCCCTGGAAAATGCGGTTGTTTCGGCGCCAGCAGCGCTGGGCCCTTCTCCGCCGCCGAACTCGGGGAACGAAAAGCGTCGGTCAACAGCGTTGCCAGCGCCACCTTCCCCAGGCCGATGCCACAATCACGCAGGAAGTGCCGGCGGGCCAGGTTCAACGGAGCAGTGTGCGCAGTCGTCATCGGTCACCCCTTGATGATGGCCTCGTCGAGATTAAACAACACCCGGGCCAACGCCGTCCAGGCCGCTCGTTCATTCACATCGCCTTCGCCCGGTCCCGCCAGGGCCGAGGCATCGAGTTCCTTGCGCTCCAGGCGCGCTTTTTGTTTCTGGTAAAACTGCACCAGCAGGGTTCGTTCCTCGGCACTTGGTGGCCGGGTGAGCACCCGTCGGAACAACTCGTCCACGCGCTTTTCCACGGGCGTTGCTTGTTTCGCCGTGAGGCGCCCCAGCGCCTGGGCTGCCTCCACCAGGGCCACGTCGTTGAGCATGGTCAGCGCCTGGAGCGGGGTGTTGGTGATCTCGCGCCGGGCCAGACACACCTCCCCACTGGGACCATCAAAGGTCGCAAACATCGCATAAGGGGCGGTTCGCTTCATGAAGGTGTACAGCCCGCGCCGATAGCGATCCTCACCCTGGCTGACCTTCCAGTCGAGACGGCCATAGGCGCCCTCGGTGGTTACTCCTGGCGGTTGCGGCGGAAAGACGCTTGGCCCCCCCATCTTTGGCGAAAGAAGGCCACTCACACTCAGGGCGGCATCACGGATCATCTCCGCTTCCAGGCGGACCCGCGGACCGCGTCCCAGCAGCTTGTTTTCCGGATCTTTCTTCAGCACTTCCGGCGTCACGCGCGAGACTTGCTGATAGGTCGCGCTCATCACGATCAGCTTGTGCATCTTTTTCATCGACCAGCCCTGACGCACCAGTTCGACCGCCAGCCAATCGAGCAACTCGGGGTGCGACGGCGCTTCGCCCTGGAAGCCAAAATCCTGCGTGGTGCGCACAATGCCGCGCCCGAAGAAGGCCGCCCACTGACGATTCATTGTCACGCGCCCCACCAGTGGATTGTCCTTTGCCACCAGCCAGCGGGCCAGGGTGAGCCGGTTGCGCGGGGCGCCGTCGGGCAAGGGGGGGAGAAACGCCGGCACGCCTGGTTCCACGCGTTCGGTGGGTTGCAGAAACTCCCCGCGTCGATGGACAAACGTTTGCCGCGGGTTTTCCGGCGGGCGCTCCTGCATCACCAGCGTGGTCGGATAGGCGGGCATCTGCCGGCGCAGGGTTTCGATCTCCTTGCGCAGCGCCGCCATTTCCGGGGCATTGAGGATGAAGTGGCGTTCCAGCAGGCGCTTCTGCTCGGGCGAGCGTTCTCCGGGCGGAAGGTGCAGCAGAGTCTCGATCTCGGAGGGAAGATCGACAGCGACCGCTTCTTTTTGCTGGGTGGTGACCGACACACGGAAGCGCCCCAACCCTGCCGAGTAGTGGCGGGCAAAGAGCATCTTTATTGTGAAGGTCCCTCCTGCGCGGAGCGGTTCGGCCAGGTTGAAGACAATGTTGTGCGCGCGCCCCTGGCCGCCATTGATCGACCAACCCGTTTGCAGGTTGTCGTCGATCGCCTTGTCGGCGGTAAATCCTCCACTGGCAAAACTGTGGCTCGCCTTCGCCAGCTTCACCTTCTTCCCCCCCACCTCCAGGCGAAAATCGCACAGGGTGAAGTCGCCCGGCGGGCCTTCGTAGTAGACACGTCCTGGTCCCCCTTTGGGCAGACGCGGATCGGGGAGTGCCTCCACGCGCAGGGCGGTAATCCCCTGCAGATCGTTGTTGAAGGTCAATGTGTAGGTGTCGCTCTTGGTCTGGTCTCCGCTGGCGAAGATGGAGCGATCCGGCAACACCGTGAGCAAGGGGACATTGGCCTTCGCCTCGATGGGAGTAAGCGGAGTCCACTGGGCCAGGTTCTTGGCCTTCTCGGTGTACCACTTAGCCATTGCCGTCTCAAAGGCCTGGCGATGGGCCTGCGCCCCGAGCGTCTCCTTCGCCTGGGCTGCTTTCACCGGGTACCGCGTCGGGATGTGCTGTAGCAGATCGTCAATCTTCTGTTCAAGCTCGTGGCGCTTGCGGGCCAGTTCCGGCTGCACCACTTCCATCTCCGGTTCGTCGGCGTTGTTGAGGAACGCCATCAGCTGGTAGTACTCTTTCTGCGCGATCGGGTCGTACTTGTGCGAATGACACTGCGCACAGACAAGGGTCATGCCAAGCCAGACGGTTCCCGTCGTCCCCACACGATCGGTCATCGAGTAAAAACGGAACTCAAGCGGATCAATCCCCCCTTCCTCGTTGGTCATCGTGTTGCGATGAAAGCCGGTCGCAATGCGCTGTTGCTGCGTGGCATTGGGCAGCAGATCGCCGGCAATCTGCTCGATGGTAAATTGATCAAACGGCATGTCGGCATTCAGCGCGTTGATCACCCAGTCGCGATAGGGCCAGATGGAGCGCGGGCGATCCTTTTCATACCCGTTGGTGTCGGCGTAACGCGCCAGATCCAACCAGCGCCGCGCCCAGCGTTCGCCGTAGCGCGGCGAGGCGAGCAATCGATCGACCACTTTTTCATAGGCATCGGGAGCCTTGTCGTTGATAAACGCATCGACCTCCTCGGGAGTTGGCGGCAGGCCAATCAGGTCGAACGACAGGCGGCGAATCAGCGTGTAACGATCTGCTTGCGCGGAGGGCTGCAATCCCTCGGCCTCCAGGCGCGCGAGGATAAACGAATCGATGGCCTTGCGCGGCCATTTGCTGTTCTTGACCGCGGGCAAGGGCGCCTGTTTGGGCGCGACAAAGGCCCAGTGCGGGTGATACTCCGCTCCGTCGCGCACCCAACGTTTGAGGATCTCTTTCTGGGCAGAACTCAGGGGAGACTTGGTCGAGGGAGGCGGCATCACCTCCGTCTCGTCGCTGGAGAGGATGCGCTTGATCAGCTCGCTTTGCTCGGGTTTGCCGGGAACGAGCGCGGGGGAACCCGAACGGCCCGGTTTGAGCGCTTCCTCGCGCAGATCCAGCCGAAGTTTCGCCTTGCGCGTCTTCTCATCGGGGCCGTGGCACTTGAAACAGTGCTGGGCCAGGATGGGCCGGACCTCGGCATTGAAGAAATCGCGATCAGCGGCGCGGGCCACGCCCCCGAGCAGGAGGCAGAGAGAAAGTGCGAGAGTACGCATCGGCAGATCTCCAAAGAACCCGGAGCACCCCCGCGAACGAGAGGCTCCGGGTTGGTTCGATGCCAGGGGTTAGCTCGAAGCCGGCGTGTGCCTGAACTTGCGCGGCCGGCCATAGGGGAGCCATTCAATCACGTACAGATCGCCCTTCGAGTCCACCGTCAGGGCGTGCGGGGTGCTGAACATCTCGGGGTGTTTGCGCACATCCTCCCCCTTCTTCAACCCGGACCCATCGCCCAGGCGCGCGACGAGTTTGTCCTTGTCGTCGAGGATGCTGACCCGGGCACCCAGCTCGGGGATGTACAGCTGGCCGTTGTGCTGATAGAAGCAGCAGGGCAGACGCATCTCCGGGATGGTGCGCTTGTATTCCAGCTCCAGCGAGTACACCTCCAGCCGATTGTTGGCTCGATCGGCGATGTAGATCTCGGGCTCCTTCTTGAGCGTGTTCACCCACACGCCATGGCAGGTATTGAACTTGCCATGCTCCTTCCCCGGTCCACCCATCGTTTTGAGCAGTTTGAAGTTCCTGTCGAAACGATGAACCTTCTGGCTGCCGTAGCCATCGACCACGTAGATATCGCCATTGGGAGCGATGGCAACATCGGTCGGGTTGGTGAAGTCGAACTTGACCGAGGTGGCGGTTTCCTTGTCCACATTACCGATCTGATAAAGAATCTTTCCCTTCAGATCGGTCTTGTAAACGCGGGCGCCGATGCGCTTGTCCTTGGGGCCGGCGACATTCTCGGTCCAGTAGAGGAACTCGTCCTTCCCCTCCTTGCTCCAGTACAGCCCGTGGGCGGTGGCGGCCACCTGCTGCGGAGTGAAGCCGACCGCCCCGGCGAAGTCCTTGCTCCACGTTTCCAGCAGTTTGCCCTCGCGATCAAAGATGGCGACACAGGGATCGGCTGAACGCGAGGTGACGATCACGCGATCCTGTGAATCGACGACGAGGGCACAGCCAAAGCCATACTTCATCTTCCCGGGGAGCTGACCCCACTCGGGGTCGAGGGTGTAGGTGGCCTGGCCACTCCCCAGGCGGACGGCCTCGGTGGGCTTGGTGTCGGCGGCGTCGCTAACTCCGCTCAGTGCCAGACCAGCGGCGGCCAGCCCCGTGGTGTGCAGAAAGTCGCGACGGGTCAAACGACGCGGAAAGAGATACTCACTGGTGCTCATCACGAGCCTTTCCTTGGATCGAGAACGGGTGGGAGGGTGAATCGTGCACAACGCTTATTTCGGGACCATCATGAATTTCACACACACGGGCCGGGGGACCTCGACCTTGTGGCCCGTTGGCTTCAGCGCTCCGGTCTTCTCGTCGACGGCAAAGACGACAATGCTATTGCCATCCTGGTTGGCGACCAGCACAAAGCGGCCCATGGGCTCCACGCCAAAGTTGCGCGGAATCTTGATCTCAGCTCCTTGATGGCCGATGTACTTCAGTTTGCCATCCTTCTGAATGGCAAAGGCGACAATGCTGTTATGCCCGCGATTGGAGCCATAAACAAACTCGCCGCTGGGATGCACCTGCACCTCGGCGGTGCTATTGCCCGGCACCTTGCCCTTCAACGTGGAGACGGTTTCAACCTCCTTGAGTGTCCCCGTGGCGGGGTCGTAAGTCATGGAGGTGAGCGTGGAGGCCATCTCGTTGATTACAAAGGCGTGCTTGCCATCGGGGTGAAAGGCGAAGTGGCGCGGGCCAGCGCCCGGGGCCGTGGCGAAGAAGGGCGGATCATTGGGGGTTAAGGTGCCCTTTTCGGGATCGAATTTGTAGATGAGAATCCTGTCGAGCCCGAGGTCGGCGACAAAGGCGAAGCGGTTGGCGGCGTCGAGGTTGACCGAATGTGCATGGGGGCCTTCCTGCCGGCCCGGATCCTTGCTCTTGCCCTTGTGCTGAATGACGCTGGTGGCCGGTCCGAGTTTGCCATCCGCCTGAATGGGGAGCGAGGCAACGCTCCCTCCGCCGTAGTTGGCGACCAGCACATTCTTGCCGGTGGCATCGACCGTCAGATGGCACGGACCCGCTCCCCCGGATTCCTGCTGATTGAGCAGCGTCAATTTGCCCGTCGCCGGATCGATGGCAAAGGCGCTCACGGCACCGGTCTTCTTCTTGCCGAAATCGCTGATTTCGCCAACGGCATAGAGAAACTTGCGCGTGGGATGGATGGCGACAAAGGAGGGATTCTTTGTTTCGCCGGCAAGTTCCGGGGTGGACAGCTTGCCATTGGTGAGGTCGAGCTCGCAGCGATAGATGCCCTTGCTCTCCTTGGCGCCCGTGCCGGTGTAGGTGCCGATGTACACCCAGAGTTTGCCGGGGGGAGGTCGTTCGTCGGTGCGCTGGGCGAATCCCAGCACGGGGGCCAGGCCAACGAGCAAAAGAGCCAGGCCGCCAGGGGCCAGCAGGGAGCATGCAGACGTCATCGTGTTCCTCCACGGATGCAGGCGCTCTCCGGGTGGGAAAAGAGGAGAGCGGAGTCTCGCGCTTGTCCATCGGGGCATAGGTTATTATCGCTACCTGGGTGTGCGAACGCCAGAGGGTGCTTACCAGGAATCTCGCCGCCGTGTTTTTCAGACTAACTCAGGCGGCGCCAAGAGAAGGACGCCATGACTACTGCAACCACTGCCTTGCCGCATCGAAATCCTGGCCGCATGTTCCTCGCGTTGGGATTCGGCCTTGCGGCCCTGGGAATCGCTTGCTACATCGCACAGGTCCAGGTGGGCCACCTCAAACGGCCGTGGTATCTCCCTCTCTCGGCGATGCTCGGTGTGGTTTGTCTTGTCGTCTCCCTGTGGAAGAGGCGCAGCGTGTGGCGCGTTCTCTCCCTGATCCTGCTCGTGCTTCTCGCCGGGGCTGAGTGGGGCTTTCTGCTGGGGTCGCGGCTGCCGAGCTACACAGGAACGCAGGTGGCCGTCGGCAAGTCCTTTCCGGCGTTCGCGACGGTGAAGGCCGACGGTGTACCTTTCACGCAGCGCGACCTCGAGGGAGATCGCGATACGGTGATGGTTTTCTTCCGCGGCCGTTGGTGACCGTACTGCGTGAAGGAGCTGGTTCAGCTCGAACAGAGGCACGAGGATTTCGCCAGACGAGAAACTCGCGTCGTTGTCGTCTCGGTGGACAGCCTGGAAGACGCCAAAAAATCGCAGGCCGAATTGCCGCACTTGCTTGTTCTGTCCGACGAGGGGCGCGGCCTTTCGGACGCAGCCGAGTTGATCGATGCGCAGAACAAAGGACCCGACGGTCGTGCCATCGATGCGCCGACGACGATCCTCATCGATCGACAGGGGAAGGTGCGCTGGCTTTATCGCCCCGGAGAGATCATCACCCGTCTGTCTCCAGATGAAGTGCTCCAGGCGATCGACCAGCACCTGCACGCGCGGCCGTGAGGCGACCCGGGTTAGTCAGGTCGATGCCAATTCGTTTCCAGGGATCGGGAAGTGGCAGGAGGATTCCTCGACAGCCGAAAGCGCAGACAGAGCGTGGTGTGTCTCAACCAGCATCCGTGATCTCGTAGCGCGTGCGGCTCTTCAGAATTCGGCGCGGACGACAGGCGACGATGCCGACATCGTCCCACAAGGCGCCAGAGGGGAGGCGCACCATATCCACCAACCGAGGGGGAAGGATCGCAAAGTCGATCCAGAGGATCTCTCGGAGGAGTCGTTCACGACGGACATAGTTGCTAAAGCCGTCGGTACAGACAAGCAACAGTCCCTGCGAGGGGGGGTGGCTGAACCCCACTGGGAGAGCTTTCCCCGATCCAAGCAAGGGTTTTCTTATTTGACATCTTGTAAGATCGTTGATCTCATCATTTTCCAGCAACCATGCCTTGCTATCGCCCACGCTGGCGCCCACAAGTCCCTGGGAGGACCAGGCCACCACGACGCCGGTCGCCTCGCCAGCGCCAATGCGCAGATCGATCTGGCGCAGGATTTCGCACCACGCATTTGAGTCGTGTTCCAGGGATGCTGCCGTGGTGATCTCGCGGATGACGGTTTCAGCAGCCTCGCTCCCCGCCCCGGTCCCGCCAGCGCCATCGGCGACCACGAGCACGACCCCGGTGTCAAAGGCAAGGACCTTCACTCGGTCCTCGCACCGCTGTTCAGAGGCCACAGTGAGAGAAGTGGTTTCAAAGCGGAGCATTGAGGGCCTCTCCCCGAGGGAGGAGATGAAAAATCATGACAGGTGTCCCGTGCGGTTTCCGACTGCCCACTTCCGACGATCTGGCGCGCCCCATGCGGCGCTCAGTTCCAGATTCCAGTGTCCGTGGGCAGTCGGAAGTGACAGCTCGCTCCCAGGGGCAGGCGTTTACTTCCTTTTCAGGAGTTTCTTGAGTTCACTGGCGGACAGAGTTTTGATAGTGCCATCGTACAGCAGCACCAGTCCGCCATCCTTGAGAGCGGCTTTTTCGAAGATCAGAACCAATTTGGCCTGAGCTTCTTTCGTGGTATCGGTCAGTGACGCACCAAACTCATCACAGCTGTAGCGTTCCTTGACTTCCTTCAGCGTCGCGGGATCCAGCGAGAGGTCCTCGAACTTGGAAGCGGGGCTTCCCTTGGTCGCTTCGTGGTTCTTGTAGGCGGAGTAAAGTGCCCGAAGTCGAGCGGTCTGTATCTGGGTGTCGTTGGGATCCCTGGGCTTCTGCCCATGGACCGCCCCCAGGTGACAGAGAGGAAACATCACGAGCAGGAAACCGATCGTTCGTTGCATACAGATCCTCATTCCAGGGAACGGTGAGTGATACGCCGAGGGGCCTTTCGTGGTCATCCTCGCGCATCATGCGGGTTGATCAAACCATTCTATTGCTACTGGGGAGTCTGGCCCAGGTTGGTAGGTGTTGCGTGTGGTCGAGTGCGATCCAGTCGCAACCCCGGTTGGAACTGACCAACCAGACCGAGCATCACCCAGTTCACCCCGAAGACGATCCAGGCGGCGAACCTCAGACGGCAAGGGAGGAAGACCTTCGAACAGTTCCGGAATGAGGCTAGCAAAGCAATCCAACGGGGAGTAAGGTGGTCCAGAAGCGGGGCCTCCAGGCGAGATCCGGCGAGGGAGTCTGGGTTTACCAGACCACCGAACCGCTGGATTGGGTCCGTTCTTTCTCTCCCCTCGCTCTCTTACATGTGCAAAACTCTCAATTGAATCACGAACGCGGTGGTCTGTGAAATCGACTGAAGATCCAGAAAGGCGGAAAATGCCGATGAATGCTGATCTCGCTCCCGTTCGATGCCGGGGGGTTCGCGGGGCGACTTTCGTTGCGGAGGACACCCCCGAGGCGATCCTGGAGGCAACGCGAGAGTTACTGTCCGCGATCGCCGAGGCGAACGCCATCGCCACGGAGGATATCGCCAGCGCATTTTTTACCTCGACCGCCGACCTGCGATCTGCCTTCCCGGCGCGAGCAGCTCGTGAACTGGGGTGGACGGACGTGCCCTTGCTGGGAGCATGCGAAGTGGACAAACTGGGTGCACCACCACGCTGTATCCGTGTTCTGCTGCACTGGAACACGTCTCGCCGACAGGATGAGATTGTGCACGTCTATCTGCGCGGTTCCGACATGATGCGCACTCAGGATCCGCCCAGCCACCTGGCCGCCACGCCACACCCGGGTTCGCCCGGCGTCTGACCTGCAACCACACCATCCGCGCAGTTGACGCCCAACCGCAACGTGTCCTCAGCAGGTGTGGGGATGTACCAACAAGGGGGTGAAAATGGAGTGCGCTCCCGGTTGGCGTACGTCGCCTTGCCCACCGAGAGCGCATCCCTCTCCTCTGTGGTTCCAACCTCTTCTCCTTCCCTGCCCCTGTAAGGGATATCCGACGGAGGGACGTTGGCGGGGCGGTTCTCTTTCAGAATTCTGCTGACAACCGTACGCACCACGTTTACAGTGAGCGGGAGGAAAGACCTGCTTCAAGACGACCGGGGGACTGTGCCATGTGGCGACTCGCCATCGTATTGTTACCGCTCTGCCTGGCCGTGTCGGGAGGACTGAGTGGCGAGACCCCTCCGTTCGAAGGCAAGCGAACGCTCATCACTCTCAATGGCCAGCAATTTTCCTTGCCGCCCGGGTTTGTCATCGAACGAGTGGCCGGCCCACCCCTGGTGAATCGCCCCATTACTGCCGACTTCGATGAACAGGGCCGCCTCTACGTGGCAGACTCCTCGGGTTCCAACGAGAAGGTGAATCTCCAACTGGAGAAGAAGCCGCACCGTATTGTCCGCCTGGAGGACACCAATGGCGATGGGGTTTTCGATCGGAGTGTGGTCTTCGCCGACAAGATGATGTTCCCTGAAGGGACCATGTGGTATGCCGGCTCCCTCTACGTTGCCGCTCCTCCAAGTATCTGGAAGCTGACCGATACCAATGGCGATGGAGTGGCCGATCAACGAGCGGAATGGTTCCAGGGAAAAACCCTTACTGGTTGTGCCAACGATCTGCATGGCCCTTATCGCGGCCCCGATGGCTGGATTTACTGGTGCAAGGGAGCGTTCGCCCGGCAGACCTACGACCGCCCAGGCAAGGCACCCTTTGTAACTCGGGCCGCGCATATCTTCCGGGCGCGCCCCGACGGCACGGGGATTGAACCCGTGATGACGGGGGGGATGGACAACCCGGTCGATGTCGTCTTTTCGCCTGGCGGGGAACGCTTCTTCACCACCACGTTTTTGCAGCATCCCGGCGGAGGAAAACGCGACGGCCTGATCCACGCCGTTCATGGCGCGGTTTATGGCAAGGATCACGATCCGGTCCATGAGCATCCGTGGACTGCCCCCTCCCTGATGCCGCCGATGACTCACCTGGGACCGGCCGCTCCCTGTGGGCTCACGCGCTACGAGGGAACCGCCTTTGGAGCCGATCACGAGAACAACCTCTTCGCCTGTCTGTTCAACATGCACAAGGTGACACGCCATGTGCTTGTCCCCACGGGGGCAACCTACACCAC
>JAKOSN010000014.1 GCA_029777335.1 Planctomycetota bacterium
CTGGCGAACCGGGCGGACGGTCGGCATGAAAGGGTTCGGGGTCTTCACCGGCTGAGTGACAACGGTATGTCAGTAATCCCCTCGGCGGTCGCCGGCCACGGCGTTGTGCAGTTTCCAGTAGGTGACATCGTAGGCCGCCCTGGTGCCCAGGACCGGGTGTCCTCGGTACTTGCCGCAGAAGCCGACGAGCTTGTGGATATCGTTCTTGAACTGGTTGAAGCCTCGCTCCACGTCATGCCACTTGCGGCAGCCGTTCCCGACCATCCGGGCGATGGTCTCCGCCAGGTCACAGGTTTAGTTTTTTTTTACACGAAGTCGATGCCATGGTAATGCGTACCTGTGCACTCGCGCACTCGATACACCGCCGGGCGATTACCTCGGCGGTGCTTCGTTTTGCGGTGCGGGGCGTCGTGACCAGTCCATCCCTAACCGCATGTCCCCCGCTCCCTGCGGGGTGATGGTGTCATGGCCGCGTCAGTCGAGGCTGAGCCGGCGCTCCCCTCCCTCCACGGTGGCGACTTTCATCGCATTGTGGACCGAGAAATTCTCAAATAAGCGGGCGGGAACCCGCCACGACGCACCATGGCGAAGAACTGATCGCGCGAGAACCGGAACCGCGCGCAGATCTCGCCGGGCGTCAGGTACACTCCCTCATGGGTTGCCGTGGTTGATACTGCCGATACTGCCATGCGATCGTCTCCTCTCCCGATGGTGATGATGCCGACGCGAGTGTGCGATATCCGGCCACGGAGCCGCAAATCGACAATGGAGGGGTGTCCTGGTGGTGGTGTCTCAGGTGCCCCGCACAGTTCGGGTTTGTCGGGTTTTGGCGATGAAAATTCGTGTACATGTACTCTGTAGAACCCAACACGCATCCCGGACGGTCCCCCATGAGGGGGATGATGTGGGGGTGGTGGAGTGGGGGTGAGTGGTGTTACCCGTGGCCTGCACGGGTGAGCAGTTCAATCAGGGCAGCGCGCGGGATAAGCCGCCGCTTGCCGACCTTGACAAATTGCAGCTCGCCGCGATTCATGAGCGTGTGCCGAGTGGTTCGGGAGAGACCGACAAACTCAGCGGCCTGAGGGACCCCTAATGTCCCCCGCTCCAGGATGGTATGCGGCGCCTGGGGCGTCTGCGCTGGTTTTCTTGGTCATTTGGTGCTACCTTCCTGCTACGATGGGATGTCTCTACACACTAGTTTACGCAGGGGTGCCAAGGGGGACCGGGCCACTTTTTTCGAGGTGTTGGCGATGGCAGGGAAACGAAGGCGACCACAAGGGGAAGGGGATTCATTACAAGGAATCTTGCCACCTGTGGGTGGCCAGGGTGCAGATTGGAGTGCAGGTGAACGGCAAACCCAAATACAAGGAGTTGTCGGCGAGCACACAGAGGCTTCTTCTGGAGAAGAAGGAAGCGTTCCTCAAGGACCTGCAAGCCGGCTGGCTTTCCGAGAACACCCTGGCTAGCGCCACCTTTTCGCAGTACCTGGACCTGTGGTTGGCCAGCGTCAAACGATCGCGTCATCTCTCGACGTGGCAGTCCTACGAGCGATGTGTCAGGCTGCACATCAAGCCTACCCTTGGCGGGTACAAGATGACCGATTTGCGGGCCATCCGTTTTGAAGCGGCGTTTGCCGAGCGAGCAGCCAATGGGTGCTCCGTCGGCAACCGCAAGAAGATTGCCGAGGTCATCCACGCGGCGCTCGAGCACGCGGTGCGCACGGACGTCCTCCCGCGCAACCCGTTCGCCCTGGTCAAACCCACATCCACCCCCGCCGAGATTGTCCCGTTCGCAGTTGATGAGATAGGGAGAATCTAGAAGGCTGCCGTGGGGAACCGGCTCGAAGCCTTGTTCCAGTTAGCGATCGGGACGGGACCCAGGCAGGGGGAGTTACTCGGCTTGCAGTGGGTGGATGTTGATTTTGCGGGTGGCGCCTCAGGCACGCCGTAGCCTGGACCAGCGCCAGGACGGGGGCTTCCTCCTCAAGGAACCTAAATCCCGACATGGTCGGCGGGTAGTGACGCTCCCCAGTTTTTGTGTGGTTGCTCTGCACGAGCACCGCAAGCGCATGCTCGCCGAGGGGCAGGACGTCCACGCAGGAACCATCTTCGTCACCAAAACGGGAAACCACATCGGCAAAAGCAACTTTGTTCGTACCGTCCACCAGCCACTGCTCGAACAGGCAAAAATCCCCTACCGGAGGTTTCACACGTTCCGCCACACCCACGCCAGCCAGCTACTGGCCAGCGGCGTCAATCCTGTGGATATGGCGCGACGATTAGGGGACAAAGTCGAAACCATCATGCGTGCATATGCACACTGGATTCCCACCGGGGGAGACAACCTGGCCGACAAGGTCGAGAACCTGTACAGGCAGGTGGCGTCAAACCAGTGACTTCCACCTGTCAAAAGTCCCCGCTACAGGTTGTAGAGTGCCGAACAATGGGGGATGAAAAAAGGTAGGCTGGAAAGGAAGAAAACGCCGGATTTCGCCGAGCAAACGTACAATCTTGAACCATGGCGAGCAGTGACGCAAGGGAGTCAAAAAAGGCGTTCGTAAAGCGGGGGTTGTGGGTTCAAATCCCACCATCGGCTTTTCTATAATCGCCGCAAGGACAATTCCCTGCAGTGTTTATTTCTCTTGTTATCTCGCGTTATTCCCCCTCCGCTGCTACGTCTCGACCTTGTCACCTTCTTACGAGATCCTCCAAGTATCATCGTCCCACGGGAAGAGTCAGTGTAGGGATCGTTCCCACGGACTGCCGTTTGAAATCCAGCTGCTTGAGTTGGAGCATCAGGAGCAGCGTGGCCTTCGTCTCCTGATCCCGGTCATCCACATAGTACCAATGATCGCGATACCAGATGGCCAGGTAAGCGCCCGCCGGGGGTTTGTGGCGGTGCCCTTTGCAAACGTGTACCTGAAAAAGCCCCTCGGTGGCCTCGTTCGGATTGACCCCATTGGGTTCTCGAACCAGTCCGGCGGCCACATGCTCGGGCGGAATCTCAACCCCGTTGGCGAGGAAGAAGAGGGCTTGCGCTGTGGACCGGAGGGTAAGCTGCAGGATCGGCACAGGAGGGGTGTGGTTTTTCGCGGGGTCGGGAACCCCCGAGGCCACCACCAGTTCGTAGCGCTCGCGCCCCGGCACGAGATTCAGGAGCCCAACCAACTCGCCCAGTTCCGGGCTACCCAGCCCCGATGGGTTGACTTGCAGAACCAGCCGTTTTTCGTGCTTGACCAGTATCCACGTCTTGCCGCCAGCCTGGGGCTGATACTCAAACCCAGACCTGGCCGCTTCCACCACGGCCGCAGCCGTTACGGCGTTCGCAGGTAGCGGACCACTCAGATCGGTGGTCCTGTCCTCGGCGTGAACAGAGAGGAGTTCTCGGTCCTGGGCCACCTGGAAGAGTTCACTTGCCCGGCGAAACCGTTCAAAGTCCGGCGGGATGTCTCGAAGCGGGCCGCTCGGTGGAACGAGGTTCGGGACCCCGTTCATCCGATCAACCCAGATCCGAAAGATGCTGGACACTGGCCATCCCGACTGCCCCAGGAACACCAATGTCTCCGCCGTGATTGGAGTGAGAAACTGACGCACCGTGGTGCCGTCATCCTGGGGCGTGAGGCTCACCGTGGGGCGGTTCGCCCCGGTGACCGAAACGAAAGGCAAGATCATCTCGAAAGCCCGGAACAGATTGCCGCTTGACTCGGTGCTAAAAAAGGGACGTGCCTCAGCGGACGTGGACAGTTCGTATTGTGCGGCGATAGCAGCAACGTCCAGGTTCTGAGGGGCCTCGACGTAGCGCAAGCGGACGATGTTCTTGAGGAGTTGTTCCTCATCCACCCGCTGCACGGCGGAAGCGTACCGCCCGTGTGTCCGCTCGATCGCCTTCGGACCGAAGGCACAGCCGGCACAGGTTCCGAGAAGAAGTGCGAGCAAGCCACCCCAGATTACCTGGACCACGTGCGCTGTCATGATCGTCCCGCCCAGGTGGCATCTCCACCGCGATACCGAAGATAGTTTCCCTGATACTATCGGCGCATTCGCCTCCGTACCGGCAAGAAAAAGTCAGGTTCCGGTCAAGTTGGTGGCAGCGCACCCATCAGCGGAACAGAAGGGAGTCGCAACGCACGCTGGATTCCCCTGTCGAAATCCTCCTGACATCTCCAGGTCACTCCTCTTCCAGACCGCCCTGCTGCGCCTTGTGGCCTGGTTGCCGCGAGGAGATCTCCTCCTCGCGGCGACTCCTCGCTGTCACTGTTTGGTCAAGAACTCATCAGCCGTGGTGAATGCGTGACCATTCCCAGAGTTCCCGTCTTTCCTTTTTCATGCATAAGTTTTTGCCAATCAGTGACTTTTTTGTGTTTGGCACTCCAGTTGCTTGCAGCGTTGCATTCTTCGCGACACGTTCGGGGATCTTCACCCGAGCGCCCGAAGGTCCCTCTCCCAGGGCGTTCGATCGACTTCGAGCCTGGCGTGCTTGGCAAGGACCGATTGCGGTCATGAAACGGTTTTGCACCACGGACAGACTTCCCGCTCCGAGAAGGAGGTTCATTCGTGTCTTACCCTCGACTGCACCGCATTCGTGGAGCCCTTACTCTGATCGAACTGTTGGTAGTGATCGCCATTCTTGCCCTCCTGATCGGCCTGCTCCTCCCCGCCGTTCAGAAAGTCCGAGAGGCCGCTGCCCGGCTGATATGCCAGAACAGCCTGAAACAACTGGCCCTCGCCGCGCACAACTACCACGACACAAACACCAGTTTTCCGTCCGCGCGGCCGTCGTCCCCCCAGTATGGCCACATGGTTCTGCTCCTCCCGTACATCGAGCAAGGGAACCTCGCCAACCGGTTTTCGCCGACCGCTCCAGGAGGTTTTGCAGACCCCATCAACCAGGGAGTCGCGAACACGCGTCTCCCCCTCATCCTGGGTCCCTCCAACCCGGTGAAGATCCCGATCAAGATGCGCAAATCGAGCAAGACGGGGACCAGTTACGGCGCCTTCATCACCGCGACCGGGATAACCACCGACCCCAACGATCCGACCATCCTGACCGGCTGGGGGATGGACTACTGGGTGAATCACGCCATCAGCAAGCCAACCTACACCCTCGTCAACCCGACCGGCGGCGCCCCCAACCCCATTTTGAAGGGGACCAGGCCGACCATGGCGATGGTCACCGACGGCCTGTCGAACACCACCCTGTTCCTGGAACACGCGGGGTACGACAGGCACTACGTCCAGGGAGTTGGCATGCCGATGCCTGACACCGACGTGACACTCGATCAGCCGGGAGCCTGGGGCACGTGGCTGGGCTGGTGTGCCTTCCAGGTTCAGGGCTACCCCACCTACACCCCAGCTACCTACCCGACGAATCTGTCCAACATTCCCTCGGGGACCGACTGTGCGATCAATTGCAATAATTCTCAGGGAGTGTTTGGCTTCCACCCGGGGGGGCCAATGTGGCGATGGGAGACGGTAGCGTTCGCTTCCTGAGCACGACCACGAGCGTCGCGACGCTGATGTTCCTGGCCACGCGTGACGGCGGGGAGGTCCTCTCGGAATGACAAACCATGGCACCTCGGACCTGGACGCCGTCTGGACAGGCTGGCATCGCTGCGCCACGGGCTTTGCACTTGGGGCGTGCCTGCTCCTCGCCAGCGGATGTGGTCCCTCGGAGAAACCGTGTTTGGTGTCGGGGCAGGTCGTGGTGAATGGGCGCCCGGCGGAGGGAGTGTACGTCGTGTTGCACGGGCCAGGAGAGCCCGAGGGACAAACCTCTGCCTCAACCCGAACCGGACGTGACGGGGTATTTTCGCTTCAGGTGAGCGGTCCAGGCGACTACGCACTCACGCTCTTCTGGCCCAGTGTCACTGTCGAGGCAAACGAAACCATCGAGGGCGAGGATCGCTTCAAGGGACGCTACCGCGATCCACACCATCGCTTCCAGAAAGTCGCGATTCGGGAGGGCGACAATTCCCTGGCGGCGATCAAGGTGAAAGCTCCCTGAGGAGCAACTGTTAGGATCTGCGGAACACGCTTCCCAGTGGTCCTTCCCGCTCCACTGATGAGGATTCTCAGAATGCGGGCAATTTTCCTGGCATGCAGCATGATTGCGTTTCTGACGGGTTCGTCCGTGGCCGCAGACGCCCCGTTGATTCGGTCGAGGCAGTCTGGCACGTGGTCGGCGAAGGAAACCTGGGATCTCGGGCGCGTGCCCCGAGCGGGCGATCGAGTCGTTCCGCGCCGGGCACCACGTGAATTACGACGTGGCCTCGAAAGAGGTCATTCGCCTGGTGCAGATCGCCGGAACCCTGGAATTCGCTTGCGATCGAAACACTCTCCTTGAGGCCGGCCTGATCAGTATTTCGTCGAGCGAGGAGCCCGCGGAAGAAGGCTTCGATTGCCACGCTTCTCCTCGCCCTCCCGTCGAGGGGAAAGCGCGGGCCGCTCTTCTGATCGGCAAACCTGGCTCCCCCATCCCGGTCGAATACACCGCCACCATCCGTCTGCACTACCTGGAGGGAATGGCTCGGGTGTCGTGCCCCGCTCTGATCAACTGCGGCGGGCGGATGGAGATTCACGGCGCACCCCTGCAGCGCACCTGGGTGAAGATGGAACGGGGAAGCGAGGTTGGCGCCACCACTGTCGCGCTCGCGGAACCGGTGCCGGATTGGAAGGAAGGCGATCAGGTGATCGTCACCAGCACCAGGCGGCAACTCGACCGTCGAGGTGCGAGCGGTGGGTTCTTCGACAACGCCCAGACCGAGTCACGCCGGATTACTCGGGTCGGCAAACGAGATTTCACGGGCGGCTATCCCCTGGCCTTCGACAGACCCCTGACCTACGCCCATTACGCCGATGGGAACTTCCGCGCCGAGGTCGCGAACCTCACCCGAAATGTGGTGGTGGAATCTGCCAACCCCGATGGCGTGCGCGCCCACACCATGATCCACAAGCACTCCGCCGGCTCGATCAGCTATGCGGAGTTCCGCCACCTGGGCAAGCGCGACGAACGCGGGAAGTACTCCCTGCACTATCACCTGTGCGGGCAAACGATGCGTGGCAGTTCGGTCATCGGCGCGTCCATCTGGGACAGCCACAACCGTTTCCTGACGATCCATGGCACCGACGCCCTCGTGGTCCGGGATTGTGTCGGCTACAAATGCGTCGGGCACGGTTTCTTCCTCGAAGACGGAAGCGAGACCAACAACATTCTCGATCACAACCTCGCGGTCACGGTCGGACCGGGCAAGCCGCTGCCCAGGCAGGTGATGCCGTTCGACCTGAACCGAGGCGCCGGCTTCTGGTTTGCCAACTGCCAGAACGTCTTCACCCGTAATGTGGCGGTGGAATGCGCCGAGTATGGCTATCGCTTCGACTGCAAGCAGACCAAGGACTTCAACCCGATCCTCCCGATTCGTCAGCCAGACGGAACGGTGAAGAAGCAGGACACCCGCGTGATGCCGTTCATCCGTTTCCAGGATAACGAGGCGCACACGATGAAGTTCTTCTGCCTGAATCTGCGCGGCATCACGCGCCCAGAACGGGGGCTGGATCTCTATGGCCAGAACAAGACCCTGGCGAGCGAGGCCGCCGAAGCGATGCCCCAGCCGGGCAAGCCATTCTGGATCCGCGATTTCCGGTGCTGGGAAGCGAACTGGGCGATTCACCTCGGTACGACCGGCGTCTTTGTGGATGGCCTGGATGTATTCCGCTCCGACGTGGCGATCTGGCGCTCGATCATGGATCGCTCGGGCTACCGCCGGATCACCACCCGGGAGATGCGCGTCAACGACATCCACAATCCGCTCAGCATGGGCTTGCCCCCGCGTGAGGAGGAATCCGAAGGCCGTCGCTCCTTTGGAGGGGTGTCGAGTTTCAAGGATGAACTGCCCCCGTGACGATCATCACCAGCGCGGTGCGAGAGGGAAACCTGGTGCGCATTCGCGGATCCGTCGCCGATACCAGCGACATCAAGAAGGTCCTGGTCAACGGCCGCCCGGCTCGATCCACGCGCGACCGCTTTGCCGAGTGGGAAATCACCCTGGAGGCACCCACGGGCAAACCATTCCCGGTGAGCGCGGTTTCCGAGGACGTCAATGGCCTGGTCGAGGGACGTCCCCATGTGGTGCGCGTTGAATAAACGCCGAGCAGCGCGGAGTGGGAAGCGCGGAGAAACTTCCCACTCCGATGCGGTCACTCCAAGGAAGGGGATCCGGTGATGACAGCCAGTCGTCACAGCTCAATTCCCCGGTGCGAACAAAGGGTCTAGCGCTTCGGCGTGGGGCGATCCTCTCCGCTGGCGGTCCATTGACGGCCGATCACATCCACATCTTTCGGAGTGGGAACCGCGGGCACCTCGTAGCCGATCGCCTTGATCCGCTTTTTGCGAATCTCCGCCGTTTTGACCCCGAACTCCCTGTCACGCGCAGCGATCACCTTCGGATCGTCCTGACCATCGCCCGTCAGCGACCACATCAGCATCGGTTCGCCCATGGGCACCGGCGTGGTCGGGTCGGGCCAGGTGTGCCACGTTTTCCCCCAGGTGAGCAACAGCGCTTTCATGAACGCCGTCTCCTCCTCTTCTTTCATGGTGGGAGCGATCAGTCCTCCGCCCAGCACCTCGTAGGTGTGCGGGTGCCAGTAGCGTTTTTCCACCTCGGGGAGCGAGCGAAAAATCTCATCGCTGATGATGTACTCCACGCCGAGCAGGCGAGCGTTCTTGCCGACCGAATCGTAAAGCAGACACTGGTGCATGCCCTTGCCCACCATCCCGCAGTAATGCTGGGTGACGATCTGAATGCGCGGATCCTTCTTGGCGCAGTGGATCCCGCAAAAATGCAGATGATGGTTGCCCAGCGGGGCCATCATCGTGCCGCTGTCCGCCTTGCCGTGCGCATCCGCTTGCGCAGATGAGGTGCCGAGCACCGCGCCCGCTCCCATTGCTCCGACCGCTCCGAGCAGTTCTCGTCGGTTCATCGTGAGGCGTTCCCTGGGAACCTGGTGATGTCATCCCCGGTTGGTTCCACGCCGAGGAGGAGCAGGGCGGCCGAGAGGTTCACCCTGCCGACGTTCAATGACGCAACTGGCATCGTGAACGGTGTTGGCCTTGAAGGAACTCGGTCTTGATGAAGGTGCTATTCTGCAGAATACGGAGGCAGGAAGGGGTTGCAAGTGCGGATGATCGGAATCAGGTCTGTCATGCAATTCCCCCTATTCGGAGAGGAGAAGAAGCCGGTCGCATTGGCAACGTGTTCGCAGAAGTGGCTCGTTCCCTCGCTGCCCGCCGGCGATGAGGGGCGAGTGTCGGTCGCCGTGATCGGCTGCTTCCCGCTTTCACTGCGGCCACTCCTTTCACCAGCGATAGGATAACCGCACTCGTCTGCTTGATGGGTTGCTGAAAACGGAGGTCGTCGTGAAAGTCTCCTGGTTGTCCGCATTGTGGTGCGCGGCGATGATGGTCTCCCCGGCGCCGATTCGCTGCGCCGAGACTGCCTATCCTCGGGCGGATCTCCTGGTCGAAACGAGCCAGCTCGCCCGGCCCGAGGTGGCGAAGCAGTTTGTTGTCCTCGATGTTCGCACGGAAGCCGCGTTCAAGAAAGGACACATTCCCGGTGCCCGCTGGGTGAATCCGGCGCAGTGGGCCAAGGGGTTCGGCCAGGGGAAAGACGCCGAGATGTGGAGTAAATGGATCGGCAATCTAGGAATTAGTGCCGAGAGCAAGGTCGTGGTCTACGACGACAACTTCACCAAGGACGCGGCCCGGATCCGCTGGGTGCTGCGTTACTGGGGGGTCGAGGATGTGCGCCTGCTCAATGGCGGGTGGGGCGCCTGGCAAGGGGGGAAATATCCGAGCGAGGAACGCGCCGCCCCGCCGGTCGCCACGTCGTTCAAAGCGAGGGCACGCAGCGAACGGTTGGCGACCAGGGAGCAATTGCTCGCTGCGCTCAAGGGAACACGGAAGTTGCAAATTGTCGATGCCCGCTCAGAGAACGAGTTTTGCGGAACCCAGAAACTATCCAACCGGCGCGGCGGAGCCATCCCGGGGGCGAAGCATCTGGAGTGGAGCGATCTGCTCGACAGGAAGACACAGCGCTTCAAGTCCGCGGATGAGTTGCGCCAGGTGTTCGCCCAGGCCGGCGTCACCCTCGACAGCCCGACCGCGACCTACTGTCAATCCGGCGGGCGCGCAGCGGTCATGGTCTTCGGGTTGGAGTTGATGGGGGCGAAGGACGTGAGCAACTACTACCCCAGCTGGGCCGAGTGGGGCAATGCCACCGATACCCCGATCGTTCCCGGCAAACCACGTGAAAAGAAATGATCCCCTGGGTGTCCGCTCTGCTCTCCCCATCCTGGTGCCAGGGAGAGCAGAGCGGGCGATCGCCTCCCCTCGATCTCCTGGGCGATCTGAAAAGGTGTTTCTCACCGCACGCTATTTCCCTGTGAGCGGTTTCACCTCCCAGCGCATGTTCCCGCTCTCAACAACCACTTCCAGCGACAACCGTTGAACCTGACCGCCCAGGGTGGCGTCCACGAAACCGGTGTATTCGTTGCCGCCCTTGTGGGTGAGCGTGATGTTCTGGATGGTTGCGTTTTGAAGCCCTGGCTGTTTGTGCCACTCTTGCAGGATCGCGGGTTTAATCTCCTCGGCGATGTCCTTGGGGTCGGGTGTGTAGAGGGCAAAGGCAACGAGGAAACACAGCCCCACGTACGCGCTGATTCCGAGGAGTCCCGCAAGAAGAGGTCCTCCCCATCCCTTCTTGACGTAATCATCCCCGAGCGTGTCCTTGACATACTGCGCCTGGCCGCGTCCCTGGGTGAAATACCACCCCAGCAGTAAGCCCAGCCCGACAGCCCGCATCACCCCATCGATTCCCTTGCTGTCTGGCAAGAATAAGGTGCCGAGATTGACGATCAGGAAGACGATCGTCACCCCCACCCACACCAGGTTGACCAGTGCCCGGGATGGGTTCCCCAGCGTGCGCCAGTTGCGTGCGTGCAGATACGCGCCAAAGGCCGGGGTGAACAGCAGCGACCAGTTGGCCGCGGCGTTGGGATTCCACAGTTCGGGGCGGATTGGTTCAATCGGTTCCTCGAATTCGCCAACACTCATCGACAACTCCTCGGTCTCAAATTCAGAAGGCCCCGCGTTCGGTCCCGGAGGTGCGGATGCCTTGCACCAGGGAATCTCGCTTGCTCGTTGCTCAAGGTGCAGGCATTCTAGCGAGAGCAAGCCGCACTTTGCCATCTTACTTCCGTCTGCCTCGATTCTTATGTGGAGGTCGCTTCCAGACAAACGGTCCTTCGCTTCTGAAGTCTGGGCGAGGGGGTTGTTCTGGCCGTGCGGGTATGGCACGGGGCTGAAAGCGAGTCTCTGGGTGGGCACTTCCTCGCGGCGCTTGTAGGATTGTCAGGGCTCGCTTCCTCTCCCCGCGCGCATCGTTCCGGGTCGTCGTTCTCCAGCACGAAGGTTTGCGCCACCATGGCCATCCAGGTCGCTTTGCACCATCAGACGATCTATCGCTACGATCGTCCGGTAACGTTGTCGCCGCACGTGGTTCGTCTGCGCCCCGCGCCGCACTGTCGAACACCGATTCTCAGCTATTCGCTCACCATTGAGCCGCGCAAACATTTCATCAACTGGCAGCAGGATCCGTACAGCAACTACCTGGCCCGCCTGGTGTTTCCCAACCTGGCGCGTGAACTGGTCGTCGAGGTCGACCTCGTTGCCGACCTGATCACCATCGATCCGTTCGATTTCTTCATCGAGGACGAGGCGGAATACTTTCCCTTCACCTACGACGCCGTGCTCGCCCGGGAGTTAATCCCGTATCGGGAGACTGAACCTGCAGGACCCAGGATGCAGCACCTGATCGATTCGCTGCGGACAAGCAAGATTCGCAGCGTCGATTACCTCGTTGATCTCAACCGGCATGTGCAGCAGGCAATTCGCTACATCATTCGCATGGAGCCGGGGATTCAAACGTGCGAGGAAACGCTCACGATGCAAAGTGGATCGTGTCGCGATTCGGCATGGGTGCTGGTGCAGTTGTTGCGACATCTCGGTTTTGCCGCTCGCTTTGTCTCGGGCTATCTGATCCAGCTGGCGCCCGATGTGCGCGCGCTCGATGGCCCCGGCGGACCAGTCAGCGATTTCACCGATCTGCACGCGTGGACCGAGGTGTACCTGCCGGGAGCGGGGTGGGTGGGGCTTGATCCCACGTCGGGGTTGCTCGCCGGCGAGGGGCATCTGCCTCTGGCCTGTGCTGCTGATCCCATCACCGCCGCCCCGATCACTGGCACGTTTGGTTGGGCGCGCCAGCCCGGCGAGGCAGAGGATGCCTGCCAGGCCCACTTCGACTTCAAGATGAGTGTCACGCGGCTGCCGGAGGTGGCGCGCGTGACGCGCCCCTACACCGAGGAACAGTGGCAGGCGATCGACACCATGGGAGAGCGCATCGATCGCGACCTGGAGGCCGGCGATGTGCGCCTGACCATGGGCGGCGAACCGACCTTTGTTTCCATTGACGACATGGATGGGGCGGAATGGACCGTGGCGGCTCTGGGACCAACCAAGCGCCAGCTGGCGGGCAATCTCCTCAAGCGGTTGCGCGAGCGCTTTGCGCCTCGCGGGGTACTACTCTACAGCCAGGGGAAGTGGTATCCCGGTGAACCGTTGCCGCGCTGGGCACTGAGCTGTCACTGGCGCGTCGATGGCGAGCCTGTCTGGCACGATGGGAACCTGATCGCCGACGAAGCACGCGATTACGGCCATGGTCCCGAGGAGGCGCGGCGTTTCCTGACCGCGCTCTGTGGACGCCTGGGTGTCGATGCAAACCACATCCTCCCCAGCTACGAGGATGTGTGGTATTACCTCTGGCGCGAACGGCGCTTGCCGGTCAATGTGGATCCGCTGCGCAATCGGCTGGACAATGAACAGGAGCGCATGCGCCTGGCGCGGATCTTCGAGCAGGGGTTGAGCCACGTGGTTGGCCACGTCCTGCCGCTGGAACGCCGGCGTTTCAGCCCGGCGCGGTGGATTAGCGGGCGTTGGTTTTTACGTCAGGAGCACCTCTTCCTGATGCCCGGCGATTCGCCGATGGGGTTGCGCTTGCCGCTCGACTCCTTGCCGTGGTTCGCGCCGGAGAAACGCGATCCCTTTGAAGAACTTGATCCTTTTGCTCCGCGTGCTCCCCTGTCGGCGCACGACGACAAGAGACAGCAGGCGGTTCGCCCTGCGCCTGGGGTGGGTCCCAATGGGGCGGGGAGCGGGTATGTCGAGCAAACCCTTGGCCCGCGCCCGGGCGAGAATGGCGAGGCGGGGGCCGATGTCATTCGTACGGCGTTGTGCATTGAACCGCGCGCGGGCCGGCTCCACGTCTTCCTTCCGCCCCAGCGCTATGCCGAGGATTTTCTGGATCTGGTGGCGGCGATCGAGGAGACGGCCCGCGCGCTGCAATTACCGGTTATTCTGGAGGGGTATTCTCCGCCATACGATCCGCGGTTGCATCATTTCTCGATCACTCCCGACCCTGGCGTGATCGAGGTGAATATTCACCCGGCCCACAACTGGCGCGAGCTGGTCGAACACACGACCACGCTTTACGAGGAAGCACGGCTGGCGCGGCTGGGGACCGAAAAGTTCATGCTCGATGGTCGCCACACGGGCACGGGCGGAGGCAATCATATCCTTCTGGGCGGCCCCACACCGGCCGATAGTCCCCTGCTGCGCCGCCCCGACCTGTTGCGCAGTCTGATCGGCTTCTGGCACAATCACCCCGCGCTGTCGTATCTCTTCTCGGGGCTCTTTGTCGGTCCCACCAGCCAGGCGCCGCGCATCGACGAGGCACGCAACGACAGCGTTTACGAGATGGAACTCGCCTTTCGGCAAATTCCCGACCATGGTGCGATCCCCTTCTGGCTCGTGGATCGCGTCTTTCGGCATCTGCTGGTCGATGTCACGGGTAACACCCACCGAGCGGAGTTTTGCATCGATAAGCTATACTCGCCCGACACGGCGTCGGGTCGACGCGGCCTGGTCGAGCTGCGTGCCTTCGAGATGCCGCCTCACTCCCGGATGAGCCTGGTGCAGCACCTGCTGTTGCGTGCGCTCGTCGCGCAGTTCTGGAAGACACCCTATCGTCAATCCCTGGTCCGCTGGGGAACCGAACTGCACGATCGCTTTCTCTTACCGCATTTTGTCGCCCAGGATTTCGCCGATGTGCTGGAGGAACTGAAACAAGGCGGATATGAACTCGATCCGGCCTGGTTTGCACCCCACTTCGAGTTTCGCTTCCCACTGTATGGCAAGATCGAATACCGCGATCTCGTCGTCGAGTTGCGCCAGGCGATCGAGCCGTGGCCTGTGCTGGGAGAGGAACCCGCCGGGGGAGCCACGGCCCGCTTTGTCGATTCCTCGCTGGAGCGCGTGCAGGTTAAGGTGCAAGGGCTGACCGATCCGCGACACGTGCTCACCTGCAATCAGCACCGGATTCCGCTCCATCCCACAGGGGTGAAGGGAGAGTATGTCGCCGGGGTGCGTTATCGCGCGTGGCAGCCGCCTTCGTGTTTGCACCCGACGATTCCAGTCCAGGTGCCGCTCATCTTCGACATTCTGGATCTGTGGTTAAAGCGTTCGGTGGGTGGGTGTCGCTACTATGTGGAACATCCTGGCGGCCGCGCGGTAGCGCAGTTCCCGGTCAATGCCCTGGCGGCCGAGGCGCGCCGGGTGGCGCGTTTCCTGCCTCATGGATACAGTCCAGGCCCGATCGAGGTGCCTCCGCTGGTGCGCAACCCCGACATGCCGTTGACACTCGATTTGCGCGAAGCGAGCACGCGGCGCTGAGCGGGAAGAGAGGGGAGAGATCGTCACTCCTGGTTCGCTCCGCGCAAGGTGTATTGTCGGCCTTGCGCGGAGCGAACGGAGTTCCTGGGCTCAAACAAACTTGGTGATTCCGGGCATCGGCACGGGCGGCGTGGGCATCTTGCCCCAGGCGTATTGCGCGGGTGTCAGGTCTTCCTTGGAATTCATCGCCATGTCCCAGGTGATGACCTGCCCGGTGTAGGTGGCCATGCGCCCCATGATCGCCATCAGCGAGCTGCGCGCCATCCAGTCGCCGTTGTTGATCGGCTTGCCGTCGCGAATGCTCGCAAAGAGTTCGTTGTGCTCGGTCTGATACATGTCGCCGTGTTCGCCGGAGAAACGCCAGGTGGACTTGGCCTTGTCACGCGGCTTGATGCTGAACAGGCTGCGCATGGCGTTGATGTCGCACGTTCCTTCCGTGCCCACGATCTGATCGGACACGTCCTGGGCGGTTCCGCGTTGCTGCCGGGTTGAACTGAACAGCCGCACGCCATTGGCGTACTCGAACACAACCGAGTGATGATCGAAGATGTTGCCGTAGGCTGGATCGGTGCGCACCTGCCGCCCGCCCAGGCCAACCGCCTTCACCGGGTAGGCGTTCTTCATCGCCCAGGCCATCTTGTCCAGGCTGTGTACATGCTGCTCGACGATGTGATCACCCGAGAGCCAGGTGAAATAGAGCCAGTTGCGCATCTGCCATTCCATGTCGCTCCAGCTGGGCTGGCGCGGTTTCATCCAGAGGGCGCCAGTGTTGTAAGTGCACTGGAGAGAAACGATGTCGCCAATGGCGCCCTCGTGGACCTTCTTCATCGTCTCGCGCATGCCGTACTCGTAGCGCCAGCAGAACCCCGAGACCAGGGCCAGATTCTTTTCCTTGGCCTTGGCGGCCGATTCCATCACGCTGCGAATCCCCGGAGCATCGACGGCGACCGGCTTCTCGGCGAAGACGTGCTTGCCGGCCTCGATGGCTGCCTTGAGATGTGCCGGGCGAAAATGCGGCGGAGTGGTCAGCAGCACCACATCCACCCCGCTGGCGATCACCTGCTTGTAGGCATCGAAGCCAACGTAGCACTGATCCGGTTTGACGTCGATCTTGCCCGCGAGATCTTTCTGGTTTTTGAGGGTTTCCAGGCTGCCATTGAGGCGATCGGAAAAGGCGTCGCCCATGGCGATCAGCTTGACGTTCTTGTCGGCCAGCAGGGCCTGCCGGGCAGCGCCGGTGCCTCGACCGCCACAGCCAATGAGACCGATCTTGAGCACATCGCTGCCGGAGGCGTGGACCATGGGAGCGGCCGCCAGGGTGGCAGCGCCGGTCAGCACGGCGGAGGTCTTCAGAAAATCCCGACGCGAAGAGGGTGTATGGCTCAAGGGTGCATCTCCTGAGGCGGTGGGGTGTACATGACTACCTTTGTGATCATTACCTTTACCCCGTTTCTTTCGCTCTGTCAACGGGCTGGCTCCCCTTTCTCGCCTTGGGGTGGTTGCAACCCTCGCTCGATCCGCTAAGATGCTGGAAGATTCACGCCCGGGACTTCGCGCTGCTCGACGACAGGGGACTGTTCCATGTCCGATATGCTCGATCCGAACGCTTCTGGCACCCCTGCGGGCAACTCTTCCCCGCCGCCACGTCCCCAGGGGCGTTCGTGCCTGGGAGTCGCCTTCTTTCTCTCGTTTCTGCTCAATCTTGTCGCGGGCTTCGCCATCATCCTCGGGTGTTTTGGGTTGTTCTCCGGGCGCTCGCTGGAAGGCGGAACGACCACGCTCACCGATCAGTTCCACTCGGGCAATCAAAGCGCCAAGGACAAGGTGGCCATTATCCGCCTCGAAGGGGTGATCCTCGAAGGGATGCTCGATTACGCCCACAAGCAGATCGATACTGCCGCGCACGACAAGAACGTGAAGGCGATTGTGCTGCGGGTCAACAGTCCGGGGGGGAGTATCACCGCCAGCGACGATCTTCATCATCGCTTAATGGAACTCCGCGACGGCAACACGCAAAAGAAAACGACCGGCAAACCGCTGGTGGTTTCCATGGGAGGGATGGCGGCCTCGGGCGGCTACTATGTTAGCATGCCGGGGAAGGTGCTCTATGCCGAGCGCACCACGCTCACTGGCTCCATCGGTGTGTACATCTCCTTTCCCAACGTGAAGGAACTGGGGGACAAGGTGGGGTTCAAGATGGAACTGGTTAAACAGGGGGCGGTCAAGGATAGCGGCTCCCCCTTCAAGGAGATGACCCCCGAGGAACGGCAGGTCTGGCAAGACATGGTCAACAATGCCTATGGCCAGTTCAAGGAGATCGTGGAGAAGGGCCGTCCCGCCCTCAAGGGGAAGCTCGAAGACAAGATCATTGATCGCCGCATGGATACGACCGACAAGGATGGCAAACGAGTGCCGTTCCAGTATGTGCGTCAGCGTGCCGATGGCGGAGTCTTCACGGCGGACATGGCCAAGGAATTCGGATTGATCGACAAGATTGGCTACCTGGAAGATGCAATTCAGGAAGCCGCCACCCTGGGAGGGTTGGGAGCGGACAACTACAAGGCGGTAACCTACGAGAAGCCATTTCTCTTTGAAAGTCTGCTGGGGATGCAGGCACCGAGCACACCGAGCGGGGCAAGTCAGAATCTGGCCAACGCCTTGACCCCGCGGCTCTGGTTTCTGGCTCCGCAAAGTGAACTGGCCGGTCTCGCGGCGGCTCTGGGGCGCTGAAGATGACCCGAACTGTCCCACGACTGCGAGCGCTGGGTGTGTTCCTTCTCCTGCTCACGGCGGGGGAATTCGCGCGCGCCCTGCTCCTCCCCGAGCACACCCTCGCCGCGCAACCCAGGCCCCTCCTTCCGCGCGATCCCACGCTGACCCCGGAACAGGTGCGCGCTCGCCTGGGGCCCCCCCAGCTGATCGCACGACAGATTTTGTACAGCCGCTACCTTGAACAATGGGTCTATGACGGGCCCCCGCCTCAGCGGGTTACGTTTCATTATGTTCAGGGTGAGAAGCCCCGCCTCCTTTTCTTAACACCCGATCCGCGCTGATCCCCTGCGTCCTTCCCTGTGGTGCAAACCACCGTATTCGCCACAGCGCCCGGTGCCTTCCGTTCCATGCCATCGGTGCCATCCTTCTTTCCGGATTTTCTGGCGCTCTCCTGCCTACAATAAAGCGGAGGAGGAAGAATTTCTTCAAGTTCTTGCCCGGCAACCCTACACGGCGGCGGATTGTCGGATATAATTGGGCGGTTTGCTGCCGGACGCGAGAACTGCCATCAAGGCGAGCTTTGCTCCATTTACGACAGTCGCGTGTGTGAAAATGAGTCAAAGAGGAAACAACCCTCTCCACTCCACACGATCAGGGAAAATAGGAAACTCGATACAGCAAGACCACTTAGAAGAAATGCGGACGAAAAATCTTTAGATGGAAAATTTAGGCACGGTTTTTGCTAAAGATTTTGTCGCCGAGCAACGTACCCTTGGGCAATACACGGTGTCAGGAGACGTCCGGCAAGCTGCTGCTTGGCCGTTGGCATTCGCCTCTTGTAACCACAACCATTGAACAAACTCAACGAGAGGGAAGCACCATGGCACGTCGAGACGCATTGCTGCGTTTGCATAAAACCTTGCTGGAACGACGCGATCACCTGCGGCGAAAGCTGGAGGAAGATCTGGCCAGCCTGCGCAACTATGTGGCAGCCGATTCCACCGGCGACAGCGCGGATGCTGCCTTTGAAGCTGGTAGTGAGGAGATGGCCTCGCAGCTGGCAGAGTTGGATGCCCACGAACTTAGCCAGATTGAAGGGGCCCTTTCCCGATTGAAAAATGGGACCTATGGCACCTGTGAAAATTGTGGCTGCAAGATCCCCGTTGGACGACTCAATGCCTTGCCTTACACGGCGATGTGTATTGAGTGCCAGCGTGAACTGGAGCGCTACCCGGGTTGGTCCCCGCGCCGGGGAGCGGCCAACTGGGAACGTGTCCACGAGGTCGATAATATGTCCACCGAAAAGCCCGAGATCAAACTCTCGGATCTGGAAATCGACCTGAGCCACAATCGCTAAGTGATTTCAGAGTTAGCTCTTACCAAAGGCGACCAGGTTCTCCTGGCCGCCTTTGTTTGCTTCTGCTCCTTTCCGGCTCGCGTTAAACCGCGGGCTTTTTTCCTTCTGTAGCGCGCATTTTTTGCTTCTGCGTCAGAATGCCCCGCGGTTCCCTCAAGAGCTTCGCGAGGTACGAGGTAGAATGGTCATGAAGTCTCCCCGCGGGGACTTCCACCCTTCACCGGGCGCCGAGTTCATGGCGCTGCTCGTTTGTCCCCAATCTCTCGGGTTGAGGAAAGGAACGTCCACATGCGACGGGTCGCTCTCATTTCGTTTCTTGGACTGTGCGCATTCGCCGGGGGCTGGGTTGCCGGCAATCCGGGACACCTGTTTCACTCCTCCGTTTGGGCTCAACTGGGAAGTTCCACCCCTCCGCGCACCCACGAGGGGATTGCCCTGGGAGAGCGGTTCGAGTGGGTTGCACGAAAGGTTTCGCCCGCGGTGGTCGCCATCGAGGCCAGCAAACCGGCTCCTCCCAGTCGAGATGGCACTCCACCCCGCAAGAAAGCCATTGAGGAATCCGGCTCTGGGGTGCTGGTGAAATTTGAGGGACAACGCGACGTTTTCGTCATCACCAACAACCATGTGGTCAGCGATGCCGGCACCAACCAGATCACCGTCAACCTGGCCGATGGCAAGATTCTCAAGCCGAGCAAGGTGTGGACCGATCCCGAGTCGGATATTGCCCTGCTGCGCATGGATAACGCCGGGAATCTCCCCATTGCTCCCCTGGGGGATAGCGATCGGATGCGGGTGGGACACATGGTGCTGGCGGTTGGCAGTCCCTTCGGTCTGAATCAGACGGTGACACATGGCATAATCAGTGCGCGCGAACGAGGGCAGGTGAGTCTGGGGGGAACGATTCGGATCAAGGACTTTTTGCAGACCGATGCGGCGATCAATCCTGGTTCCAGTGGCGGTCCGCTCATCAACATGGATGGCGAGGTGATTGGGATCAACACCGCCATCGCTTCCCATAGCGGTAGTAACAGTGGCGTTGCGTTCAGTATTCCGATCAATCTGGTCAAGCGCGTCGCGGGGCAGTTGCTGCAGAAGGGAAGCGTGTCGCGCGGCTATCTGGGGCTTCAACTGGCAGGGTCGTTTGATCCCAACGAGGCACTGCGTTTGGGGCTGGATCGGGCGCAGGGTGCGCTGGTTGAGACCGTGTATCCCGACACCCCAGCCGCCAGCGCAGGGTTACGCGGATCGGATGTGGTGCTTCGTGTCGATGGCATCGTGATTCGGCACGAGAATCACTTTATCAACATGGTGAGCGCGATGGAGCCCGGGCGCAAGATCACCCTGGAAGTTTGGCGTGACCGAAAAACGATCACGCTGACCGCCACCGTCGGAGACTGGTCGCGCGGACAGTCGCAACTGCGTTCAGACCCCTGAACCGGGCTCGGCCGAGAAGCAACTGGAGGGGAGAGAGGGGAGCCGGACCGAGATCGGCTCCCCCTTGGTCTTTGAATCGGGTGATTAGTCTTCTTCTTTCTTGTTGCGGACGATGAAGAAAACGACGATGAGGATGATGAGCAGCACACCCATGCCGACCATCACCCAGATGTTGCCCAGAAAGTCCATGATCGCATCCATAGGGGTCGTCCTTTCTGTTCGTGGAGTCCGTAAGAAGAATTTGAGTAGACAGATCGCCGAATCTTTGCCCTGGAGGTATCACGGCAGTCCGAGGCGGTCAATGAGACTGGAGAACACCCAACCCCTCAGCTCGGTCTTCCTCTCAGGCAAGCCAGGAATTTTCCAGTGTTTTACCGGCAAAGGGCTTCCGAAGCAAGCGCCTAGTTTCGGAATGGCAGAAAATCTCCGCGAATCCTCTTAATGCAATCACCAAGGCTCGCCCCCAGACCCGAGAGTCCCGCGACGAGCCTCGTTATTCTTTCCCTGGCTTTCCTGGCTTTTATTTCCAGAAGTTGGATCGTTCGGCGCTGACCACCCCGAGGAACGCCTGGAGCGCCTGAGTCAGCTGGAGCCAGAGGGCATTCAGTTGCGCTTCGTCAGTCGTCCCGCTCTCCAGGTAGCGTGCCCCATCGCGCAGCACCTCGATCAGGCGCAGCAATTCAGGGCTCCGTACACCCGCGAGCGTCAGCTCCTCGACGAGTAGCTGCCCACGGCTCACGAACTGCCCCAGAAGCAGTTGGCGCTCAGCGAGCAATCCTCCCTGGTTTTGCTGTAACTGTTCGAGCAGTTCGTGGGCACGCTGACGAGAGGTTGTCAGATCGATGTGCGGCTTACCCTTGCGTTTACTCTTCTTGGGGAACAAGCAGAGCAACAACTCGAACAGACCGGACAGGAACGTTGGCCGCCGAGCTATCCGGGGAGAATCCTCGTCTTCGCTGTCCCACGGCGCCGTGGCCGGCGGAGACGCAGGGGGAGGTGGCGGGGCCTTGAGCCATTCAGGTGGTGGCGCGACCGAGGGGGTAGGGGGAACCTGGACGGGGGCTTTTCGGACTCGACGCAACAGCTCACGCGGGGGCGAGGCCGAATCAACGCCCGGCGGTGCCGCGGACAGGCACAGGGCAGACGCCGCTGCTGGCATGGCACCGCGAGCCATGGCGCGGTCCGCCTCGGGGTGGTCCCATCCTTGTGGGATCTCCACGGGTTGTGTCCTCTGCTGATTCTCTCCGCCCGGGTTCACGATGGCGGTGCGATCGACAGCCACGTAGGCGGTGAAGCGGCAGAGCACCCCGAAACGCAGGGAGGTGGAGACGATCGCCCGCTCCAGTTCCGTACTCCCCTGAACCAGATAGCGATCCTCCAGTTTGCGCACCTGGCCGCGCGCCCACACCGAGGACAGCGCTGGATGTTCGCCCAGTTGACTGGTGAGCGCATGTTCCCACGGACGACCGGTCGCCTCCACCGCGCGCAGGGTGATTCGCCCCTCGGGGAGTCCCTGGTAGCGGCCAAGAATCAGCACCGGGCTGCCGGCGAAGACATCGGGGAGACGCTCTGGCACCACACTATCTGGTGCGAGGGTGAACCCCGTCGCGGATAGCTGGAGCTGGGTCAATACCGGCTGGCCGATGCGCCGATGGACCTGATCCATCACCTCATCGAGCCGATCCTCCGACTCCACCAGTTCGCAGTGTCCTCCGCCGAGCGTGGCGAGCCGTTGCAAAAATGCCGCGTTCACCGCCTGGTCGATGCCGAGGGTGAACACGCGCATCTGCTTCAACGGGGTGCCAAGCATCTTGAGAAGCTGATCCTCGTTGCCCACCTGCCCATCGGTCACCAGCACCAGGATGCGCTCGCGCCCCGCGGTCGTCCGGGTCAGTTGCTCGACCGCCATTTGCAGTGGCTGGGCCATCTCGGTGCCGCCACGCGCCTCGATCGTGCCCAGAAACTCGATGGCGCGAAAACGATGGCGATCACTGGCAGGGATCAACTCTCTGCCGTTGAACGAGGGCGGCGTTTCAACGGTGTTGTCAAAGGCCAGGATGGTGAAGCGGTCCTGTTCCAGCAGGGTATCGACCATGCGGCCCAGGGCGCGCCGGGCCGCCACCATCTTCCAGCCAGCCATGCTCCCGGAGCGATCGAGGATGAAGACCACATCACGCGGGCGCGGTGCCGTCTGCCCCACGGGAGGCACCAGGGTCAACAGGAAGGTGCCTTCGCGCGCACTGGAACTATCGGGTTGCAACGTCAAGGCGGTGCGCAGAGCGCTGGCATCGACACGGAAGCGCAGGATGAAATCGCGATTCAGCCGCTCGCCCGGCTGAATGCTGATCCAGCGCACGCGGCCGGCTCGTTCTTCCTCGATGGCATGCAGGCTCGAGCGTGCTTCGCCCAGCGTTAACCCCGCGGGCAACACCTCGACCGTGATGCCCAGCTGCACCGGATTGGGGAACCCCGGCAACAGCACGGGCGGAGTGATGCGCGAGGCATCGGGAACGGCATCGGTGTCGGGACAGGTGCCACTGCCGACCGAGGGACCCGGGAGCGGCGAGCCGGGGATGTAGCGCGGCGCGACCACCAGCGGAAACTGGAAGGTGACCTCGCCCTCGTTGTAGGGGAGCGGACCGACGAAGGTCAGCTGGATGGTCGCTTCTTCGCTGGGCATCAGGTTGCCAACACGCAGCGTAAAGACACCGGGGCGATCTTCCTCCGTGATGGCGGCGCGATGCCCCTGTTCAATCGCCTGCTGATACTCCTGGCGCGCCTGACCCCGTTCTTTCAACTCGCCCTCGACAATGCGCCCCGCGACCTCCATGCGAAAGTGGGTGACGGCGGCTCGCTCGGGGAGGGGAAAGATGTAAGTCGCCTCCAGCGGATCGCTAAAGGTGTTGATGAACGTCTGGATGACGGTGACCTGACTGAGCAGCCCCTCAACCCGCGCGTGGATCGCGAGCGCACGCAAAGGGAGACGCCCGCGCGGGGTTTCCAGGGCGCCGAACCCTCGTTCCTCCCGGGGTGTCTGAGCGAATGAATCGAGTTCGGAGTCGGTCAACGTGGCGAGTGGTCGAGTCATGGAGGTTTCCTTACGTGAGCAGTTGACGGGTCTGCAACAAGTCGAGCAAGGGCGCGGCCGCGGCATGAATGGCCTGAAGATCCTCCTCACGAAGAGGACGGCTCGCGTCAAGGAGCACCAGCACCTGATCGGTCAGTGGAACACCCTGCCAGCCACGGGGCGGAAGCGCCGCCGGCGCGACGGGGGCGGCGGCCTCCTTCCAGAAAGGACGCTCCGTCGCCGTGGGCGTTTCACCAGACGCCGCTTTCTCGGGTTCACAGGGGGAGCAGGCCGGCACCTGCGCCAGCGCTTCGAGTTCCTGGCTGGTTAATCCAAGCAGGTGGTGCTGAATTTGCGCCAGCGACAACCCGCGTGCTTGCATGCGCTTGATCGCCACCAGTTGCAGCAGATGGCGCCGCCCATAGTATCCCGTACGGCCTCGCAATTCCGCCGGCCGATCGATCAGCCCCAGGGTGGTGTAGTAACGCAGAGTGCGCCGATCCGGCACATCCCGCACCCGCCCGCTGGGAGCGCCTTCGTAGGCGGTCGCCAGGGCCGCTTCCACCTGCGCCAGCAGCTGGTCCAGCGTCCACAGAGGTTCCTTGTTTATCATTATTACAGTATAAAACTGTTATATGACAGTGTCAAGTGGGTCATCCGGGCAGAAGCTCCGAAGTACAGGCGCGCGTAGGATAGAAGTTGAGACGCGGGTCGGGGACGGGGAGGAGAATCCATCATGATGCTGCTCAACCATCACAAGGGAGTCGTGGACGCCCTGGCGTTTTCTCCCGAGAGTCGCTGGCTGGCGGCGGTGGGAGAGCACGGGCATGTGGTCTGGTCCTGGGACCTGTCCACGCAGCAGGTGGCCAGGTTCTGGCCGCATCGGTATCGGGTGGTGGCGCTGGCCTTTGCTCCCGATCGTCCAGGGTTGCTGGTTTCCTGTGATACGGTGGGAATGGTGCGCATCCGCGATATCACCTCGGAATCGAGCACCGGCACCAACCTCGCTCAACTGGCCATCGAACCCGGCCAGACCGTTCGGCTCGCCTTCAGTCCCTCGGGGGAAACGCTGGCTGCGACGGCCGCCTTGCCCGAATCACGCTACCGCGACCATCGCGTTCGGCAGCGGGTTTCCTTGTGGGAGATGAACGGGAGCAAGGCGACACAGAAATGCGCGCTGCAGGTGGGGCACAAGGTGAGTTGTGTCACCTTCCACCCCGATGGGACCACTCTGGCGGTCGGCACCTTTGAGCGTGCGGTGCGCATTTACCACTCGCGTTCAGGCATGATGCTTTACGAACTCGATCACGGCACCAAGGTGCATCACCTCGCCTATTCACCCGAGGGGCGCTATTTGGTGGCGGCCTCCCCGCGCGGGTTGATTCGCGTCTGGGAGACGGCGACGGGACGGTGTCGCGTCACTCTCAAGGGCCAAAGCAGTTGCTTACATGCGGTTGCTTTTTCCCTCGATGGCCAGTTGCTGGCCACAGCGGGGGAGGATGGACGCGTGCGCTTCTGGGAAGTCAGCACAGGCCGGTCGCGCGAGGCGCTGGACTGGCAAATTGGTGCGCTTCACGCCGTTGCCTTCGCTCCCGATGGGATGCGCGCCGCCGCGGGCGGACTCGAGGGGGCCGTCATGCTCTGGGATATCGATCATTGGGCTCTGTGAATTCGCTCCTTTCAGGCAAAACTCCCGGGTGAACCGGACTGCGCCAGGCAAAGCGACGGCACACGGCGAGTGCGGCTTCAAACCCTGGGGGACCGCTCGCTTCCAACGCGGTCTTCCCTCCCGGCGCGGTAGAGTTGCACGGGGTGGGAACCTCGCTTGACAGATGACCGGATCCTCGATTACTGTTGCCGCCACACGGAACCTTGTGATGAGAAGAGCAGTGGAAGGCCTCCCCTTCCATTGGTGCCATTGTTGACCGCTCACTGAGTTGCACCCCAAGATTCCCACCCACGCAGTCAGCCACCCGGCGCCACGCTTGATGCATCGTTTCGGATCCACAAAGGAGCCACACAGATGCGCTACACCGCAGTCTGGCTGGTTGGGTTGATGACGTTGGTTATTGGGTTCATGCCTGCGAACGTGCGGGCCGATTACATCTCCTGGCAGTACAACTGGTCGCGAAGCCCGGGGATCCTCTACGCCGATGTCCCGAGCAAGGGCTACATTACCCTGACCGATGAATCCCTGAAGAGCGCCGCCGGCTCCTCGGACATCGTGGCGACCAACATTCGCGTCTACAGCACGGCCTCGCCGGCCAAGCCCGCCACCTTCACGCACAAGGGATACACCCTGACGCTCTTTCTGCTGGACGAGGAATCCGGCAAGAGCGGAACGATGAACTTCACCGGCGAGTTCAACGGCACGGTGTCCAAACTCAGTTCGCGCCTGGACAACACCTTCACCAGTTCCACCACACAGGAGTTGCTCCTGGGGAACAACCTCTACACGGTGACGATCGGTCCCTATGCCCCGCCCGGCCCCCCCTCGGCCACCAATGCGGGGGCAGTGAGTGCCTTTGCCCAGGTGTCGGTCCGCAACATTCAAAAGACCCCTGAACCTTCCACCCTGGTGCTGGCGGGAATTGCCTTGCCGGCGCTGGGGCTGGTCTATCTGCGCAAACGCTGGCAGTTGTACCGGACCTGATGCAGAGGTGACAGGCCATGGACAGCAGCAGGCGCGGGGAGATTGTCCCTGCGCCTGCGGTTCTTTGCAGCCAGCTCAACGAGGTCTCTCGCTTACAGCAACCCCGCCTGTTTGAGCGCGGCGCGCATCTTCGGCTCCTTTTCGGGCGCCAGGGGAGCCACCGGAGAGCGACACGGGCCAATGGACAGCCCCAGAATCTGCAGGGCCGCCTTGACTGCACCCGGTGCGGTGCACAACCCCAGCGCCAGCCGGAGCGGGTTCAGTTGCAACTGAGCCGCCTTCGAGGCAGCGAGATCTCCACTCTGAAAAGTGTCATAAATCTTCGCCAGCAATGCCGGCGCGATGTTCCCCGTGGCCGGCACCGCCCCCCGCGCCCCGAACAGCAAGGCCGGAAAGATCAGCGTATCACGCCCCATCAGCACGGAGAAACGCTCGGGGACAACGCGAATCATCTCGTTGGTGTTTTGCAGATCCCCGCTCGAATCCTTGATGGCAACGATGTTCGGAATCTCCGCCAGACGCGCCACCGTCTCCACCTCGATCTTCACTCCGCCGCAGGTCCCCGGATTGTTGTAGAGCATCACCGGCAAGGAGGTGGACTCGGCAATCCGGCGGTAGTGATCGAAAATCTCCTGCTGCGTTGGCGAAATGAAATACGGCGTGATCACGGAAACGCCCTGCACTCCCTCGCGTTCGGCCATGCGCGTCAGGCGGATCACCTCGCGGGTCGTTTCCGCCCCCGTCCCGGCGTAAACCGGCGCCCGCTGGTTGACGTGTGCGACCGCCGTGGCGATCACCGCCTGTTTTTCCCCTTCATCCAGGGCGTAGAACTCGCTGTTGGTGCCAAGGACAAAGATACCATCGACCCCGTTGGCGAGCAGATGATCGATAAACCAGCGCAGCCGCGGGAGATCGAGATCCTCGTTGTCCTTCATCGGCGTTGCCACGGGTGGAATAATTCCCTGGACTCGCATGGAGAGTGCTCCGTGTGCTCGCGTTCGCGCTCCTGCCCGGTGGCCCCAACCACACCCGGCCAGTGGAGGATATTCACGAGCGTTGAAGAGGATTGATTCCGCTATAACTCGCCCACAGGGCATCGATCGGATGAGCGACCCACAGCCCCGCCTGTCGCGCGCGCAGATAGCGATCGATCTGCAACAGACAGCCGACATTCCCCGTGAAGATCGCCTGTGCGCCGGTCTTCAGAATGTTGTCCGCCTTGCGCTCGCCCAGCTGTCTGGACATCTCCGGCTGGGTGAGATTGTAACTCCCCGCCGCCCCGCAACAGTGCTCGTTCTCCGCCAGCGGCAATAACTGCAATTCGGGAATCAACCCAAGCAGCTGGCGCGGTTGCTGACGGATCTTTTGCCCATGGCACAGCCCGCAGGCATCATGATAAGTTGCCTTGATCGGCAGGGGGTGCTGCGGTGCGAGCGGGCCCAGTTCAACCAGAAATTCATGAATATCGCGCACCTTGCTGGCAAAGGCGGCTCCCTTCTCGGCCATCGGGGTGTCGTGCAAGAGGTGGCCATACTCCCGGAGCACTGGCCCACACCCACCGGCATTGTTGATGATCGCATCCACGCTCCCGGCGCCGCCCGGCAACCCCTCTCCAAAGGCGCTGCAGTTGGTGGTTGCCAGGCGCTGGGCCTCGTCGACCAGCCCAGCGTGATAGTGCAGCGCTCCGCAGCACACCTGTTGCCGGGGGATCCACACCTCGCACCCGTTTTTCTGCAGCACCCGCGCGGTCGCCAGCGTGGTCTGCGGAAAGAAGGCATCGGCCGCACACCCCGTCACCAGGGCGACACGAGCCCGGCGCGACCCCTCGGCGGGGAGCACCTCGGGCAGCCGCCCATGTCCCGGTTGCAACCGGGGAATGATCTCCTGCATCAACCGCAACGACGACGGTAACACCTTCGCCAACGTGTTGACCACCCCGTCGAGCCCGAGTTTCTGCACTATACGCATCGGAGCCAGGGCCATCCGGGTGCGACTCGCCGAGGGGGTGATGTTGAACAGCATCCAGCGCTGCAGAGCGTTCAGCATCGGCGCGGGCGGACCCAGTTTCGCCATGTCTTTCTTGTACGAGCCGATGATCTGCCCGTACTGCACCCCAGAGGGACAGGCGGTCTCGCAGGCCTTGCATTCCAGGCACAGATCGAGATGATGGCGAACTGTCTCGTTGAGTTCGGCGCGACCGTCGGTCACGGCGCGCCACAGGTAAATGCGCCCCCGCGGACTGTCGTTTTCGTTGCCCGTTTCAATGTAGGTTGGACAGGAACCCAGACAAAGTCCGCAGTGCACGCAATCCATGAACAGTTCATAGTCGATGTTGCGTCCCAGGACAGGGGGCGCCATCGGCAACGGCGTTCGGTCGGCAACAGGGGTGGAGGTCATGAGCCAGCAGCCTCGTCTCAAAGGGCGTCGATGAATCGTCCCGGATTAAAGATCCTTTGCGGATCGAGTTTATCCTTCACCTGGCGCATCAGGTCCCAGTCCGGGCGTCGCCTGCCCCAGATCGGCAGATCGGTTTTCCATGCCGGAGGACAGGCCAGGATCACCACATTCCCCTGACTTTCCGCGGCCAGCGTGTGCATCTGCTGCACCAGGCCACGCAGTTTCTCCAGCGCGCGGATGGCCGGAAGGTGGCCGACCACGATCCCGCTCCCCGCATGGGCCTGCAGTTGCAGCGCCGGATCGGCCTTCCCTGCCTTCAGACAGAACGATGCCACGGCGCGCGGCAGGAGGTTCACCTTGAAGGTCAACGACGTCTCTTGTCCCTGCGCGAACTCGGTGAGAGCTTGCCAGTAAGGGCCAGCCTCTGCTCCCAGGCGCTGATCGAACCCGTGGATGCCGTGCGCAGTCACCTCCTGAATCACCTGTTGCGTTTGCCACCGAACGGCCTCGGCGTTGTCCTCGAAGCCGAGCACCACCAACCAGGCGTCGCGCACCCAGCGCGTAATATCGGCGGGGAGCACGCTGCTGGCTGCTGCCGGATTGAACACCTCCAAACAGACCGGGCGCGTGCGGCTCTGGCTCAGGGCTTCCAGCAAGCCTTCCAGTTGCGTGGGCTGACAGCCAAAGGACACCAGCGCACTTTCCTCGGGGAGCGGGCGTAATTTGAGGGTGACCTGGCTGATGATTCCCAGCGTTCCCAGGGCCCCGATGTGCAACTTGCACAGATCGTAGCCCGCCACATTCTTGACCACGCGTCCCCCGGCTTTGGTCTCCGCCCCTGCATCATTGATGGTCGTGATGCCAATGACGTAATCGCGCAGGGTGCCAAAACCCAGCCGACGCGGACCGCTGATGTTGGCCGCCAGACTTCCGCCCAGGGTGGCGCGTTCCGGGGAAGGCACGTCAATCGGCAAACGCTGTTTTTCCGTGGCCAGCTGTTCCTGCAAGCGCGCCAGCGTGATCCCTGTCTGGACCGTGATCGTCATGTCCCGGGCGGGATAATCGATAATCTGAGTCAAGGCACGCAGATCGACCCCGCGCCCCGGACGAGCGGGCGGCAGCCCCAGGCGCAATTGTGTCTGTCCTCCCAGAGGAAAGAGGGCTTCTCCCTGGGCGCGGGCCTGCTGAACCAGGTCGGTCAACTCCGCCATCGAGGCGGGTTGCACCACAGGCAACGGGCCAACGTCGTCGATCATACAGGGTGGCACAGCGTTCATCGCTTCTCCCAGTGCAACAGCCAATCCCTGTCAAACTACGATCTTGCGACGCCGGTGCCCAGTCAGGGACCGCCCGAGAAGACGCCGGGCGTCCTTGTTACAAAAAAAGCCTTGCAAGGAGGGACACAAACGAGTCTCTTAGACAATATGTCTGAGGCATCCGAGCAGCACCAGGAATCTTCTTGCCAGTGCACCACTGTAATAGCATACTAGTACACAAGGTGCACATCTTTGTCACCCGCGTCTCTCGGCAGCCTTGCTCCCTTCACAGGAGGTCCAGCGCATGACTCGATTCTGGCGCCGCGCTCTATCCGCCTTGCTCGTGGTGTTTGCCGCCGGCGGCACCCTCGGGGCAGCGGAGAAGTCCCCCGACAGGCCGATCACCCCGCAGCAGATCGCCGACACCATCGATCAGCACTTTGCCTCTTCCTGGGAGAAGGCGGGGATCAAGCCGACCCGGGCCGACGATGCGGAGTTTTTGCGTCGCGTTTCGCTCGATCTGGCTGGCCGCATCCCCACCGTCTCGGAGGCACGTGCTTTTCTGGACGACCAGAGCCCCGACAAGCGCCTCAAACTCATCACCCAGTTGCTCCAGAGCCCCCGTTACACGACACACTGGGTGAATGTCTGGCGCTCCCTCTTGCTCCCCGAGGCCAGCACCAATCTGCAAGCGCGCTTCCTGGCGCCAGGCTTCGAGAGCTGGCTGAGACTCCATCTGGCGAAGAACACTCCTTACGATCAGATGGTCAAGGAGTTGCTCACCATCCCCGTGGGGAACGGCGCGGCGCAGCGCGCCTTTGGCGGACGCGATGCCAACCCGACCGCGTTCTACCTGGCCAAGGAGATCAAACCCGAGAATCTGGCCGCCAGCACCTCGCGGCTCTTCCTGGGGGTCCGCCTGGAGTGTGCCCAGTGTCACGATCACCCCTTTGCCCAGTGGAAAAAGGAGCAGTTCTGGACCTACGCCGCCTTCTTCTCCGGGTTGCAGGGCCGTCCGCAGGGTGACTTCGCCGTTCCGGGCACCGAGAAGGAGAACCAGCGCGAAATCACCATTCCCGGCACCGACAAGGTGGTCAAGGCGCGCTACCTTGATGGCAGCGAGCCCAAGTGGCAGGACAAGGTCAACACCCGGACCACCCTGGCAAACTGGTTGACTGCTCCGAACAACCCGTATTTCGCGCGTGCCACCGTCAATCGTCTCTGGGCGCATCTCTTCGGTGTGGGGTTGATCGACCCCGTCGATGAAATGTTCGGCGCAGAGAATATCAATCGTCATCCCGAACTGCTCGAAGTACTGGCCCAGCAATTCATCGCCAGCAAGTTCGATCTGAAGGTGTTGCTCCAGGGCATCGTCGCCAGCAAGGTCTATCAAACGAGTAGCGCCAACCACGGAAAGCATGCCGAGGATCCCTTCCTCTTTGCGCGCATGCCGTTGCGCGGCTTGACGGCGGAGCAACTCTTCGACAGCGTGGCCCAGGCGACCGGCTACCGTCCTGGGAGTCGCCAGCAACCGCAGTTTTTCGGCCAGGGAGGTCCGCGCGGAGAATTTCTCAATCGCTTTGGCAATGCCACCGGCGAAAAGGCAACCGATGTGCAAACCTCCATCCTGCAAGCGCTGATGCTGATGAATGGCGAGGTGGTCACCCAGGCGACCAGTTCTCAAAACAGCGAGCTGCTGCTGGCGGTCATGGACAACCCCTTCATGGATACCAGCGAACGGCTGGAAACGCTCTATCTCGCCACCCTCTCCCGCAAACCAAAGGCGAAGGAACTGGTCCGCTTGACGAAGTATGTGGAAAAGGGCGGCTCCACGGAGGCGAAGGTCAACTCCTCGGAGGAGCGCCAGAAACGGTACAACCAGGCTCTGGCCGATGTGTTCTGGGCCTTGCTCAACAGCGGTGAATTTTTCCTCAACCATTGATCGCGCCCCATGAGCGTCCCCGTGCGACGCTCCGGGATCGGCATGGAATCCTTCGCACTCATCTCTGAGGAGTTATCGAGCGATGAAGCACACTTCTTCTCTGGGCAACCTGAGTCGGCGCGACTGGTTGCGGCTCTGCTCGGCGGGTTTTGTCGGGTTCTCGATGTCGGGCTGGATCGAACAGATGGCGCTGGGGGCGGCCAAAAATCCGCAGCGCAAACGAGCCTGCATCCTGCTCTGGATGAATGGCGGGCCCAGCCAGATGGACACCTTCGACTGCAAACCCGGCCACCCCAACGGCGGACCCATCAAGGAGGTGCAGACCTCTGTTCCGGGGATCAAGATCAGCGAGCATTTGCCCAAAATCGCCAAGCACATGGACCGGATGGCGATCGTTCGCTCGATGAAAACCAAGGAGGCCGACCATAGCCGCGCCACCTACCTGATGCGCACCGGGCGCCCGCCGGGGGGACCGATCCAGTACCCGGTCCTCGGTTCGCTGGTGGCAAAAGAACTCGAACAGGCCGAGGCGGAACTCCCCGGGTTTGTCAGCATCGCTCCCTATCGGTTCCTCAGCCCGGGCGCGTTTGGACCGGGGTTCCTTGGCCCGAAGTACGCTCCCTTGATTGTCGGCGAAAACGCGGCCAATGGCGGTCCGCAGAACAACAACTACGATCAGGCGCTCAAGGTGCAGGATCTTGATCTCCCTGGAGAAGTATCCACGCTCCGAGCCTCTGCTCGGGTCAAGCTCCTCGACGAGATGGAAGACGATTTCCTCGCCGAACACACCGATGCCGCCGCGCTGAGTCATCGCACCGCCTATCAGCGGGCGGTAACAATGATGCGATCCGAGGCCTCCAGGGCGTTCAACCTCGACGGGGAACCCAAGCAGCTGCGCGATGCCTATGGCCGCAACCTTTTTGGGCAGGGCTGTCTGCTGGCGCGGCGCCTGGTGGAGCGGGGCGTACCGTTTGTCGAGGTCGCCCTCTCCAACATCCCCGGGCTGGGGGGGCTGGGGTGGGATACCCACCAGAACAACTACGAGAACGTCAAGAAGCTGTGCGCCGTCCTCGACCCCGCGTGGGGTACGTTGATGGACGATCTGAAAACGCGCGGTCTGCTCGACACCACATTGATTGTGTGGATGGGTGAATTTGGCCGCACGCCGCGCATCAACGGCGCCCAGGGCCGAGATCACTGGGCCAACTCGTGGTCCACTGTTCTCGCCGGCGGAGGAATCAAGGGCGGGCAGGTGGTGGGGAAGACCAGCAAGGACGGCGTGGACATCGAGGACCGCCCGGTGTCAGTGCCCGATTTGCTCGCGACTGCCGGAATGGCGCTGGGCATCGATGTGCACAAGCAGAATCCCTCCAACGTGGGCCGACCGATTCGCATCGTGGAACCGACCGCCAAGCCGATCAAGGAGGTGCTGGCATGAGGTGTATTTTTATTTTCACTTTAGCGATGGCTTTTCTCTTCAATCCGGTTAGCCAGGGTGCGGAGACCAGCCGTCGTCAGCGGCTGGTTTTCCTCAACGGCAGCTGTCCCGTGCTGGTGAGCATGGCGGTCGAGGTCGAGGGGAAGGGATTTCAGGAGCGCTGGGAGGCGTTCATCAACCACGTCTTCACCACGCTGGATGGGAACAAGGACGGTGTGCTCTCTGGGAAGGAGCTGGCACGCATTCCGCCTCCCTCCACGCTCTTCAACAGCGGTGCCGCCTTCTTCACGCCGTTGACTGCCGGCCCCAATCAGTCTGCTGCCGATGCGAACAAGGATGGCAAGGTGACCCGGGAGGAGCTGGCACGCTACTATGAGAGTCAGGGCGGTGCCGCCTTTGGCCTGTCTTTTGGCGAGGAGCGTGCCAATCGCGGCATCGTGATCCTCAGCACCGGCGGACGCAGCATTCCCACCACGGAGATGAATCAACGTCTCTTCCGGCTGCTCGACACCGACAAGGATGGCAAGCTCTCGCGCAAGGAACTCGCGGCCGCCCCGGTCTTGCTCAAGAACCTGGACGCGGATGATGACGAGGTGCTTACTCCGCAGGAGGTGATGGGCGAAGCGGCCAACGACGGGGGCTATCCGGTGGCTCCGCAAATTGTCGGATCATCCACCTCCCAGGAGGGCAATCCCTTTGTGCACGTGCCGCACAAGGGCGAGGCAAAGGAGATGGTCGATCGTCTGCTGCGCACCTATGGCGGTCCGCAGGCGAAAACGCTCACGCGGCAACAACTGGGGCTGGACGAGGCGCGCTTCAAACAACTCGACACCAACAAGGATGGCGTGCTTGATCGAATGGAACTGGCCAGGTTTGGGCAGGGGCCACCCGATCTGGAACTGAAGGTGAAGGTTGGCAAGAACGAGGGGATAGAACTCGTGGCGGTGCGCACGCACCCGGGGGCGCAGGCAAGCCAGGTGAGCAAGAAGGCCAACGGGAAGATACTCTTCCAGCTGGGATTCACCGAGTTTGAGCTGGGGCAAGGACAACCCGGGGGCGGCCTGACCTTCGCCAAGGTCAACGTCGCCGATGTCTACAAGATGCAATTCACCCAGGCCGACGAGGACAACAACGGCTATCTCGACACGAAGGAGGCGCAGAAGAGCGGCATCTTCCGGGGCGCCTTTGCTCAGATGGACCGCGACGGCGATGGCAAACTCTTCCTGAAGGAAGTGCTCACCTATCTCAGCGAAATCGAGGAGTTGCAGAAAAAAGCCGGCGACGCCTGCATCACCCTTTCGGTCTCTGAACAGGGCAATGGCTTGTTCGAGATGCTCGATAGCAATGGCGACGCTCACCTGGGGTTGCGCGAGTTGCGCCAGGCGGTTGGGTTGCTCGACAAACTCGATCACGACCGCGATAACTACATTCGCTGGAACGAGATTCCGCGGCGTTACCAGGCGAATCTGGAGCGCGGACCGGCCGGGATTGGAGGCGGGGCGGTCGGGGTTGTGGCGGTCGCGACGGTCGACATGTTCAATCAGCGACGCACTTCGGGGGAGACACCCAGGGGACCACGCTGGTTTCACAAGATGGATCGCAATCGGGATGGCGATGTCTCTCGTCGCGAGTTCATCGGCACCCCGGAACTCTTTCGTAAGATCGATACCGATGGCGACGGTCTGATTAGCCTGGCGGAGGCGGAGAAGGCCGACGCCGAGCAACGCAAAAAGAAGTAACCAGGCCACGGTCTGGTCAGCCGGGGGGGCGTGTGCGGTGGGGCATCGCGCACGCCCCCGACGTTTTCAGTCCTCGTCCTCCTCCTCGTCGCGTTGGCGTGCTTGTTTTTGCTTTTTCTTCAGCCGTTTCAAACGCCGTTGGCGCAACTTTTCTGGGTCGGGTTCGTCGTCACGCGCGGTGTGGTAAAGCAGCACGGTGAGCACGGCCAGGGTGACGGCAGTGGATGTCGTCACCAGGTTCAGGATGGTCAACGGCCGCTCCAGCTCCCGCATCAACTGTTCCTGCACCGCATTGGGATCAAGTTGGCGATCGCGGTTGCGCTTGGCGAAATCGACCCCTTTGAAGAAGCCGATGACAAATCCGCCCCCCTGAGCAATGAGCAGGGGGAGCACAAAGACAGTGGCAATGAAGATCACCGGTTTGCCGTACACCTCGCGTCCAAAGGGCAAGGGAATCTGCGGGCGAAAGAACAGGATGAGACCGAGGATCAGCAAGCACAGGTTGATGATCCCCATGATCATCAGGGTATTGCTTACCGGGGGAGGATCCGTCGCGAACAGAAGCAAGGCCGGGTGGGAGGTGGTGGCGTGAATCACATCGGCTCTCCTACTTGAAAGGTGCAACGTGGGGCCGAGAGGTTCCAAAACCAGGACATTGTACCGATCCCGGCGGGTGAAGAAATGGGAGTTCTCTCATTGATTCCGCCGAGGAGGATGGTGGCGAAAAAAACGTTGCACGCCGTGTGCGCCTGCGTTAGGGTGCAACAATCCACTTAAGGAGCTTTCAGAGAGGATTGATCCGAAAATC
>JAKOSN010000100.1 GCA_029777335.1 Planctomycetota bacterium
AGATAGTGCCGGTCCTGCACGGGGATGAGCACTGCGTTGCCGAGATTGGTTCGCCGAAACGATCCCGGCGTCAGCGTTTCCAGACAACAATAGAGATGCCCAAAGGCGATCGCCACCAGCAAGTATCCGCAAAACGCGCCATAGATGCTATCGATCGAAACCGTTTCCTCCTGATAGATCGTCCTCAGGATGATCGTCACGGTAAAGCCAAAGAAGAAGGTGGCGACGAGGTGAAAGGTCACGGTGGCCGGGGGGTCGGGGGTGCCCGGGAGCGCATAGGAAAGCCACGCCCCGAGCACCGTTGGCACCCCCAGCACCAGAGCGAGCACACGTGGATGTTTGTCCTTGAAGAGCACCACCATGGCTGCCAGGAAAACCAGCGAGACAAAAGCGTTGAACAGCACCCCCGACACCAGCATCTGCGCCAGAAACGGGTGCAACACAAGGAGCAGCAGCAGCGCACCGAGAAGAACCTGAAAGCGGCGCCGGAGGAGCATCTGCATGACCTGGTCTCTCCCTGGGCAGTTATCCTGGTGGTTGGGCGATCTTTTTCCTGGCCCTCGGGGCGTTCATTTGGGGTCGGAGGCCTTGCGCGGACGGATGACGCCCTCCAGTAATTTCCCATCGGTATGCCAGGGATCGCCGCCGCCATTGCGCCCTTCGCGGATTTTGTGAAAATCGTCAACGGTGATGACCTCCACCAGGTCTCCTGTTTGTTCGAGATCGTGGAAGAGGGTATCGCGCTCGGTATCGATCTCCGGAGCGGTATGATGCGTGATCTGGCCGGTGCGCCGGTTGAGCCCCACGTGGTCGTCGAAGATCGCTGATCCGACCCAGATCGGCCGCCCCTCGGCGCTCACCCGATCGGTGCGCCAGAATCGGACATGGTGGCGTTTGCGCGGATCGGGGCCAACGTCCTGTTCAAAAGCCAGATCTTCCTTGCGTCCAAAGAGGTAGAGATTGCTCACCGGGGCGTCCTCATAGGAGCGTTTGAAAACGGTCGCCTTGGCGATCTCCAGGCAGCTTCGCAGGGTCAGCGGATCGGCCGGATACCACCGAGCGGCGAGCATGATCCCGATTACCTCCTCCTTGGTGCCAACGAGTGCCACGTTGATGGGGTCGCCCGGAATACCATCGACCGTGTGGGTGAGGGTGGGCAGATCCTCCAGTTCAGGGTGGCGATGGATGTACCACTTCCAGAGATTTGGCATCAACACATAAGCTCCGAGCAGATAGGTCACCAGGAGAATCGCGAGTCCTGTGACCCCCCATTTCCAGAGCGGTCGAGGAGGTAAGGCTGGCTTCGAGGGAGTGTCGTCCACGGGTAGCTCCGTTTCCATTTGTTAACAGTGGGAGTCGGAAAATCCCTGAGGTCGTCCCAGTCCTGCCGCTCAGGGCTTGCGTTCGCTCCACGCAGGGTTGATAATATTTTACGATGAATGGATGCTGTCTCCCGTCCTGTCAGGTGTTGACCACCCTATCGGTCCACCCTCGCCCGTGTCTGCAGGATCCTGTGCCTCCGTCGATCGAGTTCCACTGTGGGGCCGTTTGGAATGTGCCACCGGCATAGGAGCGCGTGATGTTGAAACGGGCCAACTCTACCAACCAGGTGCGCCGTCTGGCAGCCTTGCAGTCGTTGCACATCCTCGAAACGCCTGCCGAGGAGCGCTTTGACCGAATCACCCGCCTTGCCCGACGATTGTTCAACGTCCCCATCGTGGGTATCAGCTTCCTGGATAAGGATCGTGAATGGTTCAAATCCTGCCTGGGGTTGAGCAACCGGCAGTGGGTGCAGGAACTCTCCCTGGGCCGTCACGTGATTCAGGCAGGTCGTCCGCTCCTCGTTCCCGATACCAGCCGCGACGAGCGGTTTGCTCACCATCCCCTGGTGCAGGGGCCCCCCGGCATTCACTTTTATGCGGGCCATCCGCTCAGGGCGCCAGACGGTACCCCCGTCGGCGTACTCGCTCTTGCCGACACGCAGACGCGCACGATGACGGAAGAGGAATTTGCCTCGCTCCACGATCTGAGCGCGCTGGTGGAAGAACAACTGTGCCGCGGGGCGCGGAGCGAACTGTCAGGCGAACGTACCCAGGAACAGGTGGTCGAGGAAGGGATCAAACGCGAACAGGATCTTCTGGGGATCTTTATCGACACGGTGCCGGAGAGTATCTACTTCAAGGATCGCCAATGTCGATTTGTGCGCATCAGCAAGGCGCTGGCGACCCGCTTTGGGTTTCGCGATCCGGCCGAGGCAGTGGGTAAGACCGATTTTGATCTGTTCACCGAGGACCATGCGCGGGAAGCCTACGCGGATGAACTGGAGGTGATGCGCACTGGGCGGGCGATCGTGGCCAAGGAAGAACGCGAAACCTGGACCGACGGCCGCGAAGCCTGGGTGCTGACCACCAAGATGCCGTTGCGCGATCGCGACGGCCGCATCATCGGCACCTTCGGGGTAAGCACCGATATTACCAAGCTCAAACGAGCCGAACAGGCGTTGCAGAACTCCGAGCGGCTCTATCATTCCCTGGTGGAGAGCTTGCCGATCAACATTCTCCGCAAAGATCTCCAGGGACGCTTCACCTTTGCCAACGGGATGTTTTGCGAAACGCTGGGCAAACCGCTCACGGAGATTCTCGGCAAGACCGATTTCGACTTCTTCCCGGCGCCGCTGGCGGAGAAATACCGCCACGATGATCAACTGGTGCTGCAAGGGCGGGGTGTGTTTGAAGACGTGGAGCAACACAAAAAACCGAACGGCGATGTCCTCTATGTGCAGGTCCTTAAGACGGCCGTTCGCGATTTCAAGGGCGAGGTGATCGGCATCCAGGGAATGTTCTGGGATGTAACCGCCCGGAAGATGGCCGAACTGGGACTGCTCTGCGCCAAGGAGGCGGCCGAGGCGGCCAACCGCGCCAAGAGCGAATTTCTGGCCAACATGAGCCATGAGATCCGCACGCCCATGAATGCCATTCTCGGCATGACCGAGCTGGTGCTCGACACGCAGCTGACTGCCGAGCAACGCCGGTATCTCACCCTGGTGAAGACCTCTGCGGATTCGCTACTCACCGTCATCAACGATATCCTGGATTTCTCCAAGATCGAAGCCGGCAAGCTCGATCTGGAGGCGATCCCCTTTGCCCTCCCCGACTGGTTGGGCGACACCATGAAGGCGATGGCCTTGCGCGCCCACAAGAAGGGGTTGGAGTTTGTCTACGACGTCGCGGCCGACGTTCCCGTGCATCTGGTTGGCGATCCGGGGCGTCTGGGGCAGGTGATAATCAACCTGGTGGGCAATGCCATCAAGTTCACCGAGCGTGGCGAGGTGGTGTTACGCGTTGAACGGGAGAAAGAAGATCTGGAAACGCTTGAACCGGCGTCCCCGCCCACAGTGCTGCTCCATTTCGCCGTGCGCGACACGGGGATCGGGATCGCCAGGGAGAAACAAACGCACATCTTCGAGGCGTTCACCCAGTCGGATAGCTCCACCACGCGCCAGTTTGGCGGCAGCGGACTGGGGCTGACGATTTCCAGCCGGCTGGTCAGCATGATGGGTGGACGCATCTGGGTGGAGAGCGAGGTGGGGCAGGGGAGTATCTTTCACTTTCTGGCGCGGTTTGGAGTCCCTGCGAACTGCGAAGAGCTGCGAAGTCCGGCCGAACCCGCGCTGCTGCATGATCTCCCGGTCCTGGTCGTGGACGACAACCCGACCAATCGCCAATTGCTGGAGCACCTCTTGAGTCGCTGGCACATGAAGCCGACGGCGGTCGCAGATGGGCTGAGCGCGCTGGACGAAATGCAGCGGGCGTGTGATTCCGGCGAGCCGTTCACCCTGGTACTCTCCGACGCAGTGATGCCCGAGATGGACGGCTTTGCCCTGGCGGAGCGCATTCGCGAACACCCCGAGATGGCCCGCGCCACCGTGCTGATGTTGTCGTCCGCCGACCAACAGCGCGATGCCGCCCGTTGTCGCGAACTTGGCATCGACGGCTATCTCCTCAAACCGATCACCCAGTCAGAGTTGCTCGATGCGATTCTCTCCGCGCTGGGCAATCCGGGGGCGCACGAGCCTGGGCTGCTTGCCAGCCGAGCGGGCGCCGACCGCCCCAAGCTCTCGGGTGATACACGCTGCGCCCCGCTGCGCATCCTGTTGACCGAGGATAACCTGACCAATCAGATGTTGGCGACCACCTTGCTGGAAAAACAGGGGCACCAGGTGGCGGTCGCGGGGAACGGCAAGGAAGCGTTGGCGGCCCTGGAGCGGGAGACGTTCGATCTGATCCTGATGGATGTTCAGATGCCTGAGATGGACGGGTTCGAGGCGACCGCCTGCATCCGGGAGCGCGAGCGCGGAACCGACCGCCACCTCCCCATCATCGCCATGACTGCCCATGCCATGAAGGGAGATCGTGAGCGCTGCCTGAATGCGGGGATGGATGGCTATGTCTCCAAGCCGATCCAGACCCACGAACTCTTCGGTGCCATCGCTGCGCTGGTCCCGGAAGCGGCTGCCCCGGTGAGCAAGGCGCCCAACCCAATCGACTCAATCCGCTGTCCGACCGCCACGAATCCAGGACTGATTTTCGACGAGAAGGAAGCGTTACGCCGGGTGGGCGGAGATCGAGCGTTGCTAAAGTCGCTGATAAAGGTGTTCTTTGAATCCTATCCCAGGCAGTTGCAGGATCTGCGCACGGCGCTGGAACGGCGGGATCCCGCGACGATTGGCCGCATCCTGCATACCGTGGTGGGCGAAGTCGGCATCTTTGGAACCAGCCCCGCGTTAACCGCAGCCCTGCGCCTGCAGACCCTGGCGCGGAGCGGCGAGTTCACGGCGCTGGAGGAGGGCTGGGAAGATCTGGCCGCCAACTTCGAGGTGTTGAAGCCCGCCCTGAATGCACTTCTGGTTGCCGAGGAACCGGCCCCCGCCTCCTGTTGACATGAGCCTGTCACCCTCGGCGGCGCCCTCTCGCCTCAGCCGAGCTTGCTTTCCGGAAGCCGCTCCCCCTGCGCGGATCGAAGGCAGGTGCAGAACGAGGAGGGGAGGAGAGTCCGTGTTAACCAGTATTTTTCAGCCCCGAAGCGATACTGCTAATGCTCTCCAGCATCGCCGTGCGCACCTCCTCTTCCGCCTCGCCCCCCTCGCGTAAGCGCCGGAGCAGAACCAGTTGAATAAAGCTGAGCGGATCGACATACGGATTACGTCGCTGGATCGAGCGCTTCAGCACAGGCATCGCGTCGAGGAGTTCCCCCTGGCCGGTAATCAGGGCGATCACATCGACAGTGCGCTGATACTCCGTGGCAATCCGCTCATACATCCTGTCCGCCAACGCCTGGTCGCTCACCAGATCCGCGTACAGCCGGGCGATGGTCAGATCGGCCTTGGCCAGGATCATCTGAGCGTTGTCGACGAGGGTTCGCCAAAAGGGCCAGCGCTGATACATCCCCGAGAGCGTTTCGCCATCCTCGGGGTGCTCGCTCAGGTATTCGGTCACCGCACTCCCCAGGCCATACCAGCCCGGCAAGGTATGGCGGCTCTGCATCCAGCTGAACACCCACGGGATCGCTCGCAGCTGATCGATGCCAGGAGTGCTTGGCCCGGCCCGGCGCGCAGGACGCGACCCAATTTTGAGCCGCCCGATTTCACTGATGGGAGTTGCCTCGGAGAAATACGTGAGAAACTCCGGTGTCTCGTAAACCAGCCTGCGATAATGGTGGCACGCACGCTCGGCCAGTCGTTGGAGGAGACGTTCCCAGGCGTGGGGCGGACGATCATCCTCGGCGGCAAAGCTGGCGCGCAGCACTGCGTTGATGATCTGATCGAGGTGCCGCTCGGCCACGCCGGGTTCGCCATAGCGGTCGGCGATCATCTCGCCCTGCTCGGTGAAGCGCAGGCGGCCCGCGACGGTCCCCACTGGTTGCGCCAGAATCGCTCGGTTCGCGGGCCCACCGCCCCGCCCGATCGCTCCTCCGCGGCCGTGGAATAACTGCAAGGTGATCTTCGTTCGCCGCCCGGTATCGGCCAGGAGACGCTGCGCCTGATAGAGCGCCCAGGCCGATTGCAGAAAGCCCGTCTCCTTGTTGCTATCCGAATAGCCGAGCATCACCTCCTGCAGATTGCCGCGCAAACTCAGATGTTTTCGATAGATCGGCAGGTTGAGCAGACGCTGCATGATGTTGCTGGCGCTGGTCAAGGGAACGATCGCCTCAAAGAGCGGCACGATGTTCAGTCGGCTGATGCCTTCCGCAGGACAGAACAGGCGGGCTTCCCGGGCCAGCAGAAGAACCTCCAGCAAATCCGCCGGTTCCGTTGCTCCGCTGATGATGGTGTTCTCGACCGCCTCGGGACACTGTTGTTCGAGCAGCGCGGCCACCTGTCGAAAGGTTCGAATCACCTCGCAGGTGTCCGCCGAGAAAGGCAGATGCACAGGGATCAACGGGCGCGTCTGGTTCAACTCGGCGACCAGAAGGTCGAAACGCTCATTGGGGGAGAGTTTGCCGTAACGCGAAGTGATTCCCGCCCAGGCGAAGATCTCCTGCAGTGCCCGGGAGTAGCGCTGGGCGTGCTCACGAATGTCCAGAGTGAACATGTGCAGGCCAAACACCTCTACCAGGCGAATCAGGTCCTGAACCATCCCGCGCGCGGCCGCAGCGGCGTTTTTCTCGCGCAGGTCGGCCTCGATCGCCCGGATGTCCGCGAGTAACTCCTCGCGTCGCAGATAGACGCCCGGCGGCGGTTGGTGATTCTCGGCGGTCCAGTGGGGGGTGTGGTGGTGCAGCGCGTGCAGGGTACGTTGGAGCCGTGCGGCGATAATCTGGCACTGCAGGCGATAGGGCTCCTGAGCCGAACTTGCGGACAGTTCAGGGACCAGGGTCCGTCCGCGCTGCAGGATCGCGCGGAAGGCGGGGGTGAGTGCAACGAACAGTTCGGCATGACTGAGCCGTTGTCCCAGTTCCTCCACACGTTTCAGATAGTGCTGCAGGATCGTTTCTTGCTGCAATTTGAGCGTCTCGCTGGTGACCGTTGCCGTCACGTTGGGATTGCCATCGCGGTCGCCTCCAATCCAGGAGCCAAAATGCAGGAAGGCGGGGAGCGCGGTCTCTCCCCATTCCGGATAGGAGCGCTGCAGGGCGCCTTCGAGTTCCCGGTAGATGCGGGGCACCACACCAAAGAGACAGGAGACCATGCGCAACGCCTGCTGGACCTCATCGAGCACCGTGGGGCGTTGGGAGCGCACCAGGGCGGTGAACCAGAAGGTTTCGAGTTCCTGAGCGATGATCGACTCCGCCTCGGTTCGTTCGCGTGGCAGAAGCTGGCAGTACTCCAGCCGGTCCAGTTGTTCAGCAATCGCGTGCAGTTTCTCCAGAATGGTGCGCCGACGGGCCTCGCTGGGATGAGCGGTGAAGACCGGAGCAACGAGGGCGTTCTGGAGCAACCCTGCGACCCGGGGGGCAGAAACCCCGCGTTCGCGCAGCTGGAGCAAGGCGGCCTCCAAACTCTCGGCGACCGGGCCATCCGCGGCCAGCGCCCGCCCACGCAGCACCCGCAGTCGCGCCCGTTGTTCGGCCAGGTTGATCAGGTCGAAGTAAATGCTGAAGGCGCGAATCAGCGTGCGCAGCGAGGGGAGATCGAGTTGCCCCAGTCGATCGCGCAGTTGGCGGGCGGCCTCGATCGAGGGCTGACTGCGAAGATCCTTGGTGGCCGCGCGGACCTCTTCCACCAGGGCGAGGGCATCTTCCCCGGCCAGGCGCCGAATGGTATCGCCCAGGAGATTACCGAGCATTTTGATATCGGCGCTCAGGGCACGCTGTCCCACGGGTTCACCCATATCTGGAGACGCGAGTTGCGCGGACTGTTCGCTTTCAACGGTGGGAGCCACGGCCAGAGGATCCTCTTTCCAGGATGTTGGAGGGAAAGTCAATCCAGGTAACAGATCCGTTTGTTGATATCCACATTGACGGAGTGGTGCGGTTGAATCAGATTGCCGGGATGGAACAGCCCCTTGCGAACGTCCTCCATGTCGTCCGCTCCGATGGCGTCGGTGAAGATCGGTTGCAGATAGGCGATGCCCACCTCGGATAAGCCCAGTCGTTCTGGATCGTAAAAGGACGGATGGACCTGGCGGGCGTGGATCAACCCGTAGCGATCGCGGAAGTCGTTGCCATGAATCGTGTCGATGTAAAAGCCACGTTGCGCATTGTGCTGCAAAATCGCCACCCCGTTGGCATGTCCTTCCAGCAGCAGTTCGACGGCCTGACCGCCCAGCTGGGCCCCGTAGAAGCGATCGAAGTAGATGGGGCGTCCACCCCGCTGGGTGTGGCCAACTTTACGCGTGAAGATGGCGGCCCGGGCTGATTCATTGCGCCGTTTGCTGGTGAAGTAACTGTCGCCCAGCCGCTCGATCAGAATCCGTCGCAGCGCCTCGGCTGCCCCGGACAGAATTTTGTTCCCCGAGGGGTCGGTGGAGGCCTGCTCGGACCCCAGTTCGTTCCCCTGTTCGTCGACCACCCCTTCGCCGCACACAATGACAACGTTCTTCTGGATATCGTAAACGTCGATCACCTGTTCCACCAGCCGTTCCACGTTGAGTTTGGCTTCCGGGATCAGGATGATATCGGGCTGTCCGTAGGCCGTCCCCAGCGCCAGGTAACCCGAGTGGCGCCCCATCACCTCGATGATGGCAATGCGGCGATGGCTCTCGGCGGTGGTCCGGATGCGCTGCACGCCCGCCGCCGAGACATAGACAGCCGTGGCGAACCCCGGCGTAACATAGTTGATCATCTGGTTCAGATCGAATCGGCCCCGCGCCGGGCCACGAACGTACCGATAGCCGGGAGACTCTGCCATGGGCTCGCGCGTCCATTCGTCGGGTTCGTGGCGGTAGTTCAACCCCAGGTCGTTATCGATCGTTTTGGGAGCGAGCACGGTGGGCAGATAATCCGAAAGGGCTTGCATGCCATTGAGCGTTCCATCGCCACCGATGCAGATCAGCCCTTCAATCTCCAGGCGATGCAGGCGATCAACAACTTCCGCCAGCGTTGGTTTATCTTCGGGGTCGACATAATCGCGCGAAGCGCCGATCAACGTTCCTCCCCGGGCGGCATCCAGTTCGGGGATCGGCGCAAACAGGGGATTGAGCCGAACATGAGGCACGCGCGGATTGAACAGGCTGCTAAAGCCCTTGATAAAGCCGATGACCTCGACCCGACGCTGACTGGCGCGCAGGACGGCTCCGTACAGCGTGGCATTCAGAGCAGGGGTATCGCCACCCGCGGTGAGGATGCCGATGCGTTTCATGACAGGGGGCCCTTCAAATCGCTTCGCACCTTCGGCATCCACTCCAGGTGCAGGAGCGATGCCAAACTTCTGATCAGGATACGATTCTTCTTAAACCGTGTCCCAGCAAGGGAGTCATCCTGCACCTGGAGACGGGGGAGGATTCACCCTGCCCAGAAAACGGGCAATGAATGAGTGAAAAGGCACCATCAGGAGTGTCACTGGTGCTGACACTCCTGATGGTGCTGATCGAAATGCGACAGCCTTCATACCATGGAGTCGCCTGGCAATGGCTCAATCTGGGCTCGCGGAATGGTGGCAAACTTCCCCGCGCGCAGAGTGTGAGGAGTGCTCCTTTGCCGCGCTCGGATCGGGAAACAAAACGCCTCTCCGCCCATCGGCTAGAACAGTTCGGTCAGGGGACGACCATCCTGCATCAGGTGGAAGGGGCGCCCTTCGCGATCGATGGCGTGCAGGTCGTCGATGCCCATGGCGTGAAAGACGGTACGCGCGATGTGCTCCGGTGCCACGGGGTTGTCAGCGGGATACTCGGCGCGCTTGTCGGTGGTGCCGAACACCTGTCCGCCGCGAATCCCGCCCCCGGCGAGCAAGACCGACTGGCAGGCGGTCCAGTGATCGCGGCCCGCGCCCCCGACTCCCCCCGAGCGCGGATCGCCAATCCTGGGTTTACGCCCCATCTCGCTCGACACCAGCACCAGGGTGGTGGCCAGTAAACCGCGCTGGTGGAGATCCTCGAGCAAGGCCGCAAACGGCTGATCCAATTCGGGAAGCAGACGATCCTTCAGGCAGTTGAAGTTGTTGCCATGCGTGTCCCATCCGCCGCCGCTCTTGCACAACTTGTCGAGTTCCTTATCGCCCTTCCAGAAGACCGTGACAAACGGCACTCCTGCTTCCACGAGGCGCCGCGCCATCAACATGGACATGGCGTTGATTCCCTTGCCGTAGCGTGCGCGGACTTTCTCGGGCTCGGCGCGCAGGTCAAAGGCCGCCCGGGTCTGGCGCGAAGAAAGGAGGGTGAACGCCTTACGTTGATGCTTGGCATAATCATTGATGGCCGCCGAGGCCTCACTTCGTCGCTGGGCGGCCTCGAGAGCGCCCAGCAGGGTGCGACGATCCTGAAGGCGTTCCGCGGAGATATCTCCCTGCAGGCTGAGCGCCGGCACGGTAAAGTCCAGCGGACGTTCCCGCGTGCCATCGACGAAGACCGGATCGTAGTCCATCCCCAGTCGAGCAGCGAACTGCCCGGGACGCGTGTATTCGGGGGCCCCCTCCTTGTGGGGCAAGGTAATGGTGGAGGGAAGGTGGGGGTGGGGCGGACGTTTGAGTGCTACCACGGCGGCCATCGACGGCCAGTCGGAGGGGTAGGGGGTGCGCGCATTCAGCAACTGATGGAAACTGCGATCCGGGGCATGGCCAGTCAAATTGTAATAATACCCCGCATGGTGATCGCCGGTGCCGCGGCCATGATCACCGAGGGAGCGCACAATTGCCAGATGATGCGCTTGCCGCGCCAGATGCGGCAGATGTTCGCACAGCTGAATCCCTGGAGCCGAGGTGACGATGGGCTTGAACACGCCGCGATATTCTGCCGGCGCGTCGGGCTTCATGTCCCAGGTGTCAATATGGGACGCTCCACCACTGAGCCAGATCAGGATGGTGGATCGAGCGATCTTCCGTCCGGGGGTGGAAGGTTGCTGGCTGGCATAGGCCGCGGCGTGGGCCAGATTGATGCCGAAAAAACCAAGTCCGCCTGCGACCAGGAAGGTGCGCCGATCCAGCGGATAGTGCATCGTCATCGGGTATCCTCGCGAGCATTCCGGTGCGGGAGGACTCTTGTAGGCCAGGAGGACACTTCGGCAGGAGAGGATCACCCAGGCTCGGTGATCTCACCCCTCTTGTCTCTAACCGACCATGCGCCGAACATCAAGCGTGTTCTCCCCGATTAACCCCTGGAACTCGGAGCCCCAGGAAGGGGTCCCAGCGCGATTGCAGGATTTTGGTGTGCCGAGCAAGCGACAGAATCCCATGAAAGGGAGAAGAGGCTGTTCGAGAGTACACTCACTCCCCGTTCGGGCCGGTGCAGGGATCGGTCAGGGAGGGCCGGATTCCCCACCCTGGAGGAACCTACGATGCGCAAGGAGCCACTGACACTCTTGCAGGAGATTCGCGCGACTCCCGATGGGGATGGCCCACGCCGCGCCTATGCCGACTGGCTGGACAAGCACGGCGATCCAGCCCGCGCCGAATTCATCCGCCTGCAACTGCAACTGGACTCCCTCTTTGCTCCCTCGCCCCCCTGGCTCTCCCTCGCCGAACGTCAGCAGGTAGTTCCCGAGGAGGGACCCGAAGGGATCGCTGCGCTCCAGAACTATCAGCACCAGGACTGGGGGCAGCGCCGATTGCATCATGTGCGCACTTACACCATGCGCCGAAGCATTCCCTGGCCGCTCAGCGATACTCGGCTGAGCGATCTGCTCCGGCGCGAAGAAGATCTGCTGGCGGAACATGCGGAGAGGTGGCTGCTGGAAGTGTCGTCGCGGGTGCGCGAGGGGCGGTTTCGGCGTGGTTTTGTCGAAGGGGTGACTTTCGCGGGAGACGCCTTTCTGCAGGATGGCGAAAACGCGCTGCGGACGGCTCCCATTCGCCTCCTTACCCTGGAATCGCTGGGGAGCGCGGGGGCCGAGGAACTCGCCAGGTTGCCTCACCTGAGCCAGATATCCGGCCTGCGTTTTCGTGGAGAGCCGATCGGGGCGGCTGGGGGACGGGCGCTGGCCCGCTCCGCCGCGCTGGGCAATCTCACCTGTCTGGATCTGGAACGCCAGGATCTCGACGACGAGGCCCTGGCCGATCTGGCGCGCAGCAACTCCCTGAGCAATCTCAACGCTCTTTTCCTCAAGGGTAATCCCATCTGGGAGGACGGATTAATCCCTCTTCTAAAGAGTAAAACGATAGTAAAAATATTCTTTCTCGGCCTGGAAGAGTGCGCCCTCGGCGGCAAGAGCATTCGCGCCCTGGCCAGGGCTCCCAGCGTGTCGAGTCTCGTTGGACTCTCCCTTGCGCGGGGCGAACTCCTCAACAACGACCTGCAGGCGCTGGCGAACTCCCCGTATCTGAGCAATCTCCGGGAACTCGACCTGGGTTGGAACGAGGAGATCTCCGTCAAGGGGATGGAAGCGCTGGCAAACAGTCGCTGTCTGCGTGGTCTCAAGGCTGTCAATCTGGAGGGAATTCCGATTGGCGACGCCGGGGCGATTCGTCTGGCGAGTTCGGCCAACCTTGCCAACCTGGAGTTTCTCAACCTCTCCAACTGTGCCCTGGGCGACCGAGGAGTCCTGGCGCTCGCGGCGTCGGCGTTTCTGACCCGGCTCACAGAACTGACTGTCAACCAGAACGGAATTGGCATCCAGGGTTTTCAGGCGCTGGCAACCGCGGAAAGCCTGCCAGCGCTGACCACGCTGCATTTTGGCGGAAACAGGTTGCACAGTTTCAGGAAAGCGCCACGCGAGAGGTTGCCGAGCGGGGTTCCCCGTTTGGAGGTTCTTACCCTGTGGGGCGACCGGGGAGAGGGGAAGGACTTTCTGGGAGAGGAAGGGGCAGTGCGCCTCGCCGAGATGCCCTCGCTGGCCCGGTTGCACACCTTGAATCTTGGTGGCAATGGGATTGGAGATGTGGGGGCGGCTGCGCTGGGGAGAAGCCCTCATCTGAGTCGCCTGGAGCATTTGAATTTGGAGCGCAATCAACTGGGGGAGGCTGGATTGCGAGCGGTGTTAGGCCGACCTGGCTGGACGGGACTTACCACGCTGGTGGCAGCGCGCAATGAGATTGGAGATCAGGCGTTTGTCCACATGGAAGAGATGCGTGGCTTGGCCGCACTGGAATCGCTCCATCTGGCGGGGAATGCGATGGGAGGGGAAGGAGCGAAACAGCTGGCGCGTGCCCCTCTCCATCGGCTGCGCGTCCTCGATCTCTCACGCAATGCCGTGAGCGACGATGCCCTCAAAACGTTGGGAGTGAATCCCTCACTGGGAGAATTGCGCCAGCTACACCTTGCGTTGGCAGAAGGGAGTGCAGGGAAGGAGGGGATACGGGGCTTAACGGGGTCACGCGTGCTTCAGCGCCTGGAGCAACTCGAACTTGGAGGGATGCATCTTGGGGTTGAAGGAGCCCGCATGCTCTCTGCCTGGTCGGGGTTGGCGCGAGTGCGGAAACTGGTACTGGATGGGTGTCATCTTGGAGAAGAAGGAGTTGGCGTGCTCGCCCAGAGCCCTCATCTGGGAAACCTGCTCGAACTTCACCTGAGGAACGACACCCTCTCCGACGTGGGCGCGCAGGCCCTGGCATCCAGCCCGATCTGCGCACGTTTGCTTCACCTCGATCTGCACGGAAACCGTATCAATCGCGCGGGCGGGGAGGCACTTTTCCGTTCACCCCAGCTTCGGCGACTGGTCTTCACCAGAGGGTGGGGAACGCTTGACCTGACCAATAATCCCCTGAGCGGGTGTGCAAATCCCCAGGAGATTCTCGCCGCCATCCTGGCGAAACAGCCGCAGCTGGAAGACCAGGGGGAACCGGATGTGCTGGCATCGGAGTCGGCGTTCGCAACCTGGCACTCCAATTTTCGGCAGTTACTCTTACTGACACGAAGTAGTCGGGTGGCGGCAACGATCAGTGCCATTGGCCCCATCCTGATCTGGGACACTGCAACGGGAGCAATCCTCCGCCGTCTCCCCAACCCGGGCTACAACGGTGCCGTGGCCCTGGCCGAGGACGGGCTCTCCTTTGCCGGCGCCTGGCAGGGATGGTTGGATCTGTGGGCACTGGGGAACAGGCACCTTCGCTGGTCGATCCGGCACGATCAGGTGTTGATTTATGGGATCGCATTTGCACCAAACGGGAGATTCCTCGCCACAGCCGGTCATGATGGCAGTATCTGTGTGCGCGATCCGGCCACCGGAGAGGTGCTGCACCGCCTTGGCGGACATTCCAGACGTGCCCTGGCGGTGGCGTTTAGCGAGGGGGGTGCATATCTGGTGTCCACGGGGAGCGATCAGCGCGCCTGTGTCTGGGAACTGCCTTCGGGAACGTTGGTCCGAACGATCGACTGTAACGGCGAGGCGCTTTCGGTGGCGATCAGTCTTGATGGTCATCGAATTGTCACCAGCGATGAATTAAAAGTTTGGCATGCGAACGGGGAGCGTGAGCATCTCCCTCGCCCCCAGGTGCTGTCGGTCTGTTTAACGGGAGATGGCAAAACGCTACTTACCTGTGAACCCGCGGGCGACTACACTCTGTACACCTTTGAGCCCGAACTAGCCAGTACGGGAATCGTAGAGGAGCGCGCGTTATTGGTCGCCGGTGGGATCCCCTTCACGACGCCGCAGAGCCTGTCCCTCTCTGAGGAGCTAACCACGCCCACACCAGAGCATCACGAGGATATTGTTCGGGAGATCCCAGGGAATGAGAAGCCGCCAGCCGTGGGCAAGCAAAGGCTGTCTCACGATGCTCCCGTGCGCAGTGTCGCTTTTGCCCCCGATGGCTCGTTTGTGGTGACTGCAGGGGATGATTGCACGGTGCGCGTCTGGGATACGCACGGTCGCCTCCTGCATGTGTTCCCCACACCCAACCGCGCCAGGGTCGCTGCCATCAGTTCCGACGGGGTTTGGATCGCTGCCGCCACGGCGTGGGGAGAAATCTATCTGTGGGATCGCTGGTCGAGAATGCAGTTCGCCTCAACCCGGGGCACCCATGGAGAGATACTCGCGGGCTGTTTTTTACCCGACGCACTGGTGCTGGGGTATCGGTATAACGGCGATCGCTGGAGCCTGGGTACGCTCACCTCCCTGGCGTTGGTGCTGAGCGGAGAGAACGTCCGCGTCTGGGCGTTCAGCCCCGAGGGGAATCTCTACGCCCACACCGGCAATGATCCGCATATCACCGTGCGCTCCTACCAGGGAACTGATCGAGTACACACGCTCCAGGGGCATCTCAATCTGATCTCCGGGCTTGCGTTTCGGAGCGATGGGAAGATGCTCGCTTCGTGCTCGCTCCTCGATGAAACCCTTCGTCTGTGGGACACCGCCACAGGAGAGGAACATCGTGTGATCGATGTTCGTGCCAACGCCTGTGCGTTCTCCACAGATGGCCGCCTCGTCGCCACGGGGGACGATCAGGGAGTGGTTACGCTCTGGGATCCCCGGACCGGGCGAGCGTTGCAAGCATGGGACGGAGCTACTGGAGAAGTGTATCACCTCGCCTTTGCTCCCCAGAATCGAGCCGTCGCTGCGGCCTGTGCCGACGGTCACGCGCATCTGTGGGGTCTGGAGAAGGATCTGGAGAGGCAATTAGCACGGGCGGCGCGCCAGGGACCGGTTTCTCAGCAAACGCGCTCCACTGCGTTCACCAGGCCGATCTTCTCCTTGCAGCTCTCGCAACCAACCCTGGGTTCGTACCACTGCTTTCGCGGAGCGTGTCTCCTTGGAACGAACCGGCTGGTGACCGCTGATACCACCGGGATGGTGCGGGTGTGGGATATGGCCAGCAACCAGGTGCTCCACAGCTGGGAGATGAAAGGTGATGCCACGGGACTGGCGGTGAGTGGAGATCAATCGATTATCTGTGCCAGTATTCAGCTCGGCCGGCTCTATGCGTGGGATCCAAACACAGGGGACCGACTCTACTGTGTCAAAACCAGGCAGGGCGCGATTCGGACGATGCATCTCTCGGTCGATGGGAAAACCCTGGCGCTTGGAGTGTCCGGCCAGGGTGTGCAATTCCGTGACATCCACACGGGGCAACTCTTTGGTCAGGCCGGGAATCATCGCTTCGATGTGCATTCGATCGCGTTCTCGCCGGATGGATTGCACGCGGCCTCCAGTAGTGGGGATGGTGTTCGTTTGCTCGATGTGCACCGCGTTTGCGAAACGCACATTCTCACGACCGACACGGGGGCGTTCCAGGGGCCCGTGCTCTTCACTCCCGACGGGCAGTCGCTGCTCATGAGTAACTCCCAGGGCGCAGTCTTGTGGGATCTGCCCCAGGGGAAAATCACGGAGGTGCACCCGCATCTGGAGCACCGATGCGGGCTGTTCACTCCGGATGGACGAACCCTCTTCGTAGCTGCTGACAAAACGGTTCAGATCTGGGATTTTGGGGCACGCCGCCAACGCTGTTTGCTGAGCGGATTCACCGACCGGGTGAGCCGCCTGGAGTACGACGCCCCCACGCACCGCCTGGTCGCCGTGGCCGGTGATCGCGTTGCAGTCTACGACCTGACCGATTTTCTCAGAGAAACCGAAGGGCCACGGGTGATGCCCGCGCCACTTACCCTGCCGCGCTCCAATCTGCCTCGCTTGACACTTCCTCACAAGGAAAGCGTGTGTGGTGTTCAAATTCACCCTGATGGCCAAACGCTGCTCTCCGCAGGCAACAGAAAAGAGGTCATTCGCTGGGATGCGCAAAGCGGGGAGGAACAGAAAAAATATCGTGTGGCTGGTTCTCTCCTGAGCATGGTGGTGGCGCCCGACGGAAGTTATGTTGTCACCGGGAACGACGCGGGGGAGTTGCAGGCGGTTCAGCTGGCGAAGGCGAAGCGGATGTGGGAGGCAGCGGCAGCGAGATCCCAGGTGCGCGCACTGGCGATTTCGGCGGATGGAACCCTTCTGGCGGCAGGGGGGAATCAGGGAGAACTCACCCTCTGGGACGCCCAGAGCGGACAACACCTCCGCACCTGCCCAGCTCCAAAAATGGCGATTGAGAACGTGACGTTTCGTCACGACGGCGCCATGCTGGCCTCGGCCACGCAGCACGGAGTGTGGCTGTGGGAAACGGCAACAGCGCGTGAACTCCCTGGCCCGTTTGCGCGGAAAGCCATCCGGTGCCACGCCCTTGCGTTCCATCCACAGCAGGATCTACTGGCGCTTTCGTTCGCGGCAGAAGAGGGAGAACGTGGGGTGCTGCTCTGGCAATCCGCGACAGGAGAGGTGGTCCGCCACTTCACGTCCAATCTCGCCCAGAGCCTGGCGTTTTCCGAGGAGGGCACTTACCTGGCAGCCGCTCATGATCAAAGTGTGGTGGTCTGGGAGGTGGCGACGGGCCGAGCGCTCCAGGTGCTCGCTGGCCCGCAGCAGAACATCGGGAACGTGGCGATCCACGCAAAGAGAGGGTTGGTTGTGGGCGGAAGTGCTGATAATACTGTCTGTGTCTGGGATCTGTGAAGGCTCGCAAAACCACGGCACCTGCCTGTGCGACATCGTGGGTGAGTGGTATCGATAAAAGGCCACTCACCCACGGACGTGCACTCTTACGGCAAGTCCCACAATCCGTGGGCGGGGCCGTCCTTCGCGTTGGCAAAGGTGCGCCCGTCGGCCCCGAGGGTCGTTCCTCCAAATCCCCCGGGGGTTTCCAGAATGGCAATCGGTTGCGCCTTGTTCACGTCCCACAGCCGTGTGGTGCCATCCTGCGACGTGGACAGGAAGCGCACGCCATCGGCGCTGATGCTCACATGCTCGATCCAGCTGCGATGCCCCGACCAGGCATCGACCAGTTTGCCTGTCTCGAAGGCGTACTTGCGCAGCGTGCCATCGGAGCCACCGGCGAGGAAATGCTTGCCATCGGGGAACGGAGCGAGGATACCCGTCGCAGGTTTGATGTCGAAGAGTTTCTTGCCGGTCGCCACCTCAAAGATGCCGGTTGCCCTCCCCGACACCACCCAGTATTTCTGATCTCCGGAAAGGACCACCCCGTTCAAGGTTCCCATGTTGGGACGCAGGGTGTGCAGGACCTGGCCCGTTCGCGCATTCCAGATACAGGCCGTTTCATCGTTGCTTGAACTGGCCGCGATTGACCCATCCGAGGCAAACCAGATGGCCCGAACGGTCTGGGAGTGGCCGGTAAATCGGCATATCTGTTTGCCATCCGACACGCGATAGACCGCGGGGTTGTTGCCTGCCCGGTCGGTGCCTGAGACAAGGATCAACTCTCCATCTGCGGAGAGCCGAACCGCTGTCGCGGCAAACGTTCCATCTTTCGAGGTGATTCGCCGAACAAGGTTCCCGGTCGCCGTCTCCCAGATACAGCACAGATTGCCACACGAGGCGAAATAGCGTCCGTTCGCCGAGAAGGCCATGGCGCCCGTGAGACGATCCTGCCCCTCGAACCTGCGCCGCAACCTGGCATTGGTCGTCGGGCCGGGGGGAGTTGTGGGAGTCGTTGACCCCGTGGACCCTGTGGGGGGAGTGGTTGATCCGGTGGGGCGGATGGCGACCGGGATCGGGAGTTCCTTGTAGTCACGGAGAGTGACCAGGCTGGTATTTTGCGGCAGTGGGAGCGCTTCCTTGCGTTTTAGTGAGGTCCACATGCTCCCTGCCACCACCAACCGGGTGGAGCCACGCAGGATGATGGCGGCGCGCGCATTGAGGTCGATGCGCACCACCCGTCCTGTGTCCAGGTCGATGAGTGCTGTTCCCAACCCTCCCCCGGTCAGTTCGGTGTTGGGATTCCCCGTCGTGCCAATTTCCACTTGCAGATCGACGACCGCGTGCCGATGCTTTCCATAGGGTCGCGTGCCGAGGTAGGTACAGGTGACTGCTGCACGGGCGACCAGATCTCTGTCGTCGGGAAGATCCACCGGAAGTGTTTTGGTCATCTTCCAACGAGTCCCCGGCTGGATGACAAGAGAGGGGACTGTCAGCGACGCCCAGTCCAGGGAGTTGTGAAGTTGATCGGACATCGCCTCCATCAGGATCTGGTAATCCCGAGGCACACGGCGGAGATCAACAAAGCGGCGCGTGCGCGCTCCCGAGCCATCACCCACGCGCACCAGACCCAGGGTGCTTATGTTCCTCAGCACCTCCTTCATGCGCGAGGACATGGGCAGGGCTTCGTAATCCTTGCGCACCTCCACCTCGTACTTGTCGGCAACCGAATAATAGGTGACCAGCTGCCCGGGCGACCCGAGCAGACGCACATCCTCCCAGAAGTGTGAGTCGATACTTCGTTCCAGGTTGATGTGGTCTTTCCCGGCGGTAATCTGCAAGGCGGTGTTGCTCTTCAGTTCCAGACGATTGCGTTCCTCCCTGATTTTCAAGGTGAGGTTCGCTGGCTCTTTCCTTGGCGGTGGGCGCAACTCACACATCTGCGCCTCGGTGAAATGCTTCTGTCCACTTCCATCGGTGTAGTGGAACTGGCACCAGACGGTTTTTCCGTCGGTGGGGTAGTCGGGAAGATCGATCGCTGATTCGGCGCTCTCGCCGTTCGCGGCGATCCTGGCAGGGGCAAAGGTGCGCGGCCCATCCTCCGCCACGGGGCGGGCGGGCGCGTTGCCGCTGTACCGGGTCTCGCCTGGTTCGCCGATCCACCAATCGACACCCACTTCCTTCATCCGGAGCAACGGGTTGATACACCTCGCCCTGGCCTTGATAAACAGTTTCCCCGCGCGCTGCCCTTCTTCCAGCACCTGCCAGGAGACCAGCCGCCCGTTGATCATTCCCTGCACGGTTTCAGCGGGGATGGCGAAACAAAGCTGCGATCCGCTCAGGCGCGAAACCGCCACGCCAACCACGTTGCCGCGACTATCGGTGACCGGTCCCCCCGAGTTGCCCGGATCCATCTGGCCGCTCAGTTGAACACGATCCAGACTCCCAAAACTGTTGCGACGCAGACTGGACACGCTCGCCTTGCTCACCGTGACACTCCGCCCCAGTTCCTCGCCATAGGGAAACCCGATCACAAACACCTGATGCGTTTCCTTGAGCGAATTGGCCCCCAGGAGGGGAAGCGGTTTGGGCCACGGCTGCCCGGGAGAAGGTTTGGCGGCGAGAACCGCCAGATCGTTCTCGCGATCAAGGGCGAGAACTGTGGCGGTGGTATTCCAGCTACCCTGGGTCCCGCTGTTCATCACCAGCTCAATAGTGCTGGGCGGCGGGTTTTTTGGGGCAAGCATCCCCAGGACGTGGGCGTTGGTGAGCACCAGGTTCTCTCCCAGGCAATAAAAGCCGGTGCCCGAGCCTTTTGTCCTGTCCGGGTAGAGAACGCTGATGTACACGGTGGCCTGCTTGACCCGCGTCAGGACCTCGTCGGAAAGCGAGTCACTGCTGGCCGGCGCAGGGGTGCCCGTCGCAGGACCTGGAGGAAGCACGGGCGGATTCTGGATCTCCGACTGCCCCGTACCGAGCGCCTGCGTGGGGGGAGTAAACACCACCGAGGTGGACTCGTCCTTCTTCTGGAGATTTACCACCAGGAGCACCACGCCGGTGACCACACCTGCCATCGCCATACCGGCGGCGATCAGGCCAATCACGATCCCCTTGCTCAATCCCTGCGACGAGTTCTTGCGACGCGGGCGCGGTTGGCTGCGCGCTTCGGTGTCCTCGTCCTCCTCTCGTCGAGCAGGTTTGCGCGGGGGGGGCGGTGGAGGAGGCGCGGCCGGTCGCGCGACCCGGATGGCTCCCGAATCGGGGGATTTCTCCCTGGCACTCCCCGGGGCAAAGGCGACCTTGCACTCGGGGCACCGAACCTTGGCAGCATTGGCCACCGTTGCGGATACAAGTTGACTGTTGCCGCAACTGGGGCAAGTAAGGCGAAACCCGGACATGGGCGGTCCTCATTGTGGGTGAAGGGCAGTGTTTCCAACAACATCGTCGGGTTGGCCTGAAGATAGCTTGACGACGGGGAACCTGCCAAGCGGATTCTTTCCCCACGCCAGGATTGTCTCGCCGCGGAATCCGGGATGCCTTTTTCTCCCTCCGACTGCTATCCTCATTCCAGGAAACGGTCTCTGTTAAAATGGGTCTCGTTCGCTCGATCAGGAGCCAGAAGATGCCTTGCGCGTATCGACCCGTGCTGGACAAAATTCGCCAGGCCTTTCCCCAGCCGGTTTCGGATCGGGTGCATGATTCGTACTTTGTTCACTCCATCATGCGCGCGCTCGACGAGGTGGATGCCCTGAAGAGCGAATTGCCCCTGCTCGGTCAAACGAGCGAGACCGACTACGAGGCGGCCCGTGTCGCAAGCCTGGAGGAAAAGGGCGTTTCTCTGGAAGAAGTGACCTCGCGCCTGGTGAGTTATCTGCGCGGGATGACGATCTTCGGTCATCCGCGCACGCAGCAAAATGTGATCCAGCAACCGTCGATTCCCAGCCTGATCGGGGGGTTGCTGGCGTCGCTCTATAACCCGAACATCGCCTGGGATGAATACAGTCGCCGTGTGGCCCTGGCGGAGGTCGAGGTGTCGGCGATGACCGCCCGCCTGGTTGGCTACGATCCCGGCCGCGCCGCCGGGTTGTTCACCTTTGGCGGCACGGGCACCACGCTCTACGGCGTCAAGATGGGTCTGGAGAAAGCCTGTCCGGGAACCATGACCGAGGGAGTACGCGAATCCGCCGTGCTCTTTGCGTCGGATGCCGCTCATTACTGCAAGTACAACGTGGCGGGGTGGCTTGGGCTGGGCACGCGCAATGTGGTGCTGGTCCCCACCACCCCCAGTAACGAGATGGATTTGCGCGAGTTGGGGCGCCTGGCACGGGCGGCTCTGGCGGAGGGCCGACGCATTGCCGCCTTTGTGGTCACCCTGGGAACAACCGACGCCTTTGGCCTGGATGATCTCGCCGGCGTGGTCGCGCTGCGCGATACCCTGGTCGAGGAATTCCGCCTTCCCTATCGGCCGCACGTGCACGCGGATGCGGTCATTGGCTGGGCGTGGGCGGTTTTCAACGACTACGACATTGAAGCGAACACCCTGGGGTTTCAACGACGCACCGTGCGCGCACTGGCGGGGGCCTGTCGCCGAGTGCGCCATTTGCACCTGGCCGACTCCCTCGGCGTGGATTTTCACAAGACCGGCTTTGCCCCCTATGTGTCGAGCTTGATTCTGGTTCGCGCCCAGGATGATTTCCATCTGCTCAATCGGTCCCCGGAGCAAATGCCTTATCTCTATCATTTTGGCGATTATCGCCCGGGGATGTTCACCCTGGAAACCTCGCGTGGCGGCAATGGGGTGCTGTCGGCGCTCGCCAATCTTCGCTTGTTTGGCAAGGAAGGGCTGCGCGTGACTCTGGGCCACATGGTCGAAATGGCTCAATTGCTGCGCGAACATCTGGAGGGGCACGCGGCGACCACCGTGCTCAATCGCGACAACTTTGGGACGGTCACGGTGTTTCGCGTCTATCCGCCCGGGGTGGACACCTTCAGTGTGAAGCATCGCGAGCTGGAGGATGTGGGTTGGCGTGATTCCTTGCTGCGCCACAATGAATACAATCGCCGTGTCTACGATTACATTCATCGGGAAGCGATGGCCGGACGCGGAGTCGCTCTGTCGCTGACCGACTGCTACCGCCGCACCAGTTATGGGGAACCAGTGGTGGGGCTGAAGTCATTTATTCTCTCCCCGTTTGTTGATGCAGAACACGTGGAGGATCTGGTTCGTCAGGTTCTGGCGGCCCAGGTGCAGATCGCTAACAGTTAAAGCGGACCGGCGTCTTTTTCGGAGGAGATGTCCTCGGAGAGGAAGGTGACCGATGTTGACGAGGAAGTGCCATTCGCCGTTGATCACCCATATCTCGTGGGGAAGGATGGAGGTGGCGGGGCTGGGGTCGGGGCGTGACTTCAAGCTTTACCCGGGCGGAGGGCGCGCCTGGGACTGGAGTGAAACCGACACGCACCACGTCCCCGGAATTCAGATTGCCGATGTCGAGGAACTCCTTGAACACGGGAGCGAGGTGGTGGTTCTGACTCGTGGGATGCACCTGGTGCTGCAAACCTGCCCAGAAACGCTGGCGTATCTGCGCGAGCGCGGCATTCCGGTGCATGTGGAAGAAACGCGTGCCGCGGTGGAATTGTACAACCGGCTCGCACAGACCGAACCCGTGGGCGGACTCTTTCACTCGACGTGCTGACCCGAACACCAACGGCGCGCATTCCGTGCTTTTGATGACAGTTGACTGTCACTCGATGATGGCCAGGAAATTGATGCCAGGAGGTTGACAGCCGGGCAGGGCGCAGCCCTGCTCGGCGCGCGTTGGCTCAGGTGTTGATCAGGGGGCGGGTTTTCTCGCCGTTGGTGTCCAGCCGATCGAGATGAGCCCCCCACTGTTTGGCCACCGCGACGGTCTTCTTTTTCAACTCCATCGCCTCCGCGGCGGTCAGCGGTTTGAACGTCTTTGCCCA
>JAKOSN010000101.1 GCA_029777335.1 Planctomycetota bacterium
GATGGTAAATCTCGGTGGTTCCTTCCTTTCCATCCGCGGTCCGGACCACGGTCAGGAGGATCAGGTTGACCGACTCGATCGGCTGCTCGGTGACCACCTCGGCATTGAAGCGGAGCGTGATTTCAATGTCCCCCTCGGGCAGGCGAACAAACTGCACCGGCCCTTTCGCGGTGAGGCGGACCAGATCAAGGTGACGATGCTGGAACCGGGCCTCCACCCTGCGATCGATCGTTCTGGGCAACAGTTTCCATGCAGTCACCTGCTCCTCGGTGGGGTGGGCGACGAAGAGTTTGCCCTGAGTCACCTTCAACACCACTGGGTTGTGATCCTTGGTCATCCCGGCCCCGACTCGCCACTCGCCGTCTTTCAGCGTTTCGAGCGCGGTGTCGAGTTCGCCGTACAGATGCCGGCCCACTCCTTTCGCCACTCCAGAAGGAAAGAGCGTTTCGAGGGTGTCCTTCAACTCGTTATTCCAGCCAGCGTCGGAGCGCGCCGCTGCTGGATCCTTCTTCGGCGCGGGAAGCGGTGCAGGCAAGGTCAGCGCGGGAGCGTCGGCGAGCTTTGGATCGAGCTTGAGCGCGGCAGCGCGCTCACGTTTGGCCCCCTCGGGATCGTTCAGTTTGGTTCGAAGGGCGGCGCAGATCATCGGCCAGCGCGGATTGCTCGGCTCCGCCTCGGCGATCTTGTGGTAATCGTCGAGTGCCTTCTGATAGTCAGCGAAGCGGAGATAACATCCACCCCGATTCGGATAGGCGACGGTAAGATCGGGGCGAAGGCGAAGCGCCTCGCTCAAATCGGCCAGGGCTTGATGATAGTTGCCCCGCAGGTAGTAGAGATAGCCCCGATTGTTCCAGGTGACGGCATTGCCGGGATCCAGGCGCAGGGCGATGGTCTGATCGGCGATGGCCCCCGCCAGATCTTGCCGGCGACGCTTGATTCCGCCGCGCACGGCATAGGCCCAGGCATCGTTCGGATTGAGTCGCATCGCCAACTCGGCTTCAGCGAGCGCCAGGGGCAGCATCCCACTCTCCGCCAGAATGCGCGCATGCAGGGAATGCGCCTCTGCGAAGGTTGAATCAAGGCGACACGCTTCCTCGATTCGCTTGCGCGCCTCGGGAAGTCGGTTGGCACCGAGGAAGGTTTCCGCGTCCTTGATCGCCAACGTCACTGTTTCGGCTTCCTTCGGAGTCAGCTTTTTGCGTGCCGCTGGTTGAGGTGGATCCGGGATCACGGGGCGATCTTCCGGCCGCAGGGTCCTGTCCAACGCCTGAGCCTTCGCCCAGTCGGCCTCGGCTTCCGTCTTCATTCCCGCCTTGGCATAGACGGCAGCCCGCTGCAGGTAGACCTGGGCGTTGTTCGGAGCAAGGGCGAGTGCCTTGTTGTAGTCCTCCAGCGCTTCCCGATACTTGCCAAGACAGGCATAGGCTCCACCCCGATTGAGCAGGGCAAGGCTGTTCCCCAGGTTAATCCCCTGGGTGGAGTCCGTGATCGCCTGATGGTAATCCATTCGGTTCAGATAGGCCCAGCCGCGATTGGTCCATCCCCAGGGGTTGCTCGGGTCCAGGCGAATCACCATATTTTCCAGGGCGATCGCCTCGTCGGGGTTGCCCTCGACGGTCTGGAGAAACGCAAGCACGAGCAAGGCTTGCGCCGTCTCGGGATTGAGTTTAAGGGCCGCCTGCGCATCGGTCCTGGCTTCACTTTTGTTCCCCGCCATCGCCTGACAGGAGGCGCGAAAGGCCAGCGCGGTGGGCGAGTCTGGATCGATCCTCAACGCTTCGTCGGCCACGGGCCGCAACTCCGCATAGCGCGCTTTCCGGATCAGTGCCTCTCCCTGAGTCAACAACTCGGCGAGGCGAGCCCGATTCGCCTTCGGGTCTGGCGCGACTTGTTGCTTGAGTTCCACCTCAACAACGGTCGTTTCTCCCCGAGTAACCTTGAATACCCGGGTCTCGGTCTCGAAGCCCTGTCCCTTCACCTCCAGCGCATGGGGGCCCGCCCGCAACCTTGTGATTTGCCCGTTTTCGACAAGTTTGATCTCCTGGCCATCGAGCTGAACTTCCACCTTCGCGCTGGGATCGTTGAAGCGAACCTCCACCGTCCCATAGTCTGTTCGCAAGTAGAGCACCACCCCGCCCAGGACGAGGAAGCCAACCAGGGTGGCCACTGCGACCAGCATCTTCCCGCGGCCACGCTTTGCTCCCCCGGCATGGGGAGCCAACGCCTCGGCGAACGCTTCCATCGATGGAATGCGCTCGGCAGGATTCTTGGCCAGTGCGCGCAGACAGATGGCATCCAGCCCCGCTGGAATCCCGGGTTGAAGCGCCGA
>JAKOSN010000102.1 GCA_029777335.1 Planctomycetota bacterium
ACTCCCAGGGCCAGCATCCCCGCGGGGACGGGCTCACTCTCGTAGATCACCACCGGCAGGCCGAGCAGGGCCAGATCGTGCCCGCAAGCCAGCCCCGCGGGACCGGCACCGATGATGGCGACCGGTTTGCCCTCGGGCCGTTTCCAGTCGGAGGCACGGATTGCCGTCCGCAACCGCTGTAACTCGTCCAGCGCTTCGCACACCCCCGAACCGGCCTCTTGCGCGAACGTGGTCCAGTAAGCGCCCGGCGATAAATCGGCCAGGGCCTGTTCCGGGCCGTAGCGCGCCGTCGCCACGCGCTTCAGAGCGCGGATCGCGATCGGCTGGTCATAATCGCCCCGCCGACAGGCTGCCTCGCAGGGAGCTCCGCAAATGCGCCCACAGATACTGGCAAGAGGGTTTGGCCCACGAGCAATCAGATAGGCTCGGCGGTAATCGCCCTCGGCGATGGCCCGCACATAGCCCCGTGCATCCGTGTGGACCGGGCAAGCGTCCTGGCAGCGGATTTGCCGCCGCCAGTAACTGCTATCGGTCAGTTCGACGTGGTAGCCCTGATCCGGAGGTGTTCGTGGATTGTCCATGCTCAGCAACCCCGCCCCTGATTCCAATCGCCTCAGTGCGATTTTCCCTCCTTCTGCAAATAGGATACCAATGTCCTGAATTGCTGAATCCCGGAGAATCGCCCGGTCGGCCGCAGCGCGGTGTGCCACATCCGCACAGATGACTGCGTTCGGTCCGCACAGTCGCCTCACTCCTGCTCGGCTGTGGGTGGTCCGGCTTTCGGAGCCGCCAGAGTCAAGCAGCGGCCCACGATTGGTTAGCACTTCTGGGTCGGAGAGGGTGGAAGAGGCGAAGCAGCGATTCCGCCGACGCGCGCAACTCGGCCCTGGTGGGGAAATTGTGTTGAGAGAACTCCTGGGGTTGTGCTGCGGGCGTTGGCCAGCTGGCAGCAGTCATAGTCCGGTTCGGGCTTGTCCGGCCACTGCGTGAGATTGCCTTTCTGGAGAGAACCGTTGCGGGCCGTGTGCGCGGAGCGATGGTCTCACCCGCCGACGGTGGGGATGCGCGGGGAGACCAGTCGCCGGCGGACTGCAGAACCAGCTCCGCCCCCTTGCGCCCCCTCGCCGGTTAAGGTGACCAGGTCATTCGCCGTCGGGAGCGGAACGGCAGGGGAACACGAGGTGGACGCAGACAAAAGGGGAGGTGGGGGCGGACGGCGACGCTTCCTCTCGGCACGCGGAAGGAGACGGAGCCTGCGGGGAGGTGATTCGCCGAGCACAGGGCCGCGGACGGACAGAGTCGCGCCAGCGCTCCAGGCGGTCGCGCCCGAGGCGTTCGGGGCGGGTCGGCTTCCTGTTTGGGCATGGGAGCTTCCAGGAAAAAGAAGGAAGCTCCAGGAGAAGCGGGCGGTCAACGCGAGTTTGGCCGAACGCGTCAAGCGATCCAGCGCACGGGCACTCACTTTGCAGCGTCGTAGCGGACTTTGGCCGCCGTCAGCAACAGGCAGTCCATAGCAATGGGATAACCACCACCGCCTGGGATCCTCTGTCATTCAGCAGCAAATGTGCAGAGTTCTCTGTAATGCTCAGGATGTGTGATTTCCTTCCAGGTCTGTAATTCCTCCTCCGTCTTGGGGACATACCTGTTTCCTGATCAAAGATTCCAGCAGTCATTGCCTCACCACCAGAAACTTTTACTGGAGGCTCATGAGCCGTGACAGTAACTCGCCGTGTGCTTGCTGGAGTCCCTGGTTTTGTTCCTCGGATCCAATTCCAGGCGTTCTGGGCTGTGCTCCTGACCTTGGTGGTGACTCGGTCCCACCAGCTATCGTTGTGACTAACAACCCCGTTCTCCCCAACCGTATAACAGTGCAGTTCCTCTACCTGGAAATTATGCATCCCTCCCTGGTAGGAGCGATACTGAACTGCTTGCACCTGAACAATGCGTCCATCAGGCAACAGCAACTCATCGCCAGGCTGCACATCTCCTGCATCAACCCAGCGGCCTGGCCCGGGGATATAGCCCAGGCTTTGCTCGTTCGCTCGCCGTGCCTGCTGACACAGGGGAGGCGTGAGGAGCTGGCGGATTGTAATCGTCAGCAACGCGGAGGCCACCAACCGCTTTGCACGAGAGGGCGCGGGCTCGTACAAAGGCAGAAGGATTCCGCGCCGAGCCATTTACGCAAGCACAAGGCAGGACACGCCAAACCGCCCACTCACCCCTGAGATGCTCCAGCAGATCCACATCCTCGCCGCCGGCTGGGGCCAAAGCGCCGCAGGCACGCCTTTGGCGAGTCTGGCCCCGGCCTGGATGTAGACTTCGACACCATGGAGCCACTCGTCCTGGCCGCTGCCCTGAGTCTGCCCGAGGGGACCCTTTCCACCGGGCTTCAGCCTGGAGCGCTGCCTCCGCGCGTCCAGGTTCGCCGTACCGGCGCTGGCCGGCACCGAACCGGGACACCGCGACCGCCGAGGAGTTTTCACACAAACCCGTTGATGGTCTCATCAGGGTTTTTGCTCAGGTGAACTACCCATCGGTGGATTGATTCTCCGATCAATGAGTTCAGTTCGGAACGGGTATTTCTGCAATTCGTACCGACCATCGGGAGAGCGATCTGGGTTGCCAAAGACATCGGGGATCGGCTCGTTCACTTTTTTTGCAGCACGCCAGTCCCACATCGTCGGCATTAGTTCTTCCCCTCGGATACGAACCACCAACCGCGTACCGTCCTTTGTGAACCGGAGCGCATCATAGCGCAGGCCCCCCCCCGCATTCGCGAGCACGGACAGAATCGTCCCCTTCTGGACATCCATCAACCGAATCGATCTGTCGAAACAAGACAGCGCCAGAATCGTTCCATCTGGAGTCCAGGCCAGCGAGTTTCCGCTGGTGTCGGGGAAGGGAAACGCCGCTGTCATCCGGTTCTGGTCGAGATTCCAGATCCGCACAAAGGCACTTCGAGCACCCAGGGTATTCCCTTCGCTTGTATCGTGAACGAGTGCGAGCGATTTGCCATCCGGGGAGAATCTCAGTGACCGAACCAGCCCGCGGCCCACTTCAACCTGCCGTATGAGTTCCCCGGTTTGAGTGTCCCAGAGATTCAACCGTCCTGAGACACTCCCATTCCCACTCCCGCCGTAGATCACACGTTCTCGGTCCGCTCCTGCAATGACTCCAGCCGCGAGAAGCCGACCATTGGGACTCAGCGCGATTGACGATTCATCCGTCGCTGTCGTGTTAACCACCGCGCGGACGCGAAGGGTGTCCAGATCCCAGAACCGGACAGCTCCATCGCTTGGGATGACTCGGGTCATGAGCGATTTGCTGTCGGGGGTAAAGATCGCAGAGATTTGCGGATCGCCCCCGAAGGCCAGGAGGGCGGCAGGGCGACTGACGTCCCACAGTTTCACCTCTAGCCGGCCCTCCCGAAGGTCATTCGCAATGACACTGGCGCTCGTACTGAGCGCGGTGGCCAGCGTATTCCCATCGGGACCAAACGCAATCCCAATGCGGCCCTGGTCCGTGGACGCGTTGAAGGTCGCTCGTGACTGCCCCGACAGAAGATTCCAGAAGCGCAACTGGCGAGCGTGCCCCACGACAAGGGTCTTGCCATCCGGGCTGAATGCCGCAGTTCCGCCAGCACCTTCGCCGCGCAGTTCGCTCACCACCTCACCGGTCTTTGGATTCCAGAGCTTGACCTCCAGGTTGCGAGCCCCCGTAGTCCCGACCACGAGAATGGTCCGGCCGTCCGGACTGAGTACCATGTTGCGGATTTCTCCAAGCGACCCGCTGTTGACATATTTCCGCTCGATCTTGCGCGACGCGAGGTTCCAAACATTGAGATAGCGCCCGGCGGCCGAGGCGAGTGTCTGGCCATCGGGGAGAAAGGCCAGAAACGCATCCCGACTCAGAGCGAATCCCACAGTGGTCTTTTCGAGGGCAAACCGCAGTTTGCGCGTCTTCACATCCCAGATCGATACGATCGTATCTCGGCTTCCAGGCGCCCAGGCAATCGCAGCCAGGGTTTCACCGTCGGGACTGAAGGCGAGGGCGGGAATGTTGACCTCCCCGGCCTCAATTACTCCGCGCAATTCGCCAGTCTCGATATCCCACAGCCGGATGTCATCTTTTGGCGGGTCTTGCTGAGGGGCAAACGGAGACGGGATGTATCGACTGGAGGAAGCCAGTGTGCGCCCGTCGGGGCTGAGGACGAGCGAGCAGACCGCGTTCTTATGCCCCTCAAGCGTCTTGTGAAGTTTCCTGGTGCGGAGGTTCCAGAGGAAAATCCGTTCCCCGGCACCCGCCGCGAGGATGTTACCGGTTCGGTTGAAAACCGGAGTTGTTGCATGTCCCTTTACCTTCTCAACCGTAAACTTGACCTCTTCCAATGGAGCGTCCAGATCAATGATCTGGATCTGTCTAATGGTCCCTGCGGCCAGTCGGGTACCATCCTTGTTAAAGCTCATCCCGTTCCACAAATGGCGAAGGTTCAGAAGCAACTGCCCAGTCGCAAGATCCCATCGTTTGATCGCTTGACTCGATCCACTCTGTCCTGTGGAGGCGAGCAGAGTCTTCCCGTTGGGGTGAAATCGTAGGTCCTGTACCGGGTATTTTTCGCCGCGAATGATCGACTTCGTTTGTCCGCGCTCCACGTCCCACAGTTCGATCAGCCAGTTGGCGTTGCCCGCGGCCAGCGTCCGGCCATCGGGACTGAAGTCAAGTGCCACGATCCCGTCGCCAAAATAGCCCCTGTTTGTGGCACCGGGAAAACTCGGAAATGCTCCGCCTTTTTCCTCGGCGGTTTGCTTCAGTTTTGCGAAGTCCGGATCTGGGTTGAGTGCCGGGATCCAGGTCGATTGGAGTTTGCCATCAAGGGTCCAGAGCTTGATGGTGTTGTCCAGACTTCCTGTTGCAATTCGCTTCCCGTCTGGACTGAACGCGACTGCGGCGACTTCCTTCGCGTGGTCCTTCAGGACGAGTTTCTCCTTCCCGGTCGCCACGTCCCAGAACCGGGCAGTGTGGTCCTGGCTACCCGTCGCCAGCATTGTTCCGTCCGGACTGAACGCAAGGGCCACAATGCGGTCTGAATGTCCCTCGCCGATGGCGGTCTGTTTCAGAGTACCGATATCCCAGATTTGAACTTTCCCCGCCTGCTTCGGAAGTAACACCCCGCCCATCCCATCAGGAACCGGCCGTGGTTCGCCATCGGCGACAATTGCCAGTTTGCTTCCATCCGGGCTGAACTCCAGGAGTACCACTCGGTCGGGAAACTCGGGTAATGTGCCGCGAACCTTGCCGGAGGGTACTTCCAGGAGCGTCACAATGCCCCGCGCCGTTCGGGGCATTGCATCCAGTCGCGCTTCCGCCGCAGCGAGGAGTTTTCCATCCGGACTCAGTGCGACGACCGCGGCATTCTGCGGAAGTGTTGCGACGAGATGACGCTGGGAAGCGCGTTCCGTGAGGTTCCACGCCTCGTCGCGCAGGTCGAGCGGACACGCTTCGAGATTGAAGAGCAGTTCGCGTGCGTAAACCGGATCGGTCTCGCGGATGGAGTCGATTCGCGTCATCTGGCTGGTGAACAGGTTTGCTCGGGCGAGAGTGAGTTGCTTCTCCTTTTCTAGGGTCGCCGCAACGGCGCTGTTCTTGGCGAGGCGCTCGTTGGTTGCCAGGTTCGCATTGGCGGTTGCCAGCTCCTGTGCAGTGGTCTTCGCTTTTCGTTCCTGCTCCGCGAGGTTGGCATTGTCCGTCGCGAGCCTCTCGGCTTGCACCTTGGCCGTGCGCTCCTGCTCTTCCGCCTTCGTGGCGCGGACCGCCTGCCAGGTGGCGAGCGCGGTGCCGACCAGAAGCGCACTCGCCACGAGTGCGACCGTCAACACCGCTCCACGATTCCGCCGAAACAGTTTCTTGAGTCGGTAACCCGCACTCGGGGGGCGCGCCTCCACCGCCTCATCCGCCAGGTAACGCTGCACATCCCGGGCGAGGGCGTTGGCCGTTTCATAGCGCCGGTCACGCTGTTTTTCCAAACATTTCATAACCACCCAGTCCAGTTCACCGCGCAGCAAGGCCATCAGCTTGCGGGGATCGGTCTGGCGGAGGGCGGCCAGCGAGGGTAAGGAATCATCCGATGAAATACGCGTGGACGGTTTGGCGGGCTCTTCCTCTTGAATAATGCGAATCATCTCCGTCAGGGCTGCTTGTTTCAGTCGTCGCGCGTCGATGGGTCGCAGTCCGGTGAGCAACTCGTAGAGGATGACCCCCAGCGAGTAGATGTCGGCCCGCGTATCCACATCCACGCCCGAATAACTTGCTTGCTCGGGGGACATGTATTCCAGGGTCCCCACGATGGCGCCAAAGCCCGTGGACAGCGTTTCCTCGGTGAGCTTTTCCCCGGTCGCCTTGGCCACCCCAAAGTCGATCACCTTGGGCACCGGCCTCCCATCGATGAGCGTCACCAGAATATTGGCCGGTTTCAGATCCCGATGTACGATCCCTTTCTGATGCGCATGTTGCACCGCCTGGCAAATCGGCACAAATAACTCCAAACGCTCCCGGGGAGTCAGTCTCGCCTCATCGCAAAACCTGGTCAGCGGCAAGCCGTTGACCAGTTCCATGACGAAAAACGGCTGACCCGTTGGCGTCATGCCGCCGTCGAGCACTCGGGCGATGCTGGGATGATCCATCAGCGCCAGCGCCTGGCGCTCCTGCTCAAAACGCATCAGCACCGCTTTCGAGTCCATGCCGGTCTTGATGAGCTTGAGGGCGACCTTGCGCTTGACTGGCTCGGCTTGCTTGGCTACCCAGACTTCGCCCATGCCGCCTTCGCCCACCTTCTGGAGTAGCGTGTAGCGGCCGGCGATGACCACACCAGGCTCGCATGGTGAGCGGTAGTCGCTCGTGGGGAATCGCTGGGGAGACACCTCACCCGGTACCGGCGCGTAATCCCCTGTGTCGCCGTGATTCGGCTCGCCGGGATCGGAATCGATGGTCGCATCCGGTTTACTGGGCGCGGGTAGCGGCGCGGCGTCGTTGGCCCGCAATAATGCCTCGACTCGGTCGCGGAGTTCGACGTCGCCGCCACACTCACGGTCCAGGTAGGCCGCACGTTCCGTTGGCTCGGCAAGGTCCGAGGCATTCAGAAACAGGGATTTCGCTCGTGCGTGGTCAACGGCCATGGTTTACCTCCAGAATGGGATCCACTCTCAATGCCCCATCCAGGGGAAAAGTGTCTCACGGATTCCAACTTATTTTTCCATGGCCTCCCGAAGCCAGGCTCTCGCATATTTCCAGTTCCGATAGGCGACCGCCCGCGAAAGCCCCAGCGTTTTGCCTGCTTCCTCGACGGAAAGGTAGCCAAACAGGTGCAGGTGCGCGACCTGTGCCGCCATGGCGTCTTCCACAGCGAGCCGGGTGAGTAGTTCATCCACGGCCAGGACGAGATTGGGATCCTCCGCGAGGGAACCGGCCTGATCCAGCAATTCGAGCCGTTTCCGGCCGCCGCCCCGCTTCAGCCGATTGCGGTCGCGGGCATGATTGATCAGGATGCGGCGCATCGCCTCGGCTGCTGCAGCAAAGAAATGACTGCAGCCCTCGAACTGCTGCTCGCCAACCAGGCGCAGGTAGGCATCGTGAACCAGAGCGGTCGCATCGAGGGTGTGGCCGGGGTTCTCCGCAGCCATGCGCGCGGCGGCAAGCTTGCGCAGTTCGTCATAGACGAGCGGAAGCAACTCCGCCGCCGCCTGGCGGTCGCCGCCCGCAGCGGCATCCAGCAAACGAGTGACATCGGACATCACGCGATTATATGCGCAATTGACGGCGTAACCACATGAAAAAGAGGGTGAGCGGGGCTGAGGGGAGCATCTGAATAGTTATGTGAGCATGCGTGCGCATTCCTCCCTTGTTGAGGAATCGAGGAAAAGGACTCCCCAGGGCCGTTACTTCGCCGGCCCCGATTTTGATTGGTTTCTCCCGCAACGTCGTCAGCGTCCAGCCCTTGAATTGTCCTCGGCGCCCACGGAGGCTAGCGCTATGCCGTGGCGCAGATTCACGGGTCGTTCTCGGCGCAGGTAAGGACAAGGGGTAGATACTGCTCGTGGAAGGCGTGAAACAGGGTGCGCTGCTGCGACCCATGGGTCGGGTCTCGCGTCGAGGTCGATGGTTAGCGACACCGACGGCTGCGCGAATGAGGCGATGAACTGATCCACGAAGACCTGGCGCAGTCGTTTCAGCGAGGCGATATTGATCTGGTTCTCGAAGCGGACAAGCGTCGGTTGGCTGGCCAGATCGTCATCCTCGAACGAAGCAGTGGGCGATGACCTCGAAGATCGGAGCAGTGTGCAATGGGGCGGGGTCGTTCTGGTCAAAGGTGTCGCCCTGGTAGGCAAAACGCGTGGTCACGGTTCCGGTGGCACTGGTCCAGCGCGCTTCCTCGATGCGTCGGCCCAGGGCGACGTACTTCTCCTCCACGCGCAGCAGCAGGGTGCCACCTGACGTGGCGCGCTCCTCCATCCAGGTCATCTGGTTGGCGACGCTGTAGCCGTAGGTCCAGCTTTCATCACTGGGGCTCTTGCTCTTGGAGACGCGGTTGCCCTCGGCGTCATAGGTATAGGTGTAGACGCCATCGTTGGTGAGCTGGTTGCCCGCGCCGGTTTGATAGCCGCTCATGGTGCGGTTGCCGGCCAGGTCGAAGGAGTAGCTGTTGCTGCCATCATCGGTCAGCTGGTTGACGGCATCGTAGGTCAGGGTGTGGGTGCTGACATCGATTGTCTCCGTCTCCAAGCGCGACGCCAGGTCGTAGGTGTAGGTCGTTTGGATCA